>JBLHWZ010000127.1:0-14232 GCA_047629415.1 Bradymonadia bacterium | reverse complement strand
AGCGTCTTCTCCAGCCCATCGCGGGCCTGACCAGGTTCGGTGAAGTACTCAGCGAAACCTGACCCGATGAGGTGCCGGCGGCTGTAGCCGGTGAGGCGGATCGCTTCGGCGTTCACATCGGTGATAAAGCCGTCCGGTGCGATAGCGAACTGGGCATCAGCAGAGGCCTCGATGAGGGACCGGTTGTAGGCGCGCTCCTGTACTAGCGCGGTCTGGAGACGACTCTGCTGAGTGATGTCCCGAGCGCTCGCAAAGATGCCCTGGATCGCTCCGTCGGCATCGCGAAACACCGAGGCGTTGAACGACACATTCGACTTGCGCCCGGTGCGGGTCTGGATCACCAACTCGTAGTTTGTGACAACTCCCTCTGCGAAGGTTCGCCGAACTCCAAAGTCGGCCTGCTCAGGCACGGTGAAGTACCGTTTGAAGCGCGTGCCGATGAGCACGCCACGGTCGTAGTCGGTCATCCGACACATCTGCTCGTTGACGTCGGTAATGAAGCCGTCGGGATCGACCGTGACCAGGCCATCAGCGGACGATTCGATGAGACCGCGCAGGTAGGTCTGCTGCTCGACCATCTGGTCCTCGAGCCGGACTCGGCCCGTGATGTCGCGGGCGCTGGCGAAGATTCCACGAACTTCGCCGCTAGATCCCTTGAACACGGACGCGTTGAAGGACACGTGCAGCTGACGCCGACCCTCGCTGATCAGGGTCAACTTGTACGCGGTGACGACTCCAATCTCAAAGGTCTTCTGGACACCTTCGAGAGCCTTGTCCGGCTCGGTGAAGTAGTCGACGAACGGCGTTCCTATGATCTCTGCCCGAGCATAGCCGCACATCGCGCACATTTGCTCGTTGACGTCCGTGATATACCCGGCCGGGTCGACCGTGACCAAGCCGTCGACGGACGACTCGATGAGGCCGCGCAGGTAGGTCTGCTGCTCCCGAAGTAGCTCCTCAAGGGCCCTCTGTTCGGTGATATCTCGTGCCGAGGCGAACACGCCTTGCAGCTTGCCCGTCCGGTCCGCGAAGGTCGCCGCATTGTAGGAGACGACCGTTGTCACGCCGGTCTTGTCCCGCACCGTGAGTTCGTAGTTGGTGACCCGCCCCTCTTGCAGCACCCTCAGGATTCCCTCGGCGGCCACATCAGGATCGGTGAAGTAAGACTTGAAGGGAGTGCCGAGCAACACATCGCGAGAGTGACCCGTAAGAGCCACCATCTGCTCATTGACGTCGGTGATCACACCCAGAAGATTGGTTGTGGCTAGGGCGTCGATATTGGCTTCGATGAGCGAACGGGCGTGTGCCTGCGAACCGTGCAGCTGGTTTTCGAGGGCCAGCTGGTCAGCGATGTCCCGGGCCGACGCGAATATGCCGCGAACTTTGCCAGCTGTGTCCTTGAAGACTGCGGCGTTGAACGACACGGGGAGCGGTACATTTGTCCCAGACACCAGGAAGAGCACGTAATTGCGGGCAGCGCCTTCCTTGAAGGTCAGGTTGACCCCTTCGGCGGCGCGGGCCGGTTCGGTGAAGTACTGCGGGAATTGGCTGCCAATGATCTGGCTTCTCGGACGACCGACCAGACGACACATGGTCTCGTTGACGTCGGTGATCGTCATCTCCTGATCGACGGTTACTAGGCCGTCCACCGAGGCCTCGATCAAACCACGGTTGTACGCCTGTTCCTCCGCCAGCTGTTGCTGCAGACGTGCCTCGTCGGTGATGTCGCGAGCAGATGCGAAGATCCCGCGAACCCGGCCCGCCTCATCCTTAAAGATTGCGGCGTTAAACGAGACCAGGATCTCTCGGCCAGCATGGGTCTTGAGTGTGAGCTCGTAGCTGGTGACCGCGCCCTGGTCCAGGGTCAGTCGCACGCCGCGAATCGCCGCCTTTCGATCCGTGAAATAGTCCGGGAATTGGCGCCCGATCAGCTTCTCCCTGGAGAAGCCCGACATGCGACACATGGTCGCGTTTACATCCGTAATATTGAGCAGCGGGTCGACCGTGATTAAGCCGTCGAGCGACGCCTCGATCAGGCCGCGGTTGTAAGCACGCTCGTCTGCCAGCTGATTCTGCAGGCGAGCCTGCTCAGTGATGTCACGCGCAGACGCGACGATGCCCTTCACCTGGTCGTCGCTGTCCTTGAACACTGATGCGTTGAAAGACACTCGAATGGACGCGCCTCCCCGGGTGGCCAGCGTTAGCTCGTAGTTGGTGACGATACCGGTTTCAAACGTCTCGTTCACCCCGGACGCCGCCCGGCCGGCGTCGTGGAAGTACTCGGCGAACGGCGTTCCGATGAGCTCCTCTCGAGAGTATCCGCCCATGCGGGCCATCTGCTCGTTCACGTCCGAGATCAGCCCTTGCGGATCGACCGTAATCAGTCCGTCGACCGACGCCTCGATCAGGCCGCGATTGTACTGCTCCGACTCGCGAAGCTGGGCTTCGAGCTTCTTCTGCTCGGTGATGTCTCGGGCCGCGGCGAAGACACCCTGCAGCCTTCCCGACGCATCGCAAAACGTAGAGGCGTTGTAGGACACCACCGTGGGTTGGCCGTCCCGCGCCTTTGCTGTGAGCTCGTAGTTGGTGACGCTTCCTTCTCGGAGAACAAGCCGAATACCAGCCTCGGCGACATCGGGATCAGTGAAGTAGTTTTTGAACCGAGAGCCGATTAGCTCGTCGCGATCGTGACCGGTCAGACGCTGCATCTGTTCGTTGACGTCGGTGATGATGCCGAGCAGATCCGTTGTCATCAGTGCATCGATGGTCGACTCAAACAGAGACCGCGTATAAAACTGCGTCTCTTCGAACTTCCGCCTCCGCTGGATGTCATCGGAAATGTCCTTGGAGATCATCAGAAACCCGACCGCCTCGCCGTCAGCGCCCAGGCGTGGAGTGAGCGCAGCGGTAGCAACGAAGTCAGTGCCGTCCTTTCGCACGCGCGTCATCGTGCCCTGCCACTTGCCCTCCGCAAGCGCGATACGGCGCATTTCTGCAGGGTACTTATGGGCGATTTTCTCCGCGGTATGGAGCACCCGGGAGTTGAGCTTGCCGACCATCTCGCTGCGCTCGTAGCCATACATCCGGCGGGCCCCCTCGTTCCACAACACGATACCCCCGTCCAGATCCTGCCCAATGATCGAATACTCCGTCGACGCCTCAAGCATGCTGGACAGGAAGTCCGAGGCGCTCTCGGTTGAAGGCATCATCTTGGTGTCGAAGAGCGTCTGACCACCCACATGAGCCTCATAATTTCCGCGGAACTTCTCAATCATCAGCTTCCGACAGCCAATCCAAAGCAGAAACAGCGTACACAAGTACGCAGATACTCACCACCCCAAATCCAGTTAGGGGGTGATCGGTTTAGTGGCATGACGAGCCCGACACCTACGTCGCCACCATCGGGGTTGCATCGACCGACTCCGATTCTCTGAACAGCTCCGTTGTGTCGTTGAACGAATGATGCGGTGCGCTGTCTGCTATCTTGAAACAATGCCCGAGAAGCGGCGCGTCGTCTTACCGTATGATCGACCCTCTCCTCGATGATGAAGCTCTCGCGATGCTCCATCAAGGCTGCGCAGCGAAGAAGACCGTGGCCTCTTTAGGACACCGGGCACCTCCCTGAGCATGCGGCCCCCTGCTTAGCCGGGCGAATTCGGAGCGATCATCGGTCGCGAGAACTCCGGCTGCCCCGCGTCCGGCGTCGGCCACCGATCGCTGCAATCCGTGCATTAGCGAGCTCTCGCTCGCGTCAAACACGCTCTCGTTGCCGGCGTACTCAAAGTCGTAGAACCAAACCGCGGGCTTGCGTACCTCGACGCCACAGTCACGCTCTCGAGCGTAACTGTGACGTCGAGAAACGGCCTCGTCGCGCAGCCGCCGTATGGCGCGGAAGGCTTGCGGATGCCTCCGCTAGCGGGGAGTCACCACCACCGAAACTCCGTACGCGCCACTCGTCACATCTTGAGCGCCCGCCACCGCGAAGAATACATTCTGTGGCGAGTCCTCCGGGTTTCGGAACTCGATGTCCGGCCTGTTGGTAGCTAGGCCGTACTCGCAGATACCCACGTTCGCGACCATCGGCGGGACTTGGAATATCGACGTGCTGGTCTGGTAGCCCCAGACGCTGATGCTGGCGTCACCGTTGACGCTGATCGTCACGTCGTGGTTCCCGGGGAGCGGTGGATCGAGCGCATAAAAGACGTGGTTGCCGGTGAACTGGTCGAAGATCGTGGCAGGAAAACAGGCGTTCGCGCTGTCTTCCGCGAAGTCGACGTTGGTGCATTGTCCGGACGACAGGTTGCCCTCGTAGGGGAACAGCCCGCTGCTGTTGTCGGTGACCAAGTTCACGTTGCTGGGCCACGCCGAGTACGTTTGGCCTGGAAGCGATTCCGGGCAGTTGGGCTCGTAGACATCGAGTTCAACGAGGATATCGAACGCTCCGGCGGTCACGTCTGTTGGCCCCGAAACCGCAAAGAACACGTTGTGCTCACGCGTCCCTGGGTTCTGGAACTCGATGGTCTCCGGCACGCCGCGCTCGTTGGGGGAGTATCCGGCCTCACACGAGATCACGGAGCCGACCGCGGGCGGCACATAGAACTGATCGGTATTGCTGCGGTAGCCGTAAACGTGCAGGTCCGCGCCGTCGGTTGGGGTCACGGTAACCTTCAGGATCGAGTCGGCTCGCAGCGGTTCGGCAAGCGCGAAGAACACCTGGTTGCCCGCGAAGTCATCGAACTGGGTCGCCGGGAAACAGGCGATGGAGCTGTCTTCTGCGAAGTCGAGGCCAGTGCATTGGCCGGTGCTGATATCGCCGCTCGCAGTGGCGGTCCCGTCCACGCGGGTGTTCAGCGGCAGCACACGAACGCTGGCGGGCCACGCCGAGAGGTCGTCGAACTCGGGCGCGCAGGCTCCGGGGGCCACATCTGACTCGGGAGTGTTGAAGCCATCGCCGGTGTTTGACGCGGCGTCCGAAGCGGCGTCCGAAGCGGTGTCCGAGAACAAGCCGCCCGCATCGGCCGAGAAGACACCTTCTTCGCATGCGAACAATGCGGTGGCGGAGAGAGCGAGGGCAGCGACGCGGAGATGCTTCATGGCGAGTTCGTTGGAGGTTGGGACGTGCAGAGTACCACACGGGCACGTGAATCTGAGCGCACCTGCATGCTTGGACGGAGTCTGGCACGAAACATTCGCAGTTGTGCAGAATCCGCTGAGCGAGAGCCCGCATCAGCCACCCAGAACCTGGAACCTCGAACCTCGAACCTCGAACACCAGCGACGGCAGATGAAGCGCGCAATTATTGGCAGACCTTCAGTGCGCATGCTCGCGATCACTTCATCGGCGCGCATGACGTTTGCGGCTCTCTCTATCCGGCCCGGCGAAGCTCCTGCTGAGGAGCTCGGCAGGGTCGAGTCTGTGTGGATCCCGGCCGGCGTCAACACCAAACATTGCGCGACTGGTCAGCTTGCCACCGTAACATTGGCCAAGTGTGGCCTCCTCGGCAGCGACAGCGTTCCGAAACGGAGTGGAATTTCAGGGGATACAGATTCCCCTTCTAGAGGCCACGCGCGTCCCGCATCCGCCTAATTCACGACGACGCGCAAACGTGTGAGGTGCTGATCCCAACCGGAATCATGCCCGCTCAGTGCTGCGAGTGACTTCAGGCCCTCATGCGTCATCGTAAGCTGCGTGCCATCCTCAATAGGCGTTAGCTCCCACGTCACGGTCGTGACCACACCAGCAAGCGCCTGATGCGTGAACGTATGCACGAGCTTCGAGTGCGGGACGACTTCCAAGATGTCACCCCACATCAACTTCCGCTCTTCCGCTTCGTCATCGTGGCGCAGATAGTGAAACGCCGACGGCTCTGTCAGGTCTCGGTTTGTCTCGTGAAACCAGCGGGCTAGCTTGTCCTTTTCAGTTAAGAAGCGCCAGACCTTCTCCGGGCTCGCCTTTAGAACGATCGACTTCACAATCACGCCATTACTCATCATCAGCCTCCACAGCTTGTTTCAGGTTTTCCAACTTGTTGTCCCAGAACTGGCTGTAGAAACTCAGCCAGTCGGACACCGTTTTCAGGGCTTCAGGGCGTAGAGAGTGCAAGCGCTGACGCCCGCAGGTTCTCACCTCGATCAGGCCGCTCTCTCGTAGTATCCCAAGGTGTTTGGTCACCGCGGGCCGCGTCATTTCGTAACTCGACGCGATCTGCCCCAGGGATCGCTCGCCGCCGGCAAGCAACGCCATAATGCTGCGCCGCGTGGGGTCGGCGATTGCCCGGAAAATCAGTTGCTCATTCATCTAATGAAACCTTTAAGTTGCATCCGACTAGAAACCATTTGGTTTCATGTCAAGGCACGAGGTTGAGCGTGGCCCATCGAGGACTGTGGGTTCGACGCCTGAGGACGTCGAACCCACAGTCGCTGTCATGCACCGGCGAGCGCGACAGCATGTGGAACAAGACCGGGCGGAGGATAGTCAGGGCCCACGTCGAACGGGATCTCCACCAGGACGTCGTCGGCGCTGTCATCGGCACCCTCCCACCGAAGAACGAGGGTGTCGCTGACTTCGACACTGGCGAGTGTTGGCGCCTGCAGCAGATCGGCCCCGGAGAGGGACGCTCTCCCGTCGGCAGCATGTGCGGCGGACTGACCCAACAGCGCGCGGGCACCGTCGGCAAGCGTCGTCCCGAACGAGACGATCAGTTCGCGGAAGATAGAGAGAACCCGAAAATCGACGACTCCCAACTGCTTCACGCCTGCGGGCTCCAGCACCGACGCCAACTCGGGCACCGAGCGTCCGTGTGGCGAGGTGCTCGCCGACATCTGCCTGGAAGCGATGGAGTAGGCTCCTCGGGGGAGGTCGTGTACCGGTAGGTGCCCCCCACGTGAGCTGCGAATGCACCGCGACCGACTCAGCGCGAAGCTGTTCGACGACGACTACGCCATCCGCACTGCCGTGTCCGGGCACGGGACAGACCCCATCGAGGCCAATCTCACAGAACCTTTTGGTGCTCGATGACCTACCACAGCGACTGGGACAATCTCGGATACTGGGACCCTCCCCCCACGTCGTACGAGGCGGCCGCCGTCGCTCTGGCGCGACGCCTTTGGAGCCTCGCGGACGCCGCCGCCTCGCCCCGGGTGCTCGATGTTGGCGCTGGCTTCGGGGCGCAGCTGGGTCTCTGGCGGACGCTTGGCGCCGCCCACGTTCTGGCCCTGGAGCCGAACGAAGATCGCGCAGCCCGCGCTGCATTGAGCTCCGCCGACGACTCGGCCATCGAGGTTCGGGCGTCTGCCGCGGCGCGTGGGGCCGACGGGCCGCCGGCGAGCCGCGATCTGGTCCTCGCGCTCGACGCGCTCTACCACTTTGACGACCGGGCGCGGTTCTTCCTGAGCGCTCGGCGCGCTCTCGACCACGGCGGGCGCCTCGCCGTGTGCACGCTCATCGCACCTCCCGCGTCGACGCTCACGCGGGCGCTGCTTCGAGCGGTGGGACTGCTCTTCGAGATTCCAGACGGCCTGCCCACCGAAGCGCAACTCCGCCGTGAGCTCCAAGAGGCGGGCTTCCGCGATGTTCATCTCGTGGACTGGTCCCCCGCCGTCCTCCGGGGATTCGCGGCGCAGGGCGACCGCGCCGCCACCGCAGAAGCGGGCGGGCGGCGACGGCTGCGCGTCGCAATGACCCGGCGTGGTTGCCAAGCGGCGTTGGCGCTCGGCGTTCGCTATATGGGCGTGTGCGCCACGCGGCGCTCCACCTGAGTTGGTAGAAGCATCGTCGGTCCTGAGACAGTATCCAGCCGAGTTCGAAGCACAGGTAGAGCTTTCGCCGGAGCTGCGTCGGGCGTGGGACCGTGCGTTCGAGAGGCGTGGTAGCGTGCACGCGCAAAAGCGCGAGCGCACGTTGCGCCAATCACCGCTCCACTTCGAAGGTGACCGACTGGTTGCCCAACTACCGAACCGAGTCCTGGAACTCCTGCGTCGAGAACACTTCTGTCGACTGGATCGCGAGGTCCACCAGCGCCTCCTCAATCGCGGTCTCCACGGCCTTGACCGGACTACCAAAGAACGAGCCCTCGCTCGACGTGCCTTCCACCGTCGTCTCCCAGCCTGATTCCACGAGCTCGTAGCGAACCTCAACCCACGAGCCAACACGCACCATGCCGTCGGACCAGAACTGAAGCACCGTCGCGCGAAGCACGATTGGTGCGTCCGCCGTCACCAAAACCCCGGCTCCAGCGAGGGCATCCGCCGTGGCGGCGCTCACCGTACTGGGCATTACGCCGCCCTCTCCGTTCTCCACCCTGTTTGGAATGCCGAACGAGCCTCGATACTGGCCGATCATGCGGCCATCTCCTCGCCCTTGATCTTCAGGTCGGGAGTCGACGATTTCCAAGCGAACGGTGGGGGGGGCTTGATCCGTCAGCGCGTGCATTGGGAAGTACTCCACCGCAACGGTGTAGCAGCCGCCAAGACTGAGAAAGGCGGTGAGCACAGAAAGACGGAGGGCTACGGCCAGAATCGTTCGCATGGGGTTCCTCTAGGATTTGTGGGCCCCTGGAGGATAGCACGGAAGCCGACCGCCGGGACAGCCGTGACCCCCATCGGCGCGCGGGCCGACCAACTCCCAAAGGAGAGTTCCGTGGCCACTTCGACCCCAAACGGGGCCTACGGTGCGGGAGAGGCCATTAGAGGTGAGTCCCAAATGGCGACCCGCCGCAGAGCTGGAGAGATGTTGGGTACGGATGCTTCTCGCAGGTGCTTCGCATCCTTCTACCCAGCCGATCGGCGCAAACGGAACGGCCCTCAGCCCCCCCCAAGCTTCGCCTCGAATCCGCCGACATAGTGCCAACTATTTCCAAACAACGAGTCGGGTCTCGCTTCCGTCTCGCAGTTCTCCCAGCAGCACTTCAGGCCGGGCTCGGCGCGTGCGGTCGCGAAGACTCGGGCGCGGTCGCAAGTACCTGTGAGTCCGCCGACACAAGAACGATAAGGTATCGCTGGCCGGTCGGGGGCCCAACCAGGCTCGCCGCGTTCACAGGCAGGCAGTGCTCGCCGGCGTTGGTCGAACAATTCAACGTGACCCCGCAGCCAGGCGCGGTCTGTATTGTCGTTCCCGAGTGCCTCGAGATTTCCCTTCGAATTCAACGTGGTCGCATAGACAGGGCATCTCTTCGCGCGGGGGGCACTCACGCGAGGCGCTTCGACGCGTCTACTCGTCAGTGGACTCCAAGAAGGCACCTGGGACATACGCTCCGGCCTGGAAACGCAAACTGTGGTCTTACCTCCAGTCGACTGAGGGCCAGTCACAACGCAGACATCTCCGTCCTCCGGACTCGGGCTTTGCATCGATGACGGCCAACCCGACGGGTGGAGGCGATCAGGCGTCCAGTTGTGCATGGCCGAATGACGCGACCACGACGGTTTGGCTGCTGCCTGAGCGGACAAAACGTCCGCCGCGATGGGGCGACGAACTGGGTCCAGAATTGTCCCATCGGGGGTCCTCTTGGATTTGTGGGTCCCGGGAGGGTAGCACGGGACGGATTCCTGCTGAACGCGGCGGCGCTCCTGTGCCAGAAGACGATGACGGCGGCTTGGCCTCTCTAGAGCCGCCAAACGAAGAGACACCGAATGACATCCCCTCCCAAACACGCCGTCCTCGCGCGGAACCTGCGCAAATCGTACGGCGACTTCGAGGCTGTCAAAGGAATCGACTTCGAGATCGCGATCGGTGAGGCCTTCGGTTTCCTAGGACCAAACGGCGCCGGGAAATCGACGACGATGCGCATGATCTACCGCGCTTCTCCCGTCGGTTCAGGAACGCTCGATGTACTCGGACTTGACGGCTCGGACGGCAAGAACGATCGGGCAATCAAACGCCGCATCGGAGTCGTGCACCAAGAGAACAATCTCGACGAGGAGCTCACTGTGAAGGAGACGCTCGAGGTCTTCTGCCGCTTCTATCGGCTCAAGGGGGCCGAGCTTCGACAGCGAGTCGAAGAGTTGATGACGTTCGCCGAGCTCTCGGACAGAGCGAATTCCAAGGTGATCGCGCTCTCCGGAGGTATGAAGCGACGCCTGATGGTCGCCCGCGGCATGATTGGAGAGCCTGAGTTGGTCGTTCTCGATGAGCCGACCACCGGCCTCGACCCACGCGCGCGGCAGTCCCTTTGGGAGAAGCTCGCCGCCCTTCGTCGGCGCAACGCCACGCTCATCGTGACCACACACTATATGGATGAGGCCGAGCGCCTCTGCGACCGCATCGCGATCATGGACGCAGGTGAGATTGTCGCCGTGGACACACCAGCAAACTTGATCGCGACACATGCCGCACCACACGTCGTCGAGATCGACTGCGCTGACGTCGAGGAGTTGGGCATCGAGCAAGACCTGCGCACGCTGGCAACACACGGAGCCGAGTCGTTCGGCGGGCGGCTGCTACTCTACGGAGATGACGCCGAGCGGCTGATGACCACGGTCGTTTCGACCACTGGAGGCCGACCCGCGCACCTGCGGCGGGGCACTCTCGAAGACGTCTTCTTACGCATCACTGGCCGTGGCCTCGGAGGCCGACAATGAGACTGCCCGGCGATATCGACGTCGCGATGGCGATGGCTGTCTGGCGACGAAACCTGACGCTCTACCGGCGTACCTGGGTGATGAACATCCTACCCAACTTCTTCGAGCCGCTGCTCTACCTGGTCGGCATGGGAGTCGGGCTCGGCGCATACCTCGGAGAAGAGGTCGGCGGCATGAGCTATCTGGCGTTCATCGCGCCCGGCTTAATGGCTGCAGCGGCGATGAACGGCGCGGTCTTCGAGACCACATACAACGTCTTCATCAAGATGAACTACCAGCGTATCTACGACGCCTACCTCGGTACTCCCGCGCAGATCCAAGACATCATGTTTGGCGAGCTTCTCTGGGCCACAACCCGCGCCGCGATCTATGGCTGCGCCTTCCTCGTGGTCGTCGCTGCGCTCTCGTTTGGCGCCGGAATGAACATGATCACGAGCTGGTGGGCGCTGCTGATCCCGGTCGCTGTCCTCGGTACCGGTATGCTCTTCGCCGCCATCGGCGCAGCGTTCACATCGATGATCAAGGTCATCGACCTCTTCTCGTACTTCTACACCCTCTTCCTAACGCCACTCTTCCTCTTCTCAGGTATCTTCTTCCCGGTCAGCCGATTCGCATATGGCGAGCAGATCGCGTTCTTCACGCCGCTGTATCACGCGGTGCGAGTCATCCGTTCGCTGGCCCACGGTACCGTCGATGCATCAACCGGCATCTCGGTCGTGTGGATTCTCGCGGTGACGATGCTGCTCTACGCGATCATCCCAGGCCGTATGCGCAAGACGTTAGCGCGGTAAAGGCGCTGGCTTCGAGACCCTATTTCGGCACATCGTGGCCGCCACCCAGCGCGAGGTTCAAGTCGAGGCCGATAGATAACATCGCATAGAGTCGTCCGGCGCCAAGGTTCGACCCCAGCTCCGCCCTCATTCCGACCGCACCTGGCAGGCCGCTGGCTGACTCCACTCCAACTCGCAGGCCCCAGCCGATGCCGGGAGGTTCGACATCGGCCGTGAAGTCTTCGTATTGTCGGTAGTCGATCTTCGGCGCGACGAGCACGTCGCCAAAGTAGGCCAGCCGCAAGCGAGAGCGCCGCTCGCCGTAGTCCCCAAAGAGGATCCGCCGGTTGGTCTGCATACCCCCCGTGTAGCCCGCGAACGCGGAGATGCGAGTCGCGTTCCAAGCACACTCGCCTTCACAGTCTGACTTCATGACCGCGGGCCCCGTTAAGAGCTGTGCGCCGAGCCGCATGCCGCGCCAGCGGCGAATCGTCGCTGACGCGTCCACGTAAACCTCGTGTGCTGTGTAGTACTCCCCTTCTGCGGTTTGGTAGTGGTTGCTTGTGTACTCCTCTATCCTCTTCCGCACGCGAGTCCGCCGGAGTTCATCGAGGAAGTTGAACCTCACCCAAGCCTCGGCCTGAAAGAAGTCCGAGGGCTGGTGCTCGTCCGCATCGAAGTTGAAGTACGGGAGGTGAACCGAGCCCCCGACGGCGACCGTTCGTGAGAACTCCGACTCGATGCCGAGGTAGGCCCCTGTGACGTCCGCCAAGCCAATATAGATGAAGCCTGGGTGCAGCGTCAGGCGGAAGTTCACCTTGGAGGGATTGTCCTCGAGGCTCTGCTGCGAACCTCTCCGGCGCTGGTGGTGGTTTGAGCCGAGACCGGCGCCGCAAGGAGCACCGCGGCGGCCGCGACGAGCGTGGAAAAGCCTCGCGAGTTCATATTCGCTCCGAGCGTGAGGAGTCACGCTAGAGTGAAGTCCGTTTCGATACGGCGCAAGAGCCGACAGCCGTTATTTTAACGAACCAGCCAGGCGTTCGCCATCAGCCAGGGCACATCCCGCTCCGCAATCTGAGGCGAGATGTCCAGATTGGGCGCGAAGTGCTGTCCGCTCGTTCGCACCTCAACCCGTTAGGCGCCGGGCTCGATGAGATCGTGTGAAAACTCGGTGCCTTCGAAACGAAGAACCTCTACCCACTCGCTGCCGGAGGCCCGCAGAATTCGCCCGTACGCGTCGCCCTCTTCACCACCGCTAAGTCGCGGTGCTGGTACCGTACCGTTGAGCGTCTGGCCGGCGGCGAACTCAATGGTGCTGCCCATTTCATAACGCACACCTTCGGCTTGCAACCAAAAGTCGGCGCCGGCTGGAGAGCCAAAGAGGTCGAACACAATGAGGACTCGCCCAGCTCCGAGCGCCTCGTCCGCGCTCTCCAGCGTAAGCTCTCCCTCGATCAAGAGTTGGTTCGAGAACCACGACATCATGCGGCGGTAGGAGTCCAAGCGCTCGCCATCCGCCATCTCCATGGGGAACGTGTTCTCGTGAGCGTCCGTGCCGGCGGTGCCGACCACCAAGCGAGTCTGGAGGAGCTCCGCCCAGCGTGCCAGCGATGGGGCGTTGTCCTCCACGAACGCCAAGAACCCGATATCCGCGTGTACCTGTGTCGTGCCCGTGATCAGCGGGAAGATGTCCGCGATCGGCCCAACCGCGTCCAAGCCGAGGTATTCGGTTCGCGAGCGCGGATCGAGGTTCGCATGCAGCTGATGGACCTCGATCCCGTCGACTCCGATCTCCTGGAGATCCTCGATCGCCTTCTCCTCTGTGTGGGTGACCCAAACGAGCGCTCCTGCTTCGCGCATCGCTGCGGCTGACTCGGCAGTGTATTGGCTCATGACGACCTCACACTCCTCAGGAGTTCCCGGCACGTGTCTCGTCATGCCAACGGGCATCAGCGCGTCCTCGGCGCCAGCGCGGAGCAGGACACGGTGCCCGTTGTCGCAGTCGAAGCGATTCGCGATGGGCGTACCCTCCTCATCTAAGACCGGGTCGTCGCCCGGTCGGATGTGGAGCAGGTCCGCGAAGTCGACCTCCGCCATGTGGGTCGGGGTCGGTCTGGTAGCCGACGTCTATGCGCGCCTCGCACAATGCCTCGCGAAGCGAGCTGACGCAGTCGTCGTTATAGGAGCCGTCCTCCAGTCTTGGGACGTCGTCGCAGGCGTCTTGGCTGTGGGTCGAGTGCAGATGCACGATCGCCCGCGCCCGGCGGTGTCCTTCGGGCGCCGGACAGTCGCTGGCTGGCTCGGGTACGCGCACAAACTCGGGCGCCCGAGCGACGTCCGCCGTGTCTTCCTTGGCGTCGAGTTCTTCGACTGTGTCGCCTTCAGCGGCGTGCGAGCGACCGCCTCGGCTAGGTCGGTAGCGTCTTCCTGCGGATCGTCTTGGGCGTCCTCGGAGGGATCTATCGCCGCGTCTTCTCCATCCAATGTCGAGTCGGCGACGGCGTCTGCCATCTCGATCACGTCCGGCTCGATCGGCTCGGAGGGCTCTTCTGCGCAGCCGAACAATAGAGCGGTGCCGAGAACGGCTAGGTTTATCCTATGATTTTGAATGGTTGGAACCATCGCGCTTCCTTGGTGGCGTTGTCCAGACGACGCGGCGATCGCCGATCAGAATTCTTCGGCGTGGTCTCGCGACAAAGTACTTGACGCACTCAAAGTCGAAGCCGTATAAACGCCGTCCCTCGCCAACTGAGGACCTATCAGGGATGGTAGTTAAGTTGGTTATAACGCCGGCCTGTCACGCCGGAGGCCGCGGGTTCGAGTCCCGTCCATCCCGCTAGAAAATGCCCTGAGAGCTCTGCTCCAGGGCATTTCTCGTTTTTCGGCGT
>JBLHWZ010000126.1:0-14291 GCA_047629415.1 Bradymonadia bacterium | reverse complement strand
GGCATCTCTGGACAGCGAAGAGCTATCTGATGAGGCCGAGAACGTCCGCGCACTTCAGCAGCGTGTCGCTGCACCCGGCTTCTCGGGACGCGGCGAAGAAGGGCGGAACCTGATGCTCCAGAACGCCGCCCGAACGACGGAGATACAGTCCGGGGTCGCTCTGGAGCAGATGTATCACGACTCCACCATCTACTAGCGGCCGCATAGGAGAGCCAAGATGAGAACTAGAACAATCGAATTCACACTTCCTAGCGAAGCTCACGTGGGCAGGGGGGCTCGCATGGTGGCACTAACCGCAATGGGGGGAACTATTGGAGCCATCGTGGCGATGAGCCTCGGCGTCTTCAACGCGATCCCCATTCTCGTCGGCATCGTTGCTGGCCTGCTACTCGGGTCGCCGCACCGTCCAAAGGGAGCAGATAGCGTCCTGTCGCGGGGCCTCTTTGCGCTCGGTTTGGCCAGCCTTGGCGGAGCCGCTTTTAGCAACTTTGAGCATCTTCAGGGCTGGGCTCTCTCAATCGCGGCTTCGCTGGTTGCCGTCGGATACCAGCCAGGGCTGCGTGGTGGTCGGCTGATGGCAGGCGTCGCCGCCTCGGCCGCGTTCATTGCACTGGGGTTTGCAGCCGCGTTCGCGGCAGGAGAGGCTGCGGTTAGCTTCTGGGTCGTCGAGGACGTCTGGGTCACCGCTATGGCGTCAGGCATTGTCGGAGCGAGCGGCTACTTGGCCGCCAGCGTCAGCGAGGTAGTTGCGCCCCGGCACACAGGTTCGGAACCACTCCGCATCGCTGTCTCAGCTGATGCCGAGCGCGTACTGGACGAGCGAGTCACGGACTCTGCGGGCGACTTCCAGGCTCAGTGGGATGATCTAGCGCGAACGGCAGGCGGCGTGACGGATCTGCTCGATCGCCTGGAGGAATGTCGCCCCGATGACGCACTGCTGATCGACGAAGTCCGCCTCGGCGTCTGTGCGACGATAAGCGGAGCTCGACGGGGGCTTTCTCGATGGGAACTCGTCGACCGAGAAGCTGAAAACGTGCGCGTCACTCGGCTTGAAGAGCGAGTCTGCACTAATCGAGACGCGCTTCTGAATGAAGCCGACCTCGCAGTCTCCGCAACGATCGAGGCAACGGTGGCACGGCAAGAACGGGCACTCACGGCGCTGAAGGCGGTCGACTCATCACGCAGGACGTTCTCGTTCCGCTTGGAGGAGGCCGAGGCGAGCCTGGAAGTCCTCCGCCTTCAAGTGGAACGCGCTCTGACCGCCGGAGACGAGCTTGATCACGCAGAAGTCGACTCTCTCGTCGACGCACTCGGTGAGGCGCACGCGCTCTTCAGCGAGTCCGAAGTCGTCGCGGCAGCCTGAGAACTGCGCGTGCACCCGACCGGCGCTTGAACCCGGGTCGGGTGGCTCGGTCTTGCTACTCGACCGTTGGGAAGGTCTGAGGGGGACGCGTCTGGTAGACGTCGTCCACGTGATCCATCAGGTCGAAGAAGATGTCTTCATATTGAGGACCGCCGGGCGCCCCGTCGAGGTAGGAGACGTGGTTCGTGTAGAAGTTGCCCTGGATGCAGTTGTTCTCAGAATCCCAGTCCGGAGCGTTCAAGCATCCTCCGTCCTCGAGGTCGGCAAGCCCGTCGAGATCGTTGTCGATTCCGTCTTCACACCAGCGCGGCGTCTCGCCGGTCTCGCTCCGGTTGCCGGAGGCCGCGCATCCGTCATCCTCTTCGTCGAACAATCCGTCGCCGTCGTTGTCGATCTGGTCATTGCATGCGTGGCGTGCGACCTCGCCGCAGAACCCATCCGGGAAGATGATGATGGCCTTGGGCCAAATCCCGCTAGCCATGAACCCGGAGAACGGGAGCGCGGTTACTTGGAGGTCATCGGGGGTCTGGCCATATCCGTGAAGAAGATAGATGACCGGGTATCGGGCCGAGCGGAACCGTGAGTCCATCGGGTACTCGGAGAGTCCGTCACCGTTTATACAGTCTTCGTCTTCTTCATCGCGTCGACCGTCGGCGTCGTTGTCGATCCCGTCCGTGCAGCGCGTGACCTCTTCTCCCCCCTCGGAGAGCGATTCGCCGCTGATGCAGTCCGGGTCCTGGCCGTCCTTCAGGCCGTCGCGGTCGTTGTCTCGGCCATCGGTGCACTGGGACCACTCGTATCCGGGTGGGAACGCGATGGAGTACCGCATCCGTTCGCCGCTATCGCCGGTGGGGGCGAAGTAGGTGCCTGAGCTAAGAGGGAAGGGCGCCCGCACAAGCTCGCGGTCCGGATCTGGGAATCGGTTGGTGATGAACCCGAGCATCGTGAGAAGCCGGTTCGCGATCTGCGCAACTGTTCCCACATGCTTTCCGTCACCGAAGCAGATGTCTTCCTCATCCGCGTCCCGATCTCCGTACCGGAGGAGCACGTTTTGGCCGAGGTTGGCGTAGTCGACGAGTGTGAAGTTGAATCCACTTTCGATGCCCTGCACCTCGGAGAATCCGTCGTAGACTCGCACGTTTCCGCCCATGCCTTGAATTGTGCCAGCGAGCTGATTGGCTCCGACGACAAAGTTGAAGAGATCGCGGACACCAGCATCGATGAACCAGTTCGTGTCTCGGAAGACCTCGGGGCTCATGTCCTGGATTAGGTGGCGCGGCGACATTTCGTCGTACACGCGCTGGAGGTTGGGGTTGTAGTCGAAGCGACCGTTCCCTTCTCCAATGTCGAACCCACCATCCTCCCAGGATGGGGAGCCCTCTACGCCGTCGATTCCGAAATCGTTGTAGGGCTCACCTTCGTCCCACAGCCAGTTGCCCTCAGTGCCGAACGGGTTGTCTACGTAGTCGTAATCATCTCCAGCCGGATCAGGATTGCTCAACGCGTCAAACCCTTCCTCCGCGGACGACGCTAGGCCGTCGGTGCCCAGGTCTTCATAGTCCTCCCACGAGTTCCGGATGACCGGCTCACCGACGTCTCGCATGCCGTTCCCGTTGGTGTCGACTGCGAGCGTGATGTCCATCGGGCGCGACTGAACGCAGGGGTCCAAGAACAGGCCCTCATTCGCTTCATCCGGCTCGCCATCAAAATTCACGTCGCACGCGCGGTCGAACGGTCGGTCGCGGTCTCGATCTCCTCGCCCGTCGCAGAACGCAATCACCGGGAACGCACCGTCGGGGTTGTACTCGTTGTCGAAGAAGCCGGACTCAATGGTGAGAGCCGTGTCCGAATCCGGCGGGCAGGTGTTCCCCCGAAGACAACGCGCCGCCGCGCCGCGCAAGACTTCGTCCGCGGTGATTCCGGGCGCAAGAAACGGGCTGTCGGGGTTCCACGTGATGATGTTGCCAACAGACAAGGAGAGGTCGAGGAAGATCTCCGAATACTCGTTCCGGTTGAAACTGCCGCCCGTGCCTTCCCCGGTTGAGAAGTACCAGTCTTCGTAGGACATCCCGTGCTCGAATTCCTGAGTCACCTCGTATTCGTTGTCGCCGAAGCCACCCATTCCTCCGCCACTTATGTATTGTGCGAGGTAGACCCACTCGGCGGGACCGCCAAGCGGGGCCACGATATCGAATCGGTCCGGATGCCGAGCTCCGATCATGGATGAACCGAGCGCCCCCATCGAGACACCGGAGATCGCTCGGAAGGTCCACTCGCGCTCCCGAGGTTCACCGGCGTCGTCCCGGACACCGACCTGAAACGTTCCAGTGAGCTGGGTCTCAAAGCGAATCCCGCCGTTGAGGAAGTCTTCTTGGAAGTTCGTCAGAACCGGCTCGTGCACTGTTCCGTCAGGTAGTGTTCGGTAGATTCGAAGCGCCGACTGCACCGCGCCAATCGGAACGTCGCCTGGGAAGAACGGGACATTTACGAAGTAGCGCCTATCAAATCGTTGGGGCCCGTCGGAACTCAGAGTCCAAGCAGGCGTCAGCGCAACAACTCCATCGGGTACGATGTCGACAGCACATGCGAGAGTGAACTCCGCACTTACGTCTGACTCGCGACCCAGAAACGACACTCGAACGCCTGTGGTGGTCGTGTTCTCGACGTCCAGTTCCGCTGTGAGCCCCGTGCCGGGGACGTACGAGATGGTCTGAGTCTCGCCTATGCAGACGACGGGCGCTAGCGGTGGATTTCCTTCCGGCTCGACGTCTGCATCTGCAGTATCCTCGGGAGTGTCCAATTCGACATCTTCGGCAGCATCGACGTCGGCGTCTGCGGGTGGGACGTCGGTCGCATCGATGTCGTCAGCTGAGTCTTCGGGTGCGTCGATCGCGACGTCCGTCGTAGTGTCGAGATCGACGTCGGAAGAGGTCGCATCGTCGGGGCCGCAGGCCACGAGAGCGCAGAAAACGAAGGCCGTGAGGGCGCTCGATGGGTGACGCATATAACTCAGGATACAGGACTTGTGGCGCTGCTATAGCCACATTCCTTACGCATATGAAGCGTGCACGTTGGATCCCGCCGGTACTCAGGCTAATGGACGCCAAACTCGATAGGAGACCATGAGACATTCCAAATTGTACGTCGCGCTCCCTCTCCTCTGCTTCTCCGCATGCGGAGACGATGACCCGGTATCGCACGCAGACCCGATACTTATCTCTCAGACGGTCCCAGTACCCCTGACTGAAATCGAAGCGTTCGAGTTCGAGCGCACGCTCCGAATTGACTCATCGACGGCCCTCGACGCCATCGTCTTTGAGGTAGTCTCAGAGTCGGGAGACCCCACAGGTTCGTTGGACGCGATCTCAAGCGTCCAGGTACTCGCTCGCGGTCAGGGGTTCGTCCTGTCGCTCGCGGACGCCTTCGACGCCTCGTTCAGTGAGGGGGCGCTCCGAGAGCGAATCCCGGCCTCCAATCCCCTTGTCGTAGAAGATATTGACGGCCTGGCTGCCGAGGATGACTTCGACGCCGACTTCCAGAGCAACTTCGAGGACAACTGTCCGCAGGTTCCGAATGCTGTTCAGGAAGACGAGGACGGCGACGGCGTCGGAACGGCTTGCGATTCAGATGACGCGGATCCTGCGGTTGGAGTTGATGCGGAGCGCGCAGGCTATCCCGGCATCGAACTGCAATTCCGGGTCTTCGCTTACCCGGACCTTGTGCCTGAGGGCGGACTCTCGTTGAGCATCGAACTACAGGGCGGCGGACTTTTAGAGGTCGACCTCTGAGTTCATCAGACTCGTGGCCTACTTGTTTGCAGATTCGAAACTGGTCAGTATGAAGTGCATGATCCGCGCCTACTTAGCTCTTGGTCTCCTTTCGATTCTCACGACCGCGTGCGTGGGGGAGTCGATTGTCGACGACATCTCGACGGAACTCACGATTACCGACCCCGGGTCGCCTGGAACACGGCTTGAGATCCGAAAACGGTTCCGGTTCAGTCATGATCCAGCGCTCGCTCGTGGCGTGTACTTTGAGGAAGCGCGACTTCAGGTGATCGAACCGTTCGACGTTGATCTTTCCGTCATTCACCGGGTGGAGGTCTTCGCGATTCATCCGGTCGACGGGCCGGTCCTCGTAGCAGTCGGCGAGGGCTTTGAGCCCGGCGAGAACTTCGCACTCGCTGAGATCGTCTACGAAGAGGATCTCCGCGAATTCGCTGGAGATGATTCTCGAATCACCTTTTCGTTCTTCTTGGAGGCCAGCGCTTGGGCACGTCCGTTTCCGGCCGAGGGCGTGACGCTGCTCGCTGCGGCGTCCATCGGGATCGATATCTAGGCCATTTATGGGCCATGTAGCGAACCCATCGGCTCGCTTGGACATTCAGTAGGGGGTGTAGGTTTGGACCACTGTGTTGGGTGGGTTCGAATCCGTACCTTACTGGTGCCCGGGCGCGTAAGCGCTCCGTTGTGGGCGCTGGTGGGCCGGGAGTCCTGCCAGCGTCCTCAGCGACCAAGCATCTACCAATCAGCTCTTCTGAGCGTCTCCTCGCCCACGCGCGCGACCACGGCTGGTTGAGCCCTGATGGCGCTGCTTTGTAGCGCCAGACCAAGACTCATCCCCGTCGCATATGCCCCAGGCTCGCTACGAGTTGAGCCACATCGCAATATCGGCCCAGTATCGCTCTACGTCATTCTTGAAGGCGAAGAGCATCAGGAGGACCAAGCAGACTACCCCGACGTAGCTGGAGATCTGGCGTGCCCGGAACGAGAGCGGCTCTCGCTTGATTCCTTCAATCGTCAGGAGCGTCAGGTGCCCGCCGTCGAGTCCAGGGACTGGCAGCAGGTTCACGATTCCGAGGTTGATGCTGATCACACCCATGAATCGCACGAACGTTAGAATTCCGTCTGCGCCTGCCCGGTTGGCAACGTCTGCGATCATCAAAGGACCACCGAGATTCGACGAGTCCACGGCCCCGATGATGAGGAACAGTACGCCCAGAAAGAATCCGAAGATGTACTCGATCGTCTGGGAGACAGCCTGCCCTAACGACCGGAACACGCGTTCGCCAATCCCAACGTGAACCAGCTGGTGGTCCACCGCGAGCGCAGGGAGCGGGATGATACCGACGTACGTAACGTCGATCGCGGCCCGCATTTCTCCGACGACTTCCACAATCGCTGGCGTCAGGGAAAACTCGAGTTCCTCCCCCGAACGCTCGACGACCATATCGTGTGAAGTATCAGGCTCTCCCCGAATCATTTGCGTGGCGATGCTCAACGAGGTGACCGGACGGCCGTCGACCTCGATGACCCGGTCTCCGGCGAGCAGCCCTATAGCGGCAGCTGGCGTTCCCGGCTCAACAGCGAAAATTGTCGCCTGCGCAGGAGCTAAACCCAACGTCTGTGCACTCCCGCTAGGGAGCGCTACTTCAAGCACCGAGAAGAGCCCGAGCATCGCGAAGTCATCTCCGGTCGGCTCGAGCCGCCGGACAGTAAGCGAGATGCTATCAAGAGAAGCGAGCTGGTCGCGGAGGTCGATCCAAGCGGAGACGGGCTCGCCATTCACAGCGATGACATGGTCGAACGTTCGCAGTCCGGCCGCCTCGGCAGCCGACTCCGGCCCGACGTGAATATAGGATGGGTATCGGCTCCAAACGATACCGAGCTGGCCTCGTTCCTTGGTTCGTCCCGGAACGATTCCGGCAGCAACCAATACAGCCTCAGGCGTTACGGAAAGCGCGACGATCTCGTCCCCACGCACAACCTCGAACTCGAGCTCTTCGCCCGGCGAGGATGACGCTGCGCGGCGGATATCCGCGAAATACTTAATCTCGTCGCCATCGATCGAGACAACCCGGTCACCTGGGAGGAACCCGGCTTCGGCGGCGGGGGTGCCATCCAGCACCATTCCAACCTCCGGGCCCTGCTCAAAGGCTTGGCCCATGAAGAAGACCCAGAAGATCGGGACCGCGAGGAGAAGATTCATCACCGGGCCGGCTAGGTAGACGATCATGCGCTGCCAGATGGGCTTGTCGGTCAGCGCTCGCCCGGCATCCTCTACATCCACGGCCTCGTCCTGCATCGCGCCTAGCATCGTCACGTACCCGCCCAACGGGAGGGCGCGGATCGAGAACTCGGTCTCGCCATGGCGGAATGAAGCCACTCTCGGGCCCATCCCAACAGCGAATCGCTCGCACTTCACCCCAAAAGCTTTCGCCGCGAGGTAGTGTCCCAACTCGTGAAAGAACACGAGGGGACCAATCATTAGAATAAACCAGACGATCGCCATCGGTCTCCGCTAGGGGGATTTCTAGGAAATGTCGATAGAGCGACGCCGTTTGAGAGCGCTCTCTAGCTCAGGACTCCACGTCCTGGTTGGCCGCGTTCGGCTCACAATTCGAGCAGCAGTTTGACGACTGCAACATACGGGGCCGCGAAGATAAGGCCATCGACTCGGTCCAGCATACCACCGTGGCCGTAGAGGATTCGACCAGAGTCTTTCACACCGGTCGCTCGCTTCATCGCGGACTCACAGAGGTCACCGATTTGGCCGAGGATCGCCGCGGGAAGCGCGAGGACGATCACCTGCCACACCTCAACGTGAGGGAGCAGCAGGACCATGCACAGGAGGCCGCCTCCGACGGACGCGATTGTGCCGCCGATTGCTCCCTCCCACGTCTTCTTCGGTGAGAGCCGCAGAGAGAGTTTGTGCTTCCCGAATGTTCGGCCAGCGAAATATGCGCCCGTGTCACCCGACCAAATGACGAACATCGGGAAAAGAACCCATCCGCCTTGATACTCGGCATTCACACCTGGATGTGCCGGGTCCGCGACCAGAAGCAAGAGCCCGCCGAAGAGGACGGTCGTATAGACGAGTCCGCCGAGTAGGGCTGTGATCCGCTTCGCTGCGCCCTCTACGGCTCCTGTCCATACGGAAGCGACGGTAACCGTCATCACGATCAGAGCAGCGGTTGCGTACAGAGAGACCGGAGTCCCCCAGTATGCCGCGGAGAGTAGGGCGAATGGACCCGTCACCGCGATCCACCCCGCGATTCCAAGCTTGCCGAGGCACATCGAGCCCCATTCCTGCATCGCGATCGAGGAGGCGATTGCATAGAGCAGCCAGATGCTCCAGTTCGGACACAAGATCGCGAGCCAAAGGAGAATCGGAACGCCGATAGCGGCTGTGATCAGGCGGGGGAGCAGGTCCCCCTTTTTCTTTTCGTCAGCCACCGTTTTCTATCTCCTCAATCTTCCGCGCGATCAGCGGATTGCCCTCGTCGAGAGTCAAAGCGAAGCGCAGGTGGGGTAGTGCGAGCTTCGGGGTCTTTCCACTGATCGCCTTGTGAGCGAGTTTTAGGTACCTCTTGGCTCCATTGACCCTGCTGTAGTCCTCCAGGGCCTTCGGCCCACCGCCGGACTTTCGGAGTTCGTCGACATCTACTCCGCTCTTGAGCGCGTGGTCGTAACGCATGCGGTCGTTCACGACTCGCAGGCTTCGGTAGGCGTCGCCGATGCGGATGTAGAGCCGCATCGCGTGCTCGCGAGACTCCGGCTCAAGTTTGCGGAGGCGATCGGGGTGGTAGCGTAGACTGAGCGAGTCGTAGGCCGTGGTGATGTCGTCGACAGACGCGTCGGCAGCCACATTAAGGACCTCATAGTAGGTCTGTGACTCCAACCCGAGGCACCGCAGCTCGATCTCCGCCTGCAAGGGCCGGTTGTCGGCGTCTGGAGCTGCGCTTGAGCGGATCATGCGTCGTACGTTCGCGGCCAACACTCGAGGAGCGAGTGGGAACTTTAGGGTGCCGTCGTAGTTCGTGCCCTCAGGGAGGCCTGAGATGCCCCCACATACCTGAATGAGGCATGTGCCGGGGAGTGCCGGACGAAGGGCGGCCGCGAGTGTTTCCGGATCCGGTTTCGGAAAGCCGGCCGTCACCAGCACCGCTGCTACTGGACCTTCCGCAGCGAACCCCCTGATACGACGGGGATCGTCGGTGCCGAGAGCATCAAACACCGACGTCAGTGACTCGGCGATGCTAGTGGCAAGCTCGGGCGAGTTCCCGATGACAAGGACCCGCGGGCGATTTGGTACGTCAGTCAATCGATCGCCTAGAAGACGGATGCAGGTAGGTTATCAGCTGCGGCAGTGCGAGCCTCGGTACCAAGGCTACCTGCGAGGTTAATACGAACCTGCTGGACTTGGTTCGTGTTGGTGTCCCGCGCCGAGACCTTTAAGATCCCATCTGGGTCAATCTCGAAACTCACGTCGATCTTCACGTTACCGCGCTTCGCCGGCGGAATGTCGAAGAGGACGAGCTCGCCAAGGATCCGGTTCTCCTCGGCTCGCTTTCCTTCTCCCTCGAGGATGTTCAGCCGGACCGAGTCCTGGTTGTCGATTGCGGTAGCGAATGTCCGGGTGTTGCGTGTCGGAATCGATGCGTTTCGCTTGATGATCGTGTCTGTGAATCCGCCGACGGTTTCAATCCCTAGCGCATGCGGCGTGACATCGATGAGGAGGGGGGCGCCGCCCAACTTCTGCGTGCCGGCGAATCCGCCGGTAAGGAAACTGCCGCTCGCGCCCGCTGCTGGGTTGGCTTGGAAACCCGCGGATGGCGCGCCGGCGCCGTCACTCACGATCTCGAAGTCCGAGGAGTCGAGGGATGGGATGTTCGTGCTGCTCATGTCGGCTTCTTCGAGGCCGTATGCGTAGATTGCCGCACCAACAGCGACGATTTCGTCCGGATTGATTGTCGTCAGCGGCTGCTTGAAGAAATAATTCTCGACCATGTCGCGCACGATCGGCATGCGAGTTGATCCGCCGACCAGCACGAGTCGATCGACCTCAGCCGAAGTCAGGTTCGCGAGCTTCAGCGCCTCGTCGCACACGACGAAGGTCTGCTGAACAATGTCCATCGCGTTCGCATCGAATTGATGCCGTGCGAGAGTGAAGTCGAGCGTAGACGGCGACCCGGTGCCGGGAACCATCTGCTTCACCATCGCGCTGGCAGACTCCTGCTCGGACAGGGTGGTCTTGATTCGTTCCGACACCGCCTTCAAGCGCTGCATTGCTCCCGGCGCCGTGCTCATGTCGTAGTTAAACTGTTGCTCGAAGCGGTCCACGATCATTTGCGCGATGCGATGATCGAAGTCGTCACCGCCGAGGAACGTGTCTCCGGCCGTCGATAAGACTTCGAATACGTTGTCGCGAAGTTCGAGGACGGTGATGTCGAACGTGCCGCCACCAAGGTCGTACACCGCGATCCGCTCGCGGAGCTGCTGGTCGTACCCATAGGCCAGAGCGGCCGCCGTGGGCTCGTTCAAGATCCGCATCACCTCCAATCCCGCCAACTCACCAGCGATCTTGGTCGACTGTCGCTGCGGCTCGTTGAAGTTTGCAGGAACCGTAATCACCGCGCGGGTGACGGCCTCGCCGAGGTAGTTCTCAGCGATCTTCTTCATCTGGCGAAGGATGATCGCCTGTACTTCCTCGATCGAATAGTGGCGCCCGCGCAGGAAGATCTTTGGGTTCTCGTCCGAGCCCTTCACGATTTGATACGCGTACTTCGAGATCGCGAGGTTGATCTCCGGCGCGTAGAAGGGCCGCCCGATCAGGCGCTTCGCGGAGTAGATCGTGTTGAGCGGGTCAATTGCCATGCGGCTCTTGGCCTGTCGTCCAACGATCGTCCGGCCGTCGGGCAGGAACGACACAACAGACGGCTGGATTTTCTGGCCCTCACCGTCCGGGATGACGATCGCTTCGCCGTCGACCACCGCGCAAACGACCGAGTTACTCGTGCCAAGGTCAATTCCGACCACCCGTCCGTTCATACGCTCACTGCCTCGCTACCTTCACCAAGGAACTGCTCACGGACGGTTGTATGGGGTCAGCAATAGGGGAGCAAGAACCGCGTGAAACACTGGCTGGTGCGGATAACGACCGGAATCGATTGTCGGTTATGCCGCGCCGCATTATAGCGGCCTTGGTTTAGCCCTGGACGGTCGTATTCTATGGACATTATTTTCTCGGCGGTCATCGCTCTTCTCCTCGCCGTCGGCTTCTCCGCTGCCGGCTGGACGGTCTTTTGGCTGTTCCGCTTTATTGCGGTCGGAGCCACGGATGATCGCACCAACGTGGAGGAACTCGCACCGCGGGTTTCAGGGTTCATACGGTTTGTCCTCGGACAAGCCCGAGTCATCCGCGAATTTGGCGGATTCCTGCACTTCTTCATCTTTTGGGGCTTCCTTGTCCTTCAGGTTGAAACGCTCGAGTACTTCATTAGAGGTCTCAGCCGCGGGTGGTTCGAGAATTTCCGCCTCACAGATCTGGGTCTTCCGCTAGGGGCGTATCACGGCATCCTGCTGGTCCAAGATGTGTTCGGTTTGCTGGTGCTTGCCGCCATCATCGCTGCGGCGGTCCGCCGGTATGTGATTCGCCCGGACCACGTGCTGCCCAGCAGGGACGCGGCGATCATCTTGGCGCTCATCGGCGGCCTCATGGTCTCCAAGTTCCTCGGTCACGGTGCGGAGATCGCCCACGCCGTCGATATGGAGCACCTCAAGTGGGACCCCACATGGACGCCCGTCGCTGCAGCAGTCGCCGCCATGTTGGGTGGCGCTTACTCGTCTCCCGGCTCGGGCGCGCTTCTCGCGGTCTCCGAGGTGATGTACGGCGTCCACATCCTGATCGTGCTCTTCTTCGCCAACTACATCCCTCGCGGGAAGCACCTGCACCTCCTCGGTGCGATGCCTAACATCTTCTTCCGAAAACTCGAGCCGCGTGGTGCTCTGTACCCACTCGACTTCGAGTCCGACGACGTCGAGACGTTCGGCGCTGGAACGCTCGAGGACCTAACCTGGAAGCAACTCCTCGATACCTACGCGTGCACAGACTGCGGGCGATGTGAGCACTATTGTCCGGCCTTCAACACCGGAAAAGAGCTCAACCCGATGATGATCATCCATAAGCTGAAAGATCACATCAAGGAGAAAGGGAAACAGGTCTACCAGCTCACGCCCACCGAGATGTTCGCCAAGGCGAAGCAAGCGAAGGCGGATGGCACTCTCAGCATGGATACCTTCAAGCGGGACGACGTCGAGTACGCCGAACTTGCTGGCGGCATTATCTCGACCGAAGAGCTGATGGCGTGCACGACCTGCGGAGCGTGCGTTGCCAACTGTCCCGTGCTCATCGAGCACGTCGACACCATCATCGACATGCGACGCTACCTCATTCTGACGAAGTCAGAGATGAGCCCCGAGGTAAGTCGGACCTTCAAGAACATCGAGAGTTCCTCCAACCCATGGGGCGTTTCCAACTCGAAGCGCGCCGATTGGGCAGAGGGCCTCGACATCCCAATGATGTCCGAGCTCGACCATGTCCCAGAGTACCTCTTCTTCGTCGGTTGTGCCGGCTCGTTCGACGACCGTCAGAAGAAGGTGACGATGGCGATGGCGCGTGTATTGCGCGCCGCCAACGTCGACTTTGCGATTCTTGGGCCCGAAGAAAAGTGCACAGGAGATCCGGCCCGTCGCATCGGCAACGAGTACCTGTACTGGACAGTGGCCCAAGAAAACGTCGCCACCATGAACAAGTACGGCGTGACAAAGATCATCACGACCTGCCCGCACTGCTTCCACACGATTGGGAAGGAGTACCCGCAACTTGGTGGTCACTACGAGGTCCTCCACCACACTAAGCTTCTCAACGAGCTCTTGAGCAGCGGAAGGGTATCGCTTCAGCTCCGTGCCGAGCGCAGCGTCGCATACCACGACAGCTGCTACATCGGCCGGTGGAACGACGACTACCACAACCCGCGCGAGACCCTCGCCCAGGTGCCCGGTGTCGAAGTGAAGGAAATGGAGTGGAATAAGCGACAGGCTCTCTGTTGCGGTGCCGGCGGCGGTCGAATGTGGATGGAAGAGGACCACGGCAAGCGGGTGAACGTTCACCGAACAGACATGGCTCTGGCAACCGGCGCTGATACCGTCGTCGTGAACTGCCCATTCTGCATGACCATGCTCGATGACGGCCTTAAACAGCGCGACTCCGATGTGCCGGCCATCGACCTCGCCGAGTTGGTCGCCGAAGGGCTACCGCAAGTAGACTAGGCCGACGCGGATACTCTCCGCCGTCAGACAGAACCCCAAGCCACTATTGGCCTGGGGTTCTGACGTTTTTGGTTCGCCTCGCGCTAAGGCTAAAGAGCCAACCGGCGACCTTCGGCGGAGCAATCTCTCGAGCAGCTGCGGCGCCCAACCGAGCCACCTCAGCGAAGAGCCGAGTTCGGCAAGCGCACTTCAGCGTGAGCACGAGCGGCCCGAGCCTGGGCGGGCCGAGTACGCTCCCGGCCGGAGGTGACCGGTTGGAAGGCCGGCGCTGGCACGGCACCAGTAGCGCAGAGCGCTTCGTCCTCCGAGCCTCCCGGAGTCTCCCCTTCCTCTCGGAGCATCCGGAAACTCAGTGGCTACTCAGCCTCGGCGGCCTCAGCATAAAGATCCGTGGCGGTTTCACCCATACCCATCCTTGCGGCGGTCGCAGCTAGGCGTCTTAGTTCCGCAGCGCTGGCACGCCCATACTTCACATCTGAAGGGAACTGTCCGCCGCGATCCATCGCGCGCCCTGCGGCGTCGACCGGCTCCCAAACATCGGCAAGCAACGCGCGAGTCTCCCAGAGGAACTCGGTGTTTCGTGTGCGAGGCACGGACTGAACCAGCAAGAAGGCCGACCCGATTGCGACGGCGATCAAACATGCTGCGACTCGCTCCACGTTCTCTCGGTTCACGGCAATTGTGAACGGGGTCACCAGCGCGATGCAGTGCGCCAGAGCAACAGGTACGAGGCTGACCGCACCGGTAATGCCAAGAGCCGAGAGCACAGTGTAGGGCGCATAGTCGCGGCGCATCAGGTAGGCGCTGAGTTCGAAGGT
>JBLHWZ010000125.1:0-14360 GCA_047629415.1 Bradymonadia bacterium | reverse complement strand
CAGCCCAAGGCGCGTTGAAGATCGGCGCCATCAAGCCACAGCCGTCCAACGCAGGACCGGCCGCGCTCGGCGAAGAGACCAGACTGCCAAACGGGGCGCGCTCGATAATCTCGGCACCCACGACCTGAAGTCCGTCGGGAACGTAGGCGGTCACCCACGCTCCTGGGCTCGAGGCTCCTCCATCGACGGAGAGAGCGACCGCTTCCACGTCGAATTCGAATACGTAGCCTACGTCCCCAACCGGCTCACCAGCGACAACCAAGCCCTCAAGGTCGTCCCAACTCCGATCGCTGAGTTGGACACTCACACCGGCGAAAGTCACCGACTGTGCGACCGCGGAGTGCACGGGAGCCAAGAGGAACGTTACCCCCAGAATCAGAGCACGGACGGACATTGGGATTGAGAGCGTGAGCGACGTTTGCGGCAGACTCAGAATGTAGCCTATGCGGACCGTAGTGTGAAAAATCCCTCGATTCAAGAAAAGGTCCTTGATTTTCAGACATGTACGCCTCGTCAGTATTATATCGCCCGAAGCCCTAGACGCGACCCGGCGGGCGGTCGATCCACTCGACAGTTTTGCTCCAAAGCTGCGCCGCAAGATCGGGGTCTTTTCCTGCTTTCGACGGCTCGATCGGGAGGCACTTGTTATAGTAGAGACCTGTCTGCTCTCGGGCCGAATCCGCCGTCGCGCAGTGGATCGTTGTAACGGCTCCTTCTTCCTCGCTGATCATAAAGAGCTTGATGAAGCGATCCATGAATCCTGGGAACGACCGCCAGATGTCCGTCGCTACGACCCCCGGATGGAGCGAATATACATGAACCCCGTGTGGAGCCTCGCGCTTCGCCAACTCCGCCGAGAAGAGCACATTCGCCAGCTTCGAGTTGCAGTACTCTCGGAAGCCGGTTTTACCGCGCGTCTCTCCGGTCACAATCGACCAGTCGAGGTCTTTGACCCTTGTGTGGGCTCGGCTCGCCACATTCACGATGCGAGCTCCTTCGACGCCGCGAATCGATGGAAGAAGGAGTTGAGTGAAGAGAAAGGGCCCGATGTGATTGACGCCAAACTGAACCTCAAAACCCTCGACTGTCTGGCCCCGTTGACCAGCTAGACCCGCGTTATTGATCAACGTGTGAATCGGTCGACCACAGGCCGTGATCTGTTTCGCCGCTGCCCGGACCGAAGCGAGGTCACCAAGGTCCAGGGGAACGAACTCTGCCTCCCCACCCGCCGAGCGGATTTCGTCCAACACAGGCTGAGTACGTTCGGCGGACCGTCCTGCCAGGACCATCGACGCTCCGGCGTTCGCAATTGCGAGCGCTGTCGCTCGGCCGATCCCAGTGTTTGCGCCCGTGATCACTACTCTCTTGCCAGTCTGGGGGGGAACGCTCATTTCTTCTTCGTTGTAGTGGTGAGGTCTGATTGGTTCCGGACAGCAAATCACTCGCCTGACAGGTCCACCTCGATCGGAATGGGGCAGACCTGAACCGGCTCACGTCTCAATGAGATCGAGCGCGATCCGAGTCTTCTTAGATCGTTCCGCCCTTCGCCTTGATGCGTTTGATCGCACCATGCATCTCACCGTCCGCCATCTTGAGGGTGACGTTCGGCAGGTGTCTCGCGGCGAAGTACTGCAGCCAGCTATCCCAAGTGGCGTAGCCGACGAAGTTCCCCTTCCGCATCCACGAGAGCATCTTGTCGGCGACCTTTTCTGCGCTGTGTGTGGCGTTGAGAGCCGAGCCTTCTTCCATCTCAAGCGTAATCGGCGGCTTCCCCTCGTTCTCCTTTGCGAGCCCGGGCGTATCCGTTGTGGGCGGCAAGAAGAGGCGAACGTCGACGTCTTTGAGCAACATCTCTTGGCGCAGCGCTTCGGCGAAGCCACGGATCGCGAACTTGCTCGCTGAGTAGCCGCCGTATCCCCAGACAGAGAGCACCGCGAGCATGGACGCGACCAAGACAACTTGGCCACTGCGCTGCTCAGACATCGGCTCAAGGAACGGCTGAACTGTGTTGATGTGACCGAAGAAGTTCACGTCCATCAGTCGGCGGAAGTGGGCTTCGTCGGCCTCAATGATCGGTTTACACTCCGCGAAGCCGCTATTGGCGATCACGATGTCGATGCCGCCCATGAGCGTGATTGCGGATGTCGCTGCAGCCTGCATCGCGGCGCGGTCGGTGACATCGGCGGCGATGCTTCCATACTTCGCAGTGCTTGGACCAGCCTGCGTCATCGCTTCGACCGTCTCCTCGAGCGGACCTTGTCGGCGGGCACAAACCACAACACTCGCGCCATTCGCCGCGAGCTTCAGCGCCAGAGCTTTGCCGATGCCCGCGGAGCCGCCCGTGATAAATACCTTCTTACCGTCGCCGTACGCCATCTCGACCTCGTGTTTGCTGAGTGCGCGCCTCTTGGCACGAGGGGCGGCCGCAAGCAACCCGTTGTTCGGCAAGGAGAGCGAGGAGCAAAATCGACGTGGTCACTCCGCCGAACCTGACCGTTCCTGCTTCGGATACTCGAGCCGAGGCGACTTCCAGCCCGGCGGTCCCATGAGGCGCCTGAATGTGACGTTAATCCGAGGCTTGTCCACTGGTCCTTGCCGCGGCACTGCATGACGCCAGCGGCGCTGAAACGCACCACCCATCACGAGCAAACTCCCGTGCGTGAGCATCACAGTCCGTCGCCATGCCCTCTTTTTCTTGTGCTGAATGATGAACTTACGAGTCGCGCCCAGCGACAGGGATGCGATAATCGGTCCCCAGCCGAACTCTGGCTCGTTGTCTGCGTGCAGCGCGATGCTGTCGCGGCCGTCTCGATAGAGGGTCAGCAATACGTGGTTCAACTCTTCGCCCGCCGCCTGCGATTCGCGCTGGCTAAGCTCCGCCATGAACTCCGGAGAGGGCCGTTGCTCAAGAGTCTGGCCCGAATCGTGATAGGGAAGCTCCCCGCTCCAGTCCATCAGCCGAGGCTGCATCACCTCTTTTCCGCGGGCGTTGATGGCACGCTGAGCCCACTCCGACTCGTCCGTGAGCTTCTGGTCTGTGCGCGTCGCCTCAGCGTGCCCCAACCAATGCGGATCGAATGTGAACCATCAGGTCCGATCGAGATCGACGTGAGTTGCTCCCGGAGACCTCATTTCGTCGCTGACCCGCAGTCGGTCTGACTCTTCGGCAGTTTTTGGCTCGTTCATTCGTTTCCGCTTGGATCCAGACGGTCGATCATCTAGGGAGCGCGCCTCGACACTACCGAAGGCCACTCATGCGAAAGCTCACAGCGCTACTCTCCATTCTCTCGCTCGTCACCCTCGCGGCTTGCGGGGATGACAAGAACAACGGAAACGGCGCAGACCGAGACGGCGACATTGGTGGTCTGCCAGATACCGGCCGAGACATCGGTGACGGACCAGAAACTGGCCTCGACACCGGCTCGGAAGACACCGGGGACGACGGCGGCTCCGACACTGCCGAGCCGGACGCACCGGTCTGCGACCAAGAGCTCGTTGCCGCCGGCCCGACCGCGATCGTCATCAACCGCGAAGACCGCATTGATATCGGCATCACGCTGAAGGACTGTGAGGACGCTGGCGTCGAGGGCGTGATCATCGACTTCGAGCTCCTAGGCGAGCCAAACGGCTCCGCACTCCGCAATACATCTGCTCGAACGGATTCAGGCGGCGCCGCCGCGATCACTCTAGTTGCCGGAAACTTGGACGCAGTCTTCGAAATCGAAGCCACCTACGCGGACCTGCAGCCGGTCGTGTTTACGGCTCGAGTAATGGGAGCTCCAAACGGTGACATGGCGGTCGTTCTGAATGACCTGACTACCGTCGGCCTCACGGACGCATCAGTCTTCCTCTTTCAGGACGTGACCTGCGACGAGCTTGATGTCTTCGACCCAATTGGAGCCTCGCTGATCAACGAGCCTGTCGGGTTTGGCCCGCCGAGCCTCTTCGAGGGCCTCGAGCCCGGTACGTTCATCGTCGCCGCTCAGGGACGCCTCGACACCGGCATCATGGGCTTCGGCTGCGTCGAGGATATCCCGATCGTCGACGGTGGCGTTACGGAAGTCGAAGTCGAGATGAAGCTCATTCCGATTCGCTACACGGGCATCTTCGAACTCGACAATCGCTTCGATCTCGCCGGCGTACTGCCCAGCTCAGTCGAAGATACACTCCGGATCCTTGACGAACTGAGCGACGATAACGCGATCTCCGGTAACCCGGCGGCCGGCGAGTGGGGCGTTGACCCCGCCGCCTTCGTTCTCGACTTCGTCTACCGCGAAATCTGCTGCTGGGAGGCCATGGACTCCGCACCTGGTACACCGGGATTCCAGGGCGACTTCGACACCTGTCGCGCACAGGGATTCACCCACGCGACGGGCGACTTGGAGCAACTCTACACCGAAGACTTCTCGCGATGGGACGGAGCACAGAGCTCGTTCCCGAGCGCTTGCACGCTGCTCAGCTTGGGCAACGTCGCCGTGCAGAGTCAGGTTCAGAGCTTCATTGAGACCAACGTTCCGGACGTCGCACTTCGGCTCATCGATATCGTTGGAGACCTCTCGCGCGCTATCACTCAAATGAACATCATGTCCGAGCTAACGATTGGTGAGGTCGCCGTTGGAAAGAACGGTACCTTCACCCACGAGCTCATCAGCATGGTCGTAGAGCTCCACGATCTGGACGGTGTCGTTAACGTCTATGAGTTCAACCTTGCCGACGCTGGCTTTGAGAACCTCGACTACTCGTCCGAGACCACCGCGCAGGCCGGTGACATATTGGTGATTCCCGAGCACAGCTTCCGTCTCGACTTTGGTCGACTGCTCCTCTTCGTCTTCACCGACATCCTTCTTCCGACCTTGGACTGCGACCGCGACCATGACGGAACGACTGAGCCCTGCGAAGACACTGCAGACCTCGTCGGAACCTGGGTCGATTGTGGGCAGGTGGCTGAGTGGCTCATCACGAATATCCCGATTCCGCTCTTCACTGTCGGTACCTTCGAAGGCATCTGCGACGTAGGCGTTGATGCCGCGGGCGGCGCGATCGAGGCCGGTATCGAGTCCGCGGTTGACGCTGAGACGACGCTCACGCTTGCGGGAACAACCGTGGCTGGCGACGTCGACGCGTTCCGCGAGGCGACAACGCTTGTTGACGGCGTCTGGGACGGGACCTTGGTTGAGGACGGCGAGGACTACGGCGAATTCCCAGGCGAGTTCACGGGCGTGCGCACCTCAGACCTCGACTAGCATCGCCACCGACGTAGGGTGTCGTACGACGCCCTCCTAGCGAAGCGAACCAGGGCGACCTAGTGTCGCCCTGGTTCAGTTTTGCGACCTACTTTTGACGGACGCATCAAAACCGCGCCCTCCCCTAGAAGGACCTCGATGAAGAAGTGGCAAGTACTGGACCCTACTGCGGCAGCAGAACTGCGCGACGACCGGCGAGAGTTTGCGCTCGACGTCTTGCAGGGGCTTTGTGAGCATCCCAAGCGCCTCTCGTCCCGATGGTTCTATGACGATGTTGGGAGCAAGCTCTTCGCGCGTATCATGGATGTTCCGCAGTACTACCTGAGCGACTGTGAGCGGGAGATCCTGGAGACGTACGCGAGCCAAATCACTGGCGCGTTTGGCGACACGCCCTTCAACCTCGTCGACCTGGGCGCGGGCGACGGTCGTAAGACGATGATACTGCTGCGCGAGCTAGCCGCACGCGGAGCTGACGTCACCTACGTGCCGATCGACATCTCAGAGGGAGCGATCGAAAACGTGGCTGGGCGTGTGTCCGAAGAGCTCCCCTCGGTGAACATCGGAGGAATCGTCTCGGAGTACACAGACGGACTGCGCTGGTTGCATGCCAAGGCGGAGCGCCGCCCTAACTTGGTGCTCTTCCTCGGCTCCAATATCGGCAACTTCAACAGCTCCCAGGCACGAGCATTCTTGCGAAGGCTTTGGACCGCTCTGGCCGACGGAGACCGAGTTCTAATCGGGTTCGACCTCAAGAAAGACATCGACCTGTTGCTCTCCGCATACAACGATCCGCAGGGCGTCACCGGGCAGTTCAATCTGAACTTGCTCTCACGCATCAATCGCGAACTTGGCGGAGACTTTGACGTCGAGTCGTTCCGGCACTTCGGAACATACAATGTCTTCAGTGGCGCCATGGAGTCGTACCTCGTCAGCCTGACTTCACAGAAGGTCTGGATCGAGGCGATTGGCCAGCACTTCGAGTTTGACGCGTGGGAACCGCTCCACACGGAATTCTCTTACAAGTACCTTGAGTCCGATGTGCAGTCGCTGGCCGACGCGACAGGGTTCGAGATCGAGGGACGATTCGCCGACCGACGTACCTGGTATGTTAACTCGCTATGGCGCGCGACGAAGGCATAGGCCACCACGTGCTCGTCGTGCCGAAACTGCCATCTCTGCCAACCGCATGATAAGTAGCGCGGCACACCAATGACCCAACGAAGATGAAGCAGACAATCCCGGTCGCAGACCTTCTCGATTTCACGTCCGGCGACGATGCACGCCGAGCGAAGTTCGTCTCCACTGTTGGCGAAGCGCTCGAAGACATCGGGTTCTTTGCCCTTGAGAACCATGGCGTCGACCTCTCGCTAATCCGTCGCTCCTACGACCTTGCGGCAGAGTTCTTCGACCTCCAAACAGATGCGAAGCGGGCCTACGAGAAGGACAGCTTCCAAGGTCAGCGAGGCTACACTTCGTTCGGGAAAGAGCACGCGAAGGGTCAGCCCGCGCCAGATCTTAAAGAGTTCTGGCACGTCGGCCGCGAAATGCCTGATGACGAGCGGCCCGACGGAATGCGGCCGAATGTGTGGCCGGACGAGCTCCCGAAGTTTCAGCCGACAATGCTGGAACTCTACCGTCAGCTCGATGGTTGCGCGGCGAGCCTTCTAGAGGCCTGCTCCGTCTATCTGGGAGAGGATTCGGAGCTCCTTCCTGGCGCGGCGAATGGCGGCGACACGATCCTGCGCATCATTCATTACCCGCCGGTGGAACCTGACGCTAACCCTGCTTCGATCCGGGCTGGGGCACACGAAGATATCAACTTCATCACGCTGCTCTGCGAATCAACAGACGCTGGGCTCGAGCTGTTGGAACGGGATGGAACTTGGCGGCCGGTTCACTCGCTGGGGGGCCAGATCATCGTCGACTCAGGCGACATGATTCAGAACCTCACCAACGGTCGTTTCAAGTCGACCACCCACCGAGTTGTGAACCCGAACAACGACCGCAATCGACGATTCTCGATGCCCTTCTTCGTCCATCCTCGTCCTGAGGTGGACCTGACGCCGCTCGCCAGTTGTGGCGCCGCGTCGGAAACCGGCGAGTACAAGTCGATGTCCGCTCGCGCATACCTCCTCCAGCGCCTCCGCGAGATTGGTCTCGCCTAGCCTCGCCGAAGCCCACGCCAACTCGGCAGGCCTCGTCGGCTGCCGGTTTGGCGAGCTCTTTCCAAGCGCTGTCATTGGCGCAATGCAGGTCAATAAGGGCGGCGCAGGGCAGGCGATCGAGCGCCTTCTCGGTGTCGCGAGTGGCGGGCGCGGACGTGATTTCCGTGACGGGGAACTGAAGACCTTCCGATGCGATGTCGATGGCTATCCCATTGAGAGCATCGGGCTTCTGCAGTTTGGGGCGAGGTTCGACAAACTCCTGGATTGCGAGCCCTTCGAAGAGACGGCGCTCTTTCACAAGCTCCAGAGCTTGCTGATGTTAGGTGTCTACAAGGACGGTCCCGCCGCTCAATGGAAGGTGACCTCCGCCATGCGTGTCGTCACGTCGGCCGAAAGCGATTGGTTCGCGCCGATCGAGCGGAGCTATCGGGAGGTCGTCAAACGAGTCCTGGTCGAGCTCTCCGCAGGCCGAGAACTGAGCACGATCACCGAAGACTGCCTGCAAATCCGAGTGCACGATTCGCGACCGTACCGCCCCGTCTTTTCAGAACGGCTCCAACGTCAAGTCGCGAACAAGCAGCTGGGATTCTACTTCCCGCGAGCGACCGTGATTCGTATGGTTGACGAGTACCTGACGTGCGAAATGGACTGACCAAGATCCGGTCTGACCTGCCCTAGAGCGTCTTGAGGAACTCGATGAGATCCGAGCGCTCGTCTGCCGAGTAGCGTGGCGTTCCGTCCTCGTTCGTGAGCCACTCGTCGTGGCCGAAGCTCCCGAGGCCAGCCCTGGATGTGTCGTACTCGTTCCGAGGGTCTTCTTGCCACGAATCGGGAATCTGGTCGCCTACAGGGAATCCGACGCAGTCCTGGTCAAAGTCTGTTTCGGCGTCAGCTGACGGGCCCATCCAGAACAGTGGAGTGCGCGAGCTGGCGGGCAAGAGCATGTCGCAGAGAGTCGGTACGGAGCCGTTGTGCAGGTAGGGGTACCGTATCCAAATCCCGTCCAGAGGCGGAGGCACGTAGCCCTCCTGAACCTCGACGACGGTCTCCGCAGCAACCGAAATTGCGAGTTCGTTGAGGCGCTCCGCAAAAGCAGCCATGCCTGCAGCGCGCTGAGGATCTGTTCCAACGTCGAGAACCAGCGTCTGCCTTGGATAGTCGAGGTAGACGTTCGCGATGAGCGCCGAGTCGTCGAGCTGGTTAGCGTCTGGTGCACCCCACCCCTTCTCGTAGCTGCCGTGACAGGTTGCGCAGGTCTCCTCGAAGAGGGCATGGCCGCGCTGAGCGGCGGAGACATCGATGGAGTCGACGCCGAACCAGTCCTCCCAGCGCGGGGACTCCACTGCGAAGACGAGCGCCGTCAATTCGTCAGACACGCGACGGTTGTCTTCGAGCCATTGCTGGAGCTCCACAAGGTCGGTTCCACGACCGATCTCATTCCAGAGGAAGTTCGTGAACACGGGGTTTCCAGACACGATCGACCCATCTGACAGCCAGCGTGTTTTGTAGCGTACGGTCCACCACACGGCTGGCTTCGAATCGGCGACAAAGTCCCGAAGATCATTCTGCCGAGGGCGCCGCTCAAACTCCTCGGAGCGGGTAGCGAACTCGTCTTCAGCGCGACGCGCGAGACTCAAGGAAACCTGCGCGAGCGAGGTGTCCAAACCTCGAACTTGGGGGACTTTGGTTGCGACCGCGCCGATCGATTGCTGCGCCCGAGCGAACAACTCGAGTTCGCCGTCGACTGCACCCGTGATCTGACCGAAGAACTCAGGGGATACGTCTGGGAAGAAAGCTGCGGCATTATGGAAAAACTCGTTCGCTTGGGCCTGCCTGTTCGAGGCGCCGAGCACGGTCCGACCGAAGACATCGGCGGTGTGACAGGTTGCGCAAGAGAACGTCAATCCCTCGGCTTCCGGACGATCGACGAGGCCGAATCCCATCGCGTCGCCAGTTTCCAGCCACTCCGGCCAGGGCACTCCAGGCATCGCTTCTGCAGACCCATCATGCTCGGCGAGTCCGAGCCACTCAAACATCTCGTCGGTGGTTCCGAAGCCGAGCGCACCCCTCAGAATTTGTTGGTACGCCAACGTCAGATCGTCGGTCGCCGTCGGGTCCAACGTGCGCTCCATCGGCCGCCATGGGATCAAGAGGCCCGAGACGTCTACTGGCCAGACGAGCATGTGCTCGATGCCAGCAGTGACCGCCGCGTTCCGGTTCTCTCCGAGCCTGTAGATGTCGGCACGATCTCCTCGCTCCGGCAGCGACGCCTCCCGGGACCAGTCGGCCGCCTCTCGGTCGCAGACTCCATCACCGTCGAAGTCCAATCCAGACAAACAGATCGCCCGCTCGACGTCGGCCGTGTCGGAGGCGTCCCCCAAGTCTTGGCCGCGGTCCACAGTCACATCGGTACCGACATCGACACCCGAGTCCGAAGCGGACGGCGAGTCCCCGTCGCAAGCAGGGAGGAGGAGCGCGGACACGAGGATTGAGCAGTACCGAAGATTAGACGGTCGCATTGGGTCCGGTGTTGGCGGTGCGGTGCGGTCCCATAGAGAACCAGATTGCTGCGGCAAACACCAACTGGAACGGCAGTCTCAGCCATAGGCCGATCTGATTCTGCGGAAGCCAATCGACAGGCAGGTAGACCTCATTGAGCGCCATATGCAGGTTCGCAGGGAACACAGCTACGAGCAGAGCGAGTAGGCCAAAGCCTGCGAATCGGCGACTGAACGGCACCAAGAGACCTACAGCGCCGAGAATCTCAAAGACGCCGCTGATCCAGACAAGCTCTAGGTGAGCGGGCAAGTACGGCGGCATGATTCCTACGAATAAGTCCGCGTTAGTGAAATGTGTGACGCCGACAAAGGCGAAGTTGATCGCCAACCACCACCGCACGAGCACCCTGGCCTTCTCCATACTCATTGCTCGCACCACTCCGGTCCGGCGATCAGGCTATCGCTGGACAATGGGTGATCCAGAATTCCTGCCTCGAAGAGGATACGGGTGACGTTCCCTAGCATCGCCCCACTGACCTTGGGCCGACAAGCCCATTTGGTCTCATCGAGCCAACTCAGCACGGCGTCGGTTGGGATTCTGTAGGAGCCACCTATGAACTCTGATGTTGCGGCGTGGTCTGCATCCGCGGCGTCGCAGGCGGCGTGTACACGGTCCAAGAGTGTCGGCAACCAGTCGAGGCCTCGTTCCATTGCGCGAGAACTCGCGGCGATGACGAACGCAGGCCATGGACCCGCAAAATCAGCGACCCGTCGCCAGTCTCCGTCCAGCACGACCGGGAGCGACATTGTCTTCTCCCACATGAAGGCGTCTGCGGTGCGGTCGGCAAGCGCTCTTCGACCACCCTCAAGGTCGCCGATGATGATGTAGTTTGGCTCTTCCCAGCCGCGTTGAGCGGCATCGAGGGCAGCCATTAGATTCGAGCCTGAACCAAAGCGACTGATCGCGTAGCAGGCTCCCTCAAGGTCCGCCATCGAGTCGATCGGCCCATCAGCCGCAACGTGCACGCCCCACACGAGCGGAGTATCGGTGTACGTCCCGACGACACGGGCCGTGCCACCACCATGTATATGTTTGACGATTCCTTCGGTCAGGAGGACAGCGAGGTCGAGTTCGCCCGAAGCGAGCGCACGACACATCTCGCCGGTGCCGCCCGGAAAGTCGCGCCAGACGGGACGCACCGGCAGCCCATTAAGTGGCTCCCCATGGAGGACCATGTGCCATGGGATATTGAAGTGCTCAGGCACTCCACCGATCACGAACTCGGGCTTTTCGTCGATACCAGCTTCCGTCACGGAATGACTCCGAAAGAGGGGCTGCCTCTTGTCCTGGTATTGACGCAGCGTGTCAACGCGTTCTGCCTGCATTTCTGTTCGGCTTCAGCTGGACGTCCTGCGATCATGTTTGGCTAGAAACACGGCTGCGGCCAGCCAGGTCGCTACGAAGACCAACGCCAACCATGGTGCCAGCGAGAGAGCACCGAGCATTATCAGCAGCTGGAGCAAGAGTGACGCACCACCCTTCGCGACGCGATAGGTGAGGATGTCGACCAACGCCTTTCCTTCTGTCCGCTCCCGACGGCCGAGCCCGATGTAGAGCACTTCCTTTGCTGTGCGGAAGACCGAGTAATCGAACACCTTACCAAGCACTTTCGCCGCCGCTGCGACGGCAAAGACTGGCGAGACCAGCAGCCCGGCGATCGTCAGCATGATGGTAACGGGAATCATCAGTAGTGTCCCTCCGACGCCGAGAAGCTTCATGACGACGCCCGAGAGCAACTGCATCACGAGCGCACCTGTACTGATCCAGAAATAGACGCCGTGCATCGCCGCCGTTCTGCCGTCGGTGTCAGCGAAGGCCACCTCTGCAGCGCGCTGGAACTCAAAGTCGATCAAAGTCACCACGAGTTGTACCGAGAGCACCATCACCAGCATCGCCATGAGCGGCCTGCTTGAGCGCAGTATCTCGATGCCGTCGCCGAGTGGGCTGTAGGTCCTTGATCGCGGTCGCTCAGCTTCAGGGGCGGATACGAAGAAGCTGATCGCCCAGGCCACCAGCAGCACCGGAACACACAGCCAGATCTCAACTTCACTGCCGTACTTAAGGGCGATTTGTCCTCCGACTGCGTTCGCTGCCATTGCCCCAAACGAGCCAGCGGCACAGAAGACACCATAGACCCACTTGGCGGTGCCCTTGCCAAAGCTGGAGTTTGCCAGCGTCCAAAACGCCTCGACGAGGAGCACGATGTAAACGTCCTTCCAGACATAGAGCGCGTAGAGCACGACTGGCCCGAAGATGTCTCGCGAAGGCAGCAGCAGAGCTAGAACTGCGATGGAGGCCAGGATCGCCACCCGAAGCACTCGGCCGATCGCCGTGCCATTCGCGAACCGATTGTAGATCGCTGTAACGCCGACCGCCCCAGCAGCTACGAGTAACCAGACCCGCGGGAGAGACTCGGAGGAGTACTCCGCCAGGAAGAGGCTTTCTATGGGGGACCGAACGAGTTCGTAACTGGCCAGGACAAAGAAGGCCAAGAGGGACGCGACCGCAACCTTTCGCCACTCATCACGCACAGCGGTCACCCGCGCTCACCGGCCAACTCAGAAGACCGCGGGTCCTGGGGTCCCTCGACGGCCTCTACGGCGACCCCGTGCTGCCGTAGATACTGGACTCCGTTCGCACCGGCGTAGCCACCACCCACGATGATCACCTTGGTGATTCCCGAGTGATGCAAGAGTTTTGCGCACATCATACACGGTTCACCGGTGACGAAGAGCCAAGCGCCCTTCGTACGGACTCCTGACGCGGCACAGTTGCAGACGACGTTCATCTCCGCGTGATGGCAGCCAATCTCCATGCGCGTTCCCGACGTCACCTTCTGAGTGTCACGGAAGCACTCGTCTCCGCCGCAGAGGTCTCCTCCGCCACGCGGCCCACCGTTGTACCCGTCCATCAGCACCACGTTCCGCTCAGGGTCGAGCAGGAGTGCGCCGAATTTACGCCGGGGGCAGTTGGATGCTTTAGAGAGCGCGAGGCACTGCTCGATGCGAATGCGGACGTGTTTTTCTTTCATGATCATCGCTGGTGAATGGCTACCGTCTAGCCGATTCCCCACCGGCCCGCACCGTGGTCGGTCCTGCGGCCGGACAGCCACGTTTGGCAGAGGCGTTACCTAAGAAACTGCTGGGTTTCGTGCGGAATTCGGGCATTATCCGCACACACCCAGACATGGACCGAGATGAGAACCCCATCCGTACTGCTACTCGCATTGCTTGCGTGCGCCTGCTCCGATGACCCCGCCGAGACAGGACACGCAAACGTCGACAGCGGTCCCACAGACGTGGAATCTGACCTCACGCCGGACGTGGACGAGGATCCGGCGACCGACTCACAGGACACGGAGGCTGATACGGTCGAGGACACTGGACCGGACAGCGTCGACGACACCGTCGATGACCTGGGACCTGATCTGAGCCGGCTGCCCGAATCAGTCCCATTCGAGATTGAGCGAGAAGAGAACGGGGTAACTCCGACCGCTGAGGAGATCGCCGATTTCACTACCGCGATCACCGGAATGTGGGCCGACTCAGAGTACTTCCGCTGGGTGCGAATGACCTCCCACGGAGTTGATGCGTCGAACGACGAAGGCTGGTTCCACTATGCGTTGTGGTGGCAGGACACGCAGGCTTACCGCGAGGGCGACACGGTTCGTTGGGAACACACGGGCCGAGCAGACAATCTGACGCTGCGAACGTGCAAAGTGCTCACGAACGCCATCGCCGGATATCTGATGACCGGCGATGACGACATGCGCTGGGTCGTTGAAGAATACAGCCGCGGACTTGCTGCCCTCGCGATGGTCCAGGAGTTCGGTGAAGACGATCCAGCGCCCTACCTCCAAGCGCGTGCGCCGTTCACCCGGAACCACTCCTTCGAAACAGTCGGCGGACGCCAAGTCGCGATCGATTACGATCCCGTGCGACGAGACGAGAACAACTGGAATGCGGCGATCATTCACAACCCAGACAACCCCCACTGGGGTGACGTTCACTTCGTCAACCAGCGTTCAAAAGACGATCTCCCACACATGTTCCGAACGATGCCGATGCTGATGCGCGCCGCCCAAGACGCACCGGACGAGTCTGTCCGGGAGGCCGCGGAACTCGCTCTCGACTACCTCCGTGGGTTTGCGCAAGACGTGATCGACACCGGCTACCAGATCCGTACGAAGTACGCCGACGGCGAGCCGGTTCTCCCCGTACAGGAAGACGGCACGATCAAGGACCTGGCGAGCTTAGTCTTCTGGGACCCGATTCTCCCTGATGCCGAGTGCCCGGCGAAGTATTCAGCGGACCTCGCTGCGACCGGGGAGTCGTCGTTCAATTGTGGTTCTGGCCGAGTCAACGCGTACGAAAACATCGCGGCGACCAACCAT
>JBLHWZ010000124.1:0-14452 GCA_047629415.1 Bradymonadia bacterium | reverse complement strand
GAGTGAACGCGACATCGAAGGTCGAGATTTGCCCTGAGACGTCGCCGCAGATGAAGTCGCCGGCAACGACCTGCGCCACCACGATCGCGTCAAGATCCAGGTCAGAGCTGGTCGGGCTGTAGGCACCAGGCAAAAAGAACGGTTCGAACTCCATCGTAAAGGTGCCATCGGTGATGACCACGTCCTCAACAGCGACGAGCACGCCGCTCCGCGTCCCATCCACCGCCACGCCCTGGAACTCGACCCGGTCGATGCCCTCCGGGGTAACGCCTGTGAAGGTCCACTCGAAGCGGGCCTCTACACCTCCGAAGTCCTGAAAGCTCATGCGAACCGGCCAGGTCCCGTCGCTGAAGGTAGCGGGCTCAACGGCGGTATCCGCAGCATCGGATCCAACGTCCGCTGCGATGTCCGAGGTAGGAGTGTCGGCACCGACGTCACCGGACACCCCTGGCGAAGTCGCGTCGTCGGAGCAGGCGGATGCCATGGCTGCTCCTGTGAGGGCACAAAGAACGAACGTGAAACGAGGCTGTAGTGACATCATATCTCCGGTGTCAGCCCCGTATATGGACGTCTTGGGCAGATCGAAAGCCCCGCGGGCCTTCTGTTCGCGGCCATACGGTCCGCGGCCGAACATCGATGCCCATGGCCTCGTCCCTCAACGTCTACAGCGAGTGTGTCGAGGGCAGCTGCCAGCCCACTGCTCGGGTGTGTGAACCGGGTACCCGTTCGTGCCAGGATTCTGAGTTGGTGACCTGTAACGAGAGCGGTTCCGGCTACGACTTTGAGCCATGCGGGGACGGAGAGTGTATCGAGTCCGAGACCGGCGCCGAGTGCGTCTCGGAGGGGTGTACTCCTTTCGAACGAGGCTGTTTCGACGAGGAGACCGCGTTCGAATGTGCCGAGGACGGCTCCGGACGTATCTCCGAGTTATGCGAGCTGGGCGAAAGCTGTGCGACCGGCGAATGCGTGTACGTGGAGACGTGCATGAACGTCAGTCCGGAGGTCTTGGACTTCGGCGAGATGACCATCGGAGAGTCGAAGGAGCTACGCTTCACCATCGAACCCTGCGACGGCACTCCAGTAGAGATTACGCGATTCGAAACGGTGACTGGCGACGAGGTCTTGACGTTCGAGCACCCGAGCGTGCCGTCCATGCTGAACGCTCCGCTAGAGATCGTCGTGAGTTTCACCGCCGAGGAAGTGATGGCACTCCGCCAAGATGTCTTTATTGGCCACCGTGACAACCACACCCTTGTGACGGCCTTTGGCGAGGTTGTCGAATCAGATATCGACTGCATCCCAGTGACCATGGTCTGTCAGGGAGAGGGCGCGGCGGGCGGTGCCAGCTCAATCGAGGTGGAGGTTGGTGAATCGGTTGAGTGTGATGCTGCCTCGTTTGGAGACATCGAAGAATACTCGTGGTCGCTGACGGCTTCGCCGACCGGCTCCGAGGTCTCCTTGCCTACAACCTCGATGCGTCGCGCGCTCTTCACGCCTGACGTCGCGGGCACATACGAGTTTGAAGTCGAAGTGACCGACCGTTTCGGCGGCCACGCATGCGAGCCGACCCTCGGTGATGTGTTGGCGTTCGAGCCTTCGGTGGGGGACTTCCCTGCGATCCACACCGAGCTAACCTGGGACAACGACTCGGATCTCGACAACCACATGCTCCGCACGGAGGGTGGGGGCAGCTGGGAGAGCACGCCCGACGACTGCCACTACGGCAATATCGTCACCACTTGGGGCGCGAGATTGGACGTAGACGACACCGACGGATTTGGACCCGAGAACATCAACCTCGAAGCGCCTGATTCGCCGATGAGAGTACGCGTAGGCGTCTTTGCGTCGGGGATCGCTGGCGAGGGAACGACGGCGACCGTGCGCCTCTTCGTCGATGGCGATCTGGTCGCGACCGAGAGCGCAGCGCTAACCGCCGACAGCGAGTTCTGGGAGGTATGGGAAGTCTCGATCGTCGACGGCGGAGCCGAGGTCGATGATATCGACGCGGTCACGGATGGCTATCCGTAGAGAGTCGAGCGCTGCGCCCACGACCCCCGACGAAACCCCACGCCACGTTCTTTCCGGACGGTGAAAACACTCTCTGGAAGAACGGCGTCCTCGTTGCTATTCGCGCACGCAGCTGAAGGTCGTCGACGCACTGGGTCCGCCGTCAGAGCCGAATCCTACATCGCCACTCAAGGTGCCGCCGGCCAACGTGAGACCAGTCGACGTCGGTGGGGTATCGCCACCGACGTCGCAGACCGAGTCGTCCCGTAACTCAGCGAAGCTCGCCGAGGTCGGTGTCCACAGAAGGCTAGAGCACAGCGCCAGAGCGATCGAGTCGCCGCTGGTCGGCTGCAGCCGCAGGTACTCGCGCTCGAAACGCTCCAGCACGATGCCGAATGAGGTCGCCAAGGTCTGGCCGTTGAACACGGTCTCCCCTTCGCACGACCACTCTCCCTCGAAACCGTCGACGAAATCGTCACCGCTGGTGTCAAAGGGCGCACAGTCGATCGCGATCGTGACGCTGAGGCCGCTGAACCCACCGGAGTAGTTGCCGACGAACGTCCCATCCGACCGTGCGACGGCGGACCCCGACTGCACGCTGGACTCGCACTCTTCGCCGCCGACTAGCGTGGCCGTGTCGCCGGCGACTTCGTGCAGTGTTGGACAGCCCTGGAAGAGGTTCTCCCTAGTGCCCGGGCTGAGCCAACGGACGGTCCCGTCGCCAAGATCGGTTCCTTCGATCACGATGTCATCGACAGCTGGATTGGGCGCGCCCGCAGTTATCGCGGTCCAGATGCAATTGAATTCTCCAACAAAGGGGTCAACAGATTCCGTCGCGTCGTCCCCGCCGGTGTCACCGCCCCCCGTGTCGTCCCCGCCGGTGTCGTCTCCGCCGGTGTCGTCTCCGCCGGTGTCGTCTCCGCCGGTGTCGTCTCCGCCGGTGTCCTCCGTCCCGCCGTCTGACGAAGCGTCGACTCGCGCGTCCCCGATCGGGGTATCCGAGCCGCCACCATCGGCGCCTCCAGTATCGGTGGTCGCGATGCAATCACAGAAGCCGAGGATGCCGGTCGCCGAGCATTCGGCCAGGCTGGCGGACCCGTCCGCGCACGTACACGCGACTGCCTCACCCGGCGGGGTACACGGGATCAGCACCAGATCGTCGGAGCAGCCCAGCGAGAGGAAGGAGAGAGAGAGAGCAAAAAGACCCATAACACGCAGCATTCGTCCTCTAGAGTGGGCAACGTTCGAATTCGCACACGCTAACAGACGGTCAGAGCAGAGTCGAACCCCGGCCCTTGGGTCCAGCGGCGCTCGAAGAGGGGCCGCTGCTCGCTCCGCTCTTGCCTCACCCATGAAAAACCTCATCGGCAAGGAACCGATTCGTAGGGTGGGCCGTTGAACCCCAAACACCCCGCGCGCAGACGTCCCCATGAATCGACTCAAGCCCAGCATCGCCCTGCTTCTCGCAGCCGCCCTCGCCTTTCCTGCGGTCTCGGAGGCAGGACGAATCACCGACTACGACCCCATCACGGGCCAGCCCGCCCCGTCTGGGTTGGCTCCTCCGTACCTGGTCGTCTTAGACGCAGCAGTTCCAGGTGGGGACTCTCCGATCGAGGAGATCCGAATGTCGTCGTACCGGGAGACGGACCCGACGTTCGCATCTTATGGGGTGAGCGCCGGAGATGCAGGCCCAGACGCCGTTCTGTTCGAGACGGACGGCGTACAAACATCGGTCCGAGACCAATCCAACGACCGACCGACGCTCTTCATCTCGGTCAGCCTCACATGCCCCATCGCCCGAGCCTCGCTCGAGCGAGCGGCAGAGGTGGCGGCGCTATTCGACGGCGCGATCGACGTAAAACTCGTCTACGTCGTCGAGGCGCATCCCACCGCGGATCCGTCCCCGTACACAGACGCCGAGTGGCCTTCGCCAGAGAACTCCGTCGAAGGCCTCCTCTACCAGCAGCCTCGGACGTTCGGCGCGCGAGTCGCGCTCGCCAACATCCTCATCGATCGCATGGGCATTGAGCTTCCCGTCCTAGTCGACGGACCGAGTAACGCCTGGTGGAACGCGTATGGGCCAGCTCCAAACAACGCGGTGTTAGTGGCACCGGACGGCACCGTGATGCTCGAGCATGGCTGGTTCGACGGCGATGGGCTCGACATCGTCGGGGACCTGATTGATCTGCTGCCCAGCGTCTAGCCAGCGACTGCGAGAGGCGCGAGACATCTCATGATGAGGGCTTGCCGATTTCTGGCGTCCCCCCGACCATTGCTCTCAGATTTAGGTCAGCGACTCGTCTGCCACCTCAGCCTGCACGCCGTCAGCTAGCCCGCCTTCGGCCTCCCCACTCTGGCGCTGCAGCTTCTTATAGGCGTTGCGCTTCTTGCGCTTCTCATCCGCCCGGATGTCAGCGAGGTAGAGGCCTTCCACCTTCGTGCGTGCCCAAGGCGTCTTGCGGAGGAACTTCAAGCTCGACTTCATGCTTGGGTCGTTGATGAAGCAACCAACGCGCACGTGTTCGGCGAGCCCCTGCCAGCCGTATCGGAACACTAGAGTCTCGAGCAGTGCTCTGAGCGTGATCCCGTGCAAGGGGTCGTTGGAGGGGTTTTGGGGCGAGTCGGTCATGTGTTTCTCAGCGCAGGCGTCGGACAGTATAGCAGCCCGGTGACGAATAGTGGGAGGCATCCGCCGGAGCGGACGCGGCGGGTGTTTCGAGGCGATGGCCTCGGAACCTCAGCCTACGCCAGGCCTCGGATATTCTGCGCGTTTGCCGTACTCCAATCGCTCGGCACCGCCGAGTCCGCACAAGCCGCCTACAAGACCACCAAGACGGTCACTGGCGCCGTGGGGCCCGGTAGCAAACTACGCTGCGACCAGCCCGAACAGCGACCGCTAATCGCTGAGCATAGGCCGTTGCACGTACCGCCGCAGGGACTCGAGCCGCCGCCGACGCACGTTTGGTCGAACACCCCAGCGCCACCCGGGCCGCGTGTGTTGCCTTCCGGGTCCGAAACGCGGTCCACACCTCCGCCACACTCCGAGCCGCTGAGGCAGTCGCGGATCATGCAGTAGCCACCGCCGTCGCACTGCCAGGTCCGGCCACCGCCGTAGCGCCCGGCACATAGGTCGGTGCAGGCACCGGATTCCGCGCACGTGCCCTCGAAACATGTACCGCCGCCGCAGCCGCTCGAACAAGGGCGCGCCCGGCAGCTGCCGCTCACACACTGTTGCCAGGCCGCGCATTCCGGTGTGCAGTCGGTTGGCGTGCACGTGATGCCGTCACCCTCGAAGCCCTCGGGGCAGTCGCCACATTCGAAGCCGTCGCCAGGCGCCGATACATCGGCGCACGCGACGCCGTCGAAGCATGGGTCGTCGACGCATCCGTTGACATCCTCGCAGACGGAGCCGTTCCATTGCTCGCCCTGCCCGCATGCTTCGCCGCAGTCTTCGCTGGCCGGGTCGCACGCCAGCCCGCCTACGCAGCTCGACCCGAAGAGCCGCAGAGCCGCATGTCTTGGAAGATCAGGCTCTGCCGGGAGTAAGTGCTGTCGATGTTAAACGCGAGATATCGACCCGAAGCCACGGCGAACAGGTGCACATCCCACTTCGAGAGCAGCGCGTCGTCGTTGACCCGCTGCGCTGAACAGCGGCCGTCCGGGCAACACACATCGGGCACGTGTTCGCCGCACGGCTCTCCGGTGACACATTGCCAAGGGAACGGCTGCCCGGTCAGCTCGGCGACTACAGGCCATGCGTTGATGTCGAGGCCGAGGTCGTCGGACATCTGGATACTGACGAGCTCCGGGCGCTTCGACCACCAATCGGCGCGCCAGTCCACGCGCTGCACGGCTCAGGACTGCCCGAGGTCGATCCCGAACGTGACGTCCACGCAGCCCGTCTCGCAGCCTTCGCGAACCGTGGTGCAGATCGCATCTTGCTCGCAATCGTCGCCGCTCCAGGCGACCGGCGTCTCGTCGTCAAACCACCCAAGACAGCCCTGAAACTCCCCCAGCTGGACCGTGCAATCCGTAGGCTGGATCAGCTCTGTCGGGCAGACCGTCTCGCAACGGTCGCCATCCGTGCCCGGTAGGCAGTCGCAGATACCGAGGCCTGCGACGACAGCACACTGGCCACCGTTCTGACAGTCGACGCCAACACACTCCGGCGGCACCTCGCACCCGAGACCGTCCGAGGTCGGCAACTCATCGGAGGCGCAGCAGGCGGCGCCTTCGGCGGCGGATGCGGGCGTATAACCATCGAGGCAGTCACCCCATATACCATCGACGCAGGCGGCCCGCTGCAGGCTCTCACAGGTCGGCTCGCTCGCATCGGGATCGCTCCCAGCGTCGATGCTGCTGTCGGGGCCACCTCCGTCGATTGTAACGTCAGTGCCGGCGGTGTCGCTAGGGGTCACGTAGCTCCCGCTGCCCGTCACACAAATACCCGTTCGACGCGTCGCCCCGGGCGGGCAGGATGCGTCCGCAACGCAGAAAACTGGCTAGTCTTCGCCGCAACCAGCGAAGAACAGAGCCGTAGTAGCGACAACGAACGAAAGAATACGAAGTAAAGACGGCATGTAGGTCGGGCTATTGTGGAGTTAGTGAGACAACCGTCGACTCTTCTGAGACCTGATTCAACACACGGTTTTGAGACCTTCACATTCCTCAAATCCCACCACACGGGTCAACACACACCGTGCGCAATACGGCAACTTCGCTCTCGCGGGCGTTGCGAACTCCAAAACGAACGAACCCGGCGCGAGAGGCGCCGAGTTCGTCGAAGTTCTTAGCTAGGTGCAGGCTGCTAGGCTGTCGGCATCGTCGCCGTCGAAGCAGCCATCGAGGTCGTTATCGATGCCATCGTCACAGCTGGCTTCGGCCTCCTGGAACGGCATCTCGTGGTCGTCGAGGACAATGTCACGCGAGATGATGTCGCCAACCGTTGTGAAGAGGTGCTCGCCGAGATCCGCATCTACGCAGGTAGTGCTCTCCGAGTTAGCCGCGACCGCGACCTCGTAAACACCTTCGGGGAATGTCCCGTCCGGGCAGTGGAAGCCCGGCGGCGGGAAGGTACAGTCAAACTCGTCAACGCCAAGCTCGGTCGTGATGTCGTAAACTTCTAAGACTCCAGCTAAGTCGTAGTCACCAGGAGTGTTGAAGTAGCGACGCACGAGTCAAATGCGGACTCCGGCCCGATCGTGTCACCCGAGAGAGTCGCTCCACCCGGGCCGATGTCGATCTGGTACGAGTCGAAGATGAACGCCTCCATGCCGCACGGGGTGAAGTCGCCGTCGAGTACACAAGTCGCCGTACCCATGCAGCCGGGATCGTCGCAGTCGACGATGATTTCGCCGTCGTTCGACGTTCCATCGTCGCGCGTCACCTCGCCCTCGGTAGGTCCGAGAACGAGTTCATGCTGAACTAGCTCGACAGACACCGCTTCTTCCACGGTGAGCTCATACTCGCCGAACTCATCGTCTCCACTACAACCAGGTAGGTGTCGGCGATGCTGTCTGAGACGGAACACGGCTCGAACGTCTCGGCGCACACGACCGGGCCGCAGAGTAGGCTCGAATCACAGTCGCTGTCAGCGCAGTCCAGATCGAAGTCGAGGTCATCGTCGGTGCCGTCTCCCAACAGCGTCCCTGTGTCGAACGGGCTGAGTACGTCGTCGAAATCAAGCTCCAACGACATGCCGTTAGTGACGACGATATCGTATTCACCGAGGTCATCGTCGGCACAATTGGTGGCAGTCACTGAGACGACGACGATCTCGCACGTTCCGGTGGCGAGTTCGGTGACCGGGCACACAAAATCGGCGGGCGGGAACGTACAATCTACTTCGTCATCTCCTAAACCCGAGAACTCCCGGTAGTCGCCGAGCGTGTTCAGTACCAGCGTTGCTGGGTCGAACGTCGTGGCTGCCGCGACCGTATCGATAGCGATGGAGCCCCCCTTTGCCGAGTGTCACGCTCCAGGTGTCCCACGGCTAGCGGTCCAGATTCGCAAGATTCGCACACGGCACGAAGTCTTCTGAGGCTGTGAGGACCGGCGGGCCGACATCGATCTCCACATTCGGCGCGACATCAGCAGCCGCGACGGGATCAACGTCAGGCGCCACATCAGGCGCCACATCAGCGACGTCCTCAGGCGTGACGTCGGTCCGTCCGCCGGCATCGCCGACGTCGGGGTCAGTGACCGTTGCTGTGTCGGTGACGACGTCTTCGCCGCTACAAGCGGCGAGCAAGGCAGAAGCGAGCAGCAGTCGGCGCAAGTGCCTAGTTCTCACTTCTCTGCGTGTGAGAAGTCGATGATCGCGAGCTAGTCTGGATCTGTGGACTTTCCAATCAATGAGATCTGCGTGCTGTCCTGCTGGACGACTCAGATCTCAGCGCGGCTTGGACAACCAAGACCGACGCATAGGTATCCACGCCGTGGCTCAGATGAAGGGGTGAGCCTCCGGCATCCTACGGTGGGACCTGCCGACTCAGGGCTACGTGCCGAGACGTCGAAAAGGTCGTCTACGCGGCAGATGACCTTACACGTTCGAGCAGGTGGCTTCGCCGGCCTGCTCGAACGCGTCGTAAAACGCGTCACTCGACGCAGGCGCGTTTATCTTGTTCGGCGATAATGAACTCGACGCGACGGTTGTTCTGCCGCCCCTCGTCGGTGCCGTTTGTGTCGATCGGCTCCTCTTCCCCCCAGCCGCCGCTAATCAGACGGTCCCCTTCGATTCCACGATCTCCCAGGTAGCGCATCACCGAGGCGGCGCGGCGCTCTGAGAGGTCAAGGTTGTACCGGCTGCTGCCCTGAGAGTCGGTGTGTCCCTCGACACTGAGCAGTCGGATGAAGTCGGCCTCGTCCAGCACCGACGCGACGTCATCGAGAACGCCAAACGAACGAGTCTGGATGACGTCGCTGTCGAGGTCGAAGTAGACTCGGCCGTCGATGATGATCTCGTCGCAGGTGATCCGAGCGGCGCGGTCTTCCTCGGGGCATCCGTCGGTGTCGCGGTCACCGTCCATATCTTCGGGGTCGTTCATGCAAGCGCCGAAGCCGGTGTGTTGCACCTCGCCGTCGATGATGTCCGGCACACCATCCTCGTCATTGTCCGGGTCCGGACACCCATCGGTGTCTTCGAAGCCGTCGGTGTCCTCGGGATCGTTCATGCAAACGCCGAAGCCGTCGTCGCCGGTCAGACCGTCGCGAATGTCAGGTACGGTGTCGCCATCGTTGTCCGGGTCCGGGCACCCGTTCTCGTCTTCGAAGCCGTCGGCGTCCTCGGGGTCGTTCAGGCAAACGCCGAAGCCATCGTCGCGGGCAGGACCGTCGTCAACATCGAGGACGCCGTCGCCATCGTTGTCGTAATCCGGACAACCTTCGGCGTCTTCGAACCCGTCAAAGTCCTCGGGTTCGAGCGGGCACGCGTCCTCGGGGTCGAGGTAGCCGTCGCCATCAGTGTCCTCGGGCTCGCGGGGGGCGGCGTGTACAGACACGCCGGCAAACACGCGCCAATCCGGACTGCCGATGCCACGCACGAGCCCAGTGCTCGTGCCAGCCTCTAGCAACACGGTGCGGCTCACATCGTAGCGGCCGCCGAAGAGGAGCTCGACCGACCTGTCGCTCGTGTCACTGCCACCCTCAAGCACTCCGATCTGCGACTGCACCTCTGGGATGAGCCAGCCACGGCCTCGCCGGCCAACATTGATGGCGCCAGCGGCGCTCAATGAGACCTGGTCGTTCACAGCGACATTCTCAAGTTCGCGCGTAGGTCGGATCATGTAGCCCGCCTGGAGGCCGATGCGGGAACGGTCAGAAAAGACGTAGTCGAGGAGCAGACGAGGATGCGCACGAAGCTCACCGCCCTGGTAGCTCTCCTCGTCGCCGGTCGGCACGCGAACCGTGAGGTCGGCGCCAAACATCACCCCCGAGTCTTCCTTAGCGATATCGTCTAGGAAGGCTCCACGCAGCGCGAGGCGAAGGTCACCCAGGCCGAACGATGCGTTCGTGGCGCCCGCACCCGGGACCTCGTCTATTGCATCACCGGACTGGTAGAGCACCAGGGGCAACGCGATGCCGAAGTCCAAACGGTCATGCAGGCCGACCGCGACCATCAGGTCGCCAGTGAGCTGCGCGCTCACAAGCTCGGCGATACGCTCATCGTCCTGCTGCAGCACGAGCGGCGAGTCGGCGTAGTTCAAGAAGAGCGCGAGGTCCCAAGCGCCCTGGTCGAGGGTGTCGGCGTACGAGCTGTTCCAGTAGGCCGTGCTGCGCGACGCCGCTGGGGTCATCCCCTGCACGTCGAATCCGTCCTGTGCCGCCACAGGCGCGCTGCCCAGGCTGCTAAGTGCTAGCGCCAGGAACAACCCCGTGAGGCAAAAAGGGAGCTTTTCTGCGTGGCGCCCCTCCCTGCGTCGCCGCAGCGCGAAGATCGCACCGAGGAGCAGGAAGGCGCCCCACGGAGCACCGCGGCCGTTGGTTGACGAACATCCGTAGAGGGTGCCGCCGATCACGAGCAGCTCGCCGTCCCGTTCGAGGTCATCTGCAGGGTCGAGCGGATCCGTGCCGCGCAACCACTCGGTGCCGTCGTCGACCGAGCCGCCGTCGGTGTCAGGATCGAGCGGGTCCGAGCCGACCTCAATCACCTCTTCGCCGTCCGTCAGCACGTCATCGTCGCTGTCAGGGTCCATCGGGTTTGTTTCGTCGTCGTCGAGCACACCGTTCAGGTTGCTGTCCTCCTCGCCGTCCGTCAGGTCGTCGTCGTCGCTGTCAGGGTCGAGCGGGTCCGTCGGGTTCTCGCCTCGCACCTCGGTGCCGTCGTCGATCTCATCGTCATCCGTGTCGGGGTCGAGTGGGTCGGTGCCGAGCTCGGCCTCCTCCGCGTCGGTGAGCCCGTCGCCGTCGCTATCGTCCCCCGTGAAGTCATCGACTGGGTCGAGCGGGTCAGTGCCGCGGCCATCTTCGACGCCGTCGTCCACGCCACCGTCATCAGTGTCGGGGTCGAGCGGATCGGAGCCGACCTCGAGGACCTCCTCTCCGTCGGTCAGGTCGTCGTCATCGCTGTCGGGGTCGAGCGGATCCGTCTCTCCATCGTCGACCATTCCGTTGGCAGTCTCTCCCTCGCCCTCGCCAGCGTCTTCGCCGCCGGTGCAAACATCCTCGACCGACTCCGGCCCGTCGCAGAGTTCGTCGCCGTCAGTATCGGGGTTGAGTGGGTCGGAGGTCGTCTCCGGGTCGGCGTCCGGCACGAAGACGTCGCGGTCTGTGTCCGGGTGCAGCTCTTCGTCGGTCACGCCGAGCTCGGTGCCGTCCTGGATTCCGTCGCCGTCCGTGTCGGCCTTGGTCGGATCGGTCTCAAGGTCGACCTCCTCGCCGTCGATCAGGCCGTCATCATCGGTGTCAGCGTCGCGGGGGTCAGTCTCGCCCTCGTCGACTTCACCGTCGCCGTCGAGATCCTCGCCAGCGTCGCAGATGTCGACGACGGCGGTCGCGCCGTCGCAGAGACCGTCGCCATCGGTGTCCGGATTCCGCGGGTCCGTGCCACTCCCTTCCTCAAGCTCGTTGGGCAGCCCGTCGCCGTCGATGTCATCATCACAAGCGTCTCCGATACCATCCAGGTCGAGATCGGCCTGGTCGGTGTTCGAAACCTCGGGGCAATTGTCCTCTCCATCGGGGATGTCGTCGCCGTCAATGTCGCCAGCGATGATCACCTCGTCGAGCGTCGCGTCAGCGCCGGTGTTCCCTGTGGTGTCGGTCTGCTCGGCGATCACGTCGTACGTGAGCGTCTCAAGTGTCACATCAGCGGCCAGCAGGTCCAACGCCCAGAGGCCCTCGGCGAGCGTCAACGCTCCGGAGTCGCGGCAGAACGTCAACTCGGCGATCGTCACGCAGAAGTCAGTCGGCTCGTCGCCCAGGTCGTCGGCTTGGTACGTGCCGGTGACGGTGGGCTGAAGGTCCTCGGTCACGAGACTGTCTACCGTCGGCGCGGGCGCCAGGGTGTCGATCGTCCATGTGTGTTCGGCTGGGGACGGGTCAACGAGTCCGCCCTCGTCGTATGCGCGCACCTGCAACCTATGCTCACCGTCGGCGAGTTCTTCGGTAGTCAGGGTCGACTCGCAATCGAACCAAGCGGCACCGTCGAGCGCACACTCATAGCGCACGCCCTCGTCAGTCGAGAACTCGAACGACGCGACCGAGTCGCCCGTGGGGTCCGCCGGAGCGACGTCAATAAACGTGTCCGGTGCGACGGTGTCGATAGTCCATGTGAAGCTGGCGGGCGTTGGGTCGACATTGCCGGCTTCGTCGTAGGCCCGCACTTCGAGCGTATGCTCGCCTTCGGACAGCTCGTCGGTCGCGTAGTCTTCTTCGCAGTCGGCCCAGTCTCCCTCATCGACGCGGCACTCATAGCGCACCCCATCGTCGGTCGAGAATTCAAAGTCGGCGGTCGGGTCATCGCTCGGCGAGTCAGGTCCGACATCGACGAAGGTGTCGGGCGGCGTCAGGTCGACATCCCAGGTATGGCTGGCGGGCGTCGGGTCGACGTTACCGGCGGCGTCGTAGGCGCGAACGTCGAGCGTGTGCCCGCCGTCCTCTAGAGGGGCGGTCTCGAACGGGTCGGCACAGTCTCCCCAACCGCCGCCGTCGACGCGGCACTCGTAGCGAACGCCCTCATCGGTGTCGAAGTCAAAGTCGCCCGTCGGGTCGTTCGAGGGCGTCGCCGGCGCGTCCGTGATGAACGTGTCCGGCGGCGTCAGGTCGATCGTCCATGTGTGAGCAGCGGGCGTCGGGTCGGTGTTCAGCGCGCGGTCGGTCGCGCGGGCCTCAAGAGTGTGCTCTCCGTCGGGCAGGGCTGGCGTGTCGTAGAGCTCGTCACAGTCGGCCCACGCGCCGCCGTCGAGCCGGCACTCATACGTGACCGGATCTTCGTCAGAGCCGAAGTCGAAGCTACCGATCGCGGCGCGGCTCGGGTCAGTCGGCGCGTCGTCGAAAACGGTCTCCGGCGGGTCCGTGTCGATGACCCAGGTGTAGAACTTGGGAACGGGGTCAGCGACGTCGAACTCGTTGACCGCACGCACTTCGATGAAGTGCTCGCCGTCGGGCAGCGGCGGGGTAGCCCAGCGCTCGGTGCAGGCTACCCACGCGCCGAGATCGATTCGGCATTCGTAGCGCACGCCGATGTCAGTCGAGAATAAGAAGTCGCCGGTCGAGTCGTTGATCACGTCCCACGGTACGATCTCCATCTCCGTGTCCGGTGCAGGCACGATCGTCCATGCGTGGGTCGCAGGGCTCGGGTCGACGTCGGAGTCCGCGTCCACGGCTCGAACAGCCAGTGTGTGGTCGCCGGGGTCGAGGGTGGAGGTCGTGTATGTCGCGCTGCAGCTCGTCCAGGCGCCGGAGTCGATTCGGCACTGAAATCCAGTGCCAGTGCCGGTGGACGAGAATACGAACTCGCCGACCGTATCAGGCGTCCGCGCCGGCTCTGCGACATCGATGCGCGTGTCGAGCGGCTCGAGATCGAGACGGTTCGAGACGGTCGACGGCAGCGAGTTGGCGATGCTACGCGCTGCGCCGGCGACGACGCGGATGGCCACGTCATCTTCGCCTGTGGCAGGGTCAACGATGAACGCGTAGGAGGCGCCCGAACCAGCGACGCTGCCGATGCGCACAGCGCCGCCGTTCACAGTGACGTCCGACAGCCCGAACCCGGTGACCCCTTCACTGTATGTGACGGAGACGCTGATCGGTCCGGTTGAGTTGGCTTGGCTGGTCGCGATCGCGACGCTGGGCGCCCTAAGTACCCGCGGTCTGCTGAACTCGCCGAGCGGGGAGCCAAAGTTCATCGAGTAGAGTCGCTCGCCGTCGCTGTCATCCGTGAGCCCGAGCCGGAACGAGACCTGGCTGACTGCCACCTCAAGCAGCGCGATGTAGGACGCGGTGTCCTCGAACCTGATGCCGCTGAGGCTGGAGGTCAGTCCCCGGAAGAGCGTCCGCCCTGATGTGCCGGGCCCGATCGTCAGGCCCGTATCACGGTCCACGATATAGCTGCTGAATCCGCCGACCTCATGGTATTCTTGGTAGCCGGAGGCGCCGTCAATATCGACGCCGGTGATGGCGAAGTTCTCGAGCGCCACCGGGCTATCGTCGGCCTGATCGACAAACCGAATCAGGTAGTCGACGTAGCCACCGCTGCCACCGGCTCCGATCCGCGGCTCGTAGCGCGCCGGGTTGACCGCGTCGTCGAACCGAGTGATCGTCGCGTCCGGTGAGACCTCGACGAGCGTAAGGAACGCTCGGACGGTGACGCCTTCGACGTCGATGACGTCGTCGAAGCGGTACACCGAGTCCGTCTCCAGAGCGTCGCCCGTGACGAGGGTAGCACCGCGCAGGTCCATCGGGTTGAAGTCGATGTCGAGGACGGTCTCCGTCTGAGCAACAACCGTGC
>JBLHWZ010000123.1:0-14468 GCA_047629415.1 Bradymonadia bacterium | reverse complement strand
GTGGCAATGAGCCTGCTTCTGGCACTGGTACAGACACTGGCCCAGACACCGAGCCTGACGTAACCGTTGATGTCGATCTGGATATCGATCCTGACGTAACCATTGATGTCGATCTGGACGTCGATCTGGACGTCGACCTGGACGTCGACCTGGACGTCGATCCTGACGTCGATCCTGACGTCGATCCGGACGTCGATCCGGACGTCGACCCTGATGTCGGTCCAGTCTGTGGCGATGGAACAGTCGACGAAGTCGAAGAGTGTGATGACGGGAACAGCGAAAGTGGTGATGGCTGCGACGAAGATTGTGTGATCGAGATCGCAGACGCGTGCACGGCGTGCGAAACCGATGACGAGTGCGGAGGCGACAGTCTTTGCATCGAACTCGACAACGGGTTCTTTTGCGCGGTCGCCTGCCTCGAAGAGTGCGCTGAAGGCACCGACTGCATCGAGATTTTCGACGGTGACGAAATCGTGGGAAGCGTCTGTGTTCCGACCACGAGTATCTGCGGCGACTGTGGCAACGGGGCGGTCGACGACGGTGAAGAGTGCGACGACGGCAACACCGACGACGGCGACGGTTGCGACGCGAGTTGTGCCACAGAACCTTTCTGCGGCGACGGCGAGCGCGGACTCGCCGAAGAGTGCGATGACGGCAACACCGAAGACGGTGATGGCTGCTCGTCCGTCTGCGCCGAAGAGTTCTGCGGCGACGGCGTTCTCCAGGAGGACATCGGCGAGGAATGTGATGACGGCAACTTCGACAACCTCGACGGTTGCTCGGATGCGTGCGTGATTGAGCAGCTCTGCGGCGACGGCACTGTCGACGACGACGAAGAGTGCGACGACGGCAACACCGATGACGATGACGGATGCGACTCGCTCTGCGCGGTCGAGTCGTTTTGCGGCGACGGCATCGTCGACCTTGAGCGTGGGGAGAACTGCGACGACGGCAACAGCGTTGACGGTGACGGCTGCTCGGACTGCCGCATCGACTGTGGAAACGGTACCCTCGACGAGGGCGAAGCCTGTGACGACGGCAACGGCTTCGATGGCGACGGCTGCAGCTCCGCCTGTGTCTTAGAGACCCTCGTGTGCCCATTCATCTCTACCTCCGAGGTTGGCGATGCGGTTGTCTCCGGCAACACCTGCTTCACCGGCGACGTAGACGGACCCGCGACCTGCGGCACGGCAAACGACGGCGGGGACTATATGTTCGAGTACGTCGCCGCCGGAGCCGGCACGTATACCTTTAGCACCGCGAACGGCACCCGTAGCTATGACACCACGATCTACGCCCGCACGGCCTGCGACGGAGCAGAGATTGTTTGTAACGACGACACCGAAGGTTTGGCGTCCGAAATCTCGCTTGAGCTCGAAACAGGCGCCTCCGCAATCGTGGTCGTGACTGGATTCGCATCAAACTGTGGCACATTCGCGACCGACATTACGTTTGTCCCGGCGCCCGTCTGCGGTGATGGAATCGTCGAGGGCGACGAGGGCTGTGACGATGGCAACGATGTCGATGGCGACGGCTGCTCTAGCTGTATGCTTGAGATCTGCGGCGACGGAGAATTGGTCGGTGTTGAAGAGTGTGACGATGGCAACGCGGTCGAGGGAGACGGTTGCACCAGCGGCTGCATCACCGAGTTCTGTGGTGACAGCATTGTCCAGCCGGCGCTTCTCGAAGACTGCGACGACGGCAACGAGGACCTCGGTGATGGGTGTACCCCGCTCTGTCAGCAGGAAATCTGCGGCGACGGTGAGCCGGTCGGCCTTGAGGACTGCGACGACGGAAACATCATCAGCGGCGACGGCTGCAACTCGGTTTGCGAGGATGAGCTCTGCGGTGACGGCATCCTTCAGCCGCTCATCGGCGAAGAGTGCGATGACGGCAATATCTACAACGGCGACGGTTGTAGCGGCTCGTGCGAGGTTCAGTGCTTCAACGATTCCATTGAGTACGAGTCTGGCGCTGGGGTGGTCACAGGAGACACGACGTTGGCATTAGACAACTACAACTCCACCTGCGGCGGGACGAATGGCGCTGATGCCGCGTTCTACTGGCGTCCGACGCACTCCGGTTCATGGACGTTCGATACCCTGGGATCGAGCTTCGACACGCTCCTCATCATCCAGGACGGAGCCGGAGACCTCTGCGACGGCGCCGAGACCGCTTGCAACGACAACGCGTTCCCCTTCGTCACCTCCTCGGTGACGCTCGAACTCAGCATCGCTGATGAGCTGCTCATCGTGGTCGACGGTGTCGATTCTCTGGCCTTCGGCGCTTACACGATCAACATCACCGCTCCGCCGGTGCCCGCGACGGAGACCGTGCCATCACCGTCGGCCGACGACCCACAGGACTTCGGCACCCGCTTAGCACCGTACGTTCTGGGCGACTTCATCGAGTTCACTTGGACGACGGCTTATCCGACCATCGCTGGCCTCAACATCACCGCAGTCGTCGTTCCGAACTTCCTCACCTGTGACTCCGAGGATTTCGACGTTTCGGTCAACGGTATCTACGTCGACGAGATGGTCCTTTTAGATGGCGTGACCAGCCAGTACTTCGAGTTCGAGTTCGCAGAATCACCCATCGCGGGTCCTGTGTACACCATCCGATATGAGGTGAATCGCTCAGTCGGTGAGACCTGCGGCGCCGCAGGCTTCGACTACACAGCATCGACCGCCGAGCTCGTCCCGTAGCGGGAGACACATCGAAAGAAGGGCGGCCCGTTGGGCCGCCGTTTTTCGTTCGTGTGCGCGAATGACAAGGGCGGCCCAATGGGCCGCCCTTATCATTCAAGTATCCGAGTCTAAACGGTCTTCGGGACTGGCTTAGAAGAAGAGCCGCGAGTGCTCGACCTTGATGCACTTGTCAGCGACCACCGTGATGCCAGCGTCTCTGAGTCGTGCTTCCGACTCCTCGTGGTGGACGTCGAGTTGCAGCCAGACAATCTCTACCGTGCCGAGCTCGAGAATGTCGCCCACGATTCCCGGGAGTGCATCCCCGCGACGGAATACGTCGACGAGGCGAACTGGAGCTGCCGCAGCGGCGGCGGCCAGCGATGGGTAGCTGACCTCACCAAGTACGGTCTCTTCACGAGGATTGATAGGAATCGTCCGGTAGCCGTGCGTCTGCAGGTACTGCGCAACTCGATGGCTGTCTCGGCTTTCGTTGGACGAGAGCCCAACGATGTGCAGCGTGCGGTACTCGCCGAGAATCTGCTTGATGTCCGACATTTCTAGAACGGCTTGTAGATCGCGAGATACGCGGCAACGCCGCCGAGGAGAGGCAACACCCACCAGAGCACCGAGCCAACGCCGGGCTTCTTGCTGAGGATGGCGACGGCGCCGCCGAAGAAGAGCCACAGAATGAGTTTCGCGATTAGCCAGAGGGGGAACCCGTTGCTCATCATTCCGCCCTTACCGGCGGCTCCGAAGCCAGCTACCAGCAGGATCAGCAGGGCGATACCATGCGATGCAGCGGTGACTGCCCGCCGCGTGTTGCTCTCCTTGGTTCCGCCCATCGCGTTATGGTGCGCATAGGCTCCTAGAGACGTGAAGAGGAGGATGACGCCGAATACATGGAGCGTCTTGTAGAATGTGTAGGTCATGCAGTGCTCGTGGCTGCCTCGAAGAAACGGTCGAGGCTTTGGATGAAGAGTTCGGGGTGCTCGTGGAAGAACACGTGTCCGCCGGGCAGCAGAGCCAGTTCTGAGTTTGGCAGCGCGTCGTGCAGCACCTGCGCGTTCATGGTCGGAACGAGGATGTCGTCGTTGCCGTGGATGACCAATGTTCGGTGTTGAACCGTGTTCAGATGCTGGTGCACGCCGAAGGACCGTACTGCGAGGAGTTGCGAGACGAGGCCGCTCTTCGTCGGAGCGTTAGACCCTGACCGTGGGCCGAAGAAGTCGACCTGGAGTTCCTTGGGAGTGCCCTCAGCGAAAAGCAGTGGCCCGAAACGCTCGGCGATGCCTTCGGCCGTTCGGGCCTCTCCCGTAGCGCTCAACACACCTCGGATGAGCCGGCCGACGATCAATGGGCTGGGTCTTCGTCCCGGCCGGTTCCCGCACATCGTGCAACACAAGACGAGGTCTGCGATCCGCTCGGGGTGAGCGAGGGCCATCTCTTGGGCGATCATTCCGCCCATCGAGAGGCCCATGACGTGAGCCTGTTGAACGTCGAGTTCATCGAGGATCGCGACGGCATCGTCGGCGATATCCTTGAGGCGGAACTTGGTGAACGTATTCGTCGACTGCCCAGCGCCCCGCGGGTCGAACGCGATAAGATCGAAGCGCTTACGAAGCCCGTCAAAGAGGCGAGGGAACGACCGCGTGTTCGCCGAGAGCCCGGGGACGAAGAGCAAAGTGCCCTGCGGCTCGCCGTGACTCGGCATGGTCTCGTAGTGGACCCTGGTGGATCCTCTCTGAAGATAGGGCATCGGTACCTCGGGTTTCGGCTAGGCACGGCCTATAGCTAACCCGTTGGGAAGACGCGAGAGGATGCATCTTTGGGGGAGCCGCGGCCTGTCTTTAGGCATCTAGTGGGGGGAAGCCAGCATTGTTGTTATCCGTCAGGAACAGGCGTGCGCCCGCTCGCAGCGATCGCCCAACGATCTGAATTACAGTCCTCTACAAATCCTGTATGGGAGCGCGCGTTAGCCGCCACGGTCCTCCCGAAACGCCGCAAACCGGCAAGCCCATTGGTAAGATGAACCTCCGCGATCTCATCCAAGCTCAAGACCGTTTCGTCGATCGTCACATTGGACCGAGATCCGCCGAGGTGCCGGCCATGCTCGCCACCGTTGGCGCTGAGTCCATCGACTCGCTCATGGATGAGGCCGTGCCGCCGGCGATCCGCTTCGGCCGGAGTCTCGACACCGGACCTGGTCTTACGGAGCAGGAGGTCCTCGCCGAGCTCCGCGAGATCGCGAACAAGAACGTGGTTGCTCGCTCGCTTATCGGTGCTGGCTACCACGACACCGTGACCCCGCCCGTGATCCTCAGAAACATCCTGGAGAATCCCGGCTGGTACACTCAGTATACACCCTACCAGGCCGAGATCGCTCAGGGCCGGCTGGAAGCGCTGCTGAACTATCAGACGATGGTCGTGGATCTCACCGGCCTCCCGTTGGCTAACGCGTCTCTCTTGGACGAGGGTACCGCGGCAGCAGAAGCGATGGCGATGGCCTGGGCTGCGGCTCGCAAGAAGAAGAACACCTTCTTCGTCGCGGATGATTGCCACCCTCAGACGATCGAGGTCGTCCGCACTCGTGCCGAAGGGATGGGCATTCAGCTCATTGTAGGTCCGGCGGACTCCGCGGACTTTGGTACCGGCGATATCTGCGGCATTCTCGTGCAGTACCCCAACACCTTCGGTGAAGTTTATGACTACGGGGCGCTTGCAGATCGTGCACACGCTGCGGGGGCGCTGCTCGTCGCCGCCGCTGACATCTTGGCCCTCACTGTGCTCGTTTCCCCTGGGGAGTGGGGCGCAGACATCGCGATCGGCACGACGCAGCGATTCGGAGTTCCGCTCGGGTTCGGTGGGCCGCATGCGGCCTACATGTCGACGCACGAGAGATTTACGCGACAGATGCCGGGCCGCATCATCGGCTTGTCGATCGACTCGCACGGGAATCCTGCCTACCGCCTGGCGGTGCAGACCCGTGAGCAGCACATCCGACGAGACCGCGCGACAAGCAACATCTGCACTGCCCAGGTGCTGCTCGCCATCATCTCGGGGGCGTACGCGACCTACCACGGTCCCGAGGGCTTGGTGCAGATCGCCTCTCGAGTGAATGCGCTCGCGAGAGTCCTCGCTGCCGCACTGACAGAGGCCGGTTTGGAGGTCGGCGATGCGCCTTTCTTCGACACCGTTCGAGTTATCTCGTCCGACGGTCCAGCCGTGGTGGCTGCGGCATGCGAGCGCGGGTTCAATCTACGTCCGCTGCCAAACGGTTTCTCCATCTCCATCGACGAGAAGTCTACGCTCGGCGAACTCACGGAGTTGCTTTCTGCCATTGGTGCAGAGGTGGATCTCGAACAGCTCATGGACGCCGGTCGCGCCATTCCGGAGGGCTTCCGTCGGACGAGCGCGTTCCTCACTCATGAGGTCTTTCACTCGCATCGTTCCGAGCACGAGATGCTCCGCTACTTGCACCGGTTACAGGCTCGGGATCTGTCGTTGACGACGTCGATGATTCCGCTTGGCTCCTGCACAATGAAGCTGAACGCCACGACGGAGATGATCCCCGTGACCTGGCCTGAGTTCGGTGCGATTCATCCATTTGCTCCCGCCTCGCAGACCGCGGGCTACCAGGAACTCTTCACGCGTCTGGAGGGCTGGCTAGCCGAGATTACCGGTTTTTCTGCCACCTCACTGCAGCCCAATGCGGGCTCGCAGGGTGAGTATGCTGGGCTGATGGTAATCCGAGAGTTTCACCGCGCAGCAGGAAATCCGGAGCGGAATGTCTGCTTGATCCCGGTCTCTGCACACGGCACTAACCCCGCTAGCGCCGTGACCGCCGGAATGCGCGTCGTCGCCGTGAAGTGCGACGAAGACGGCAACATCGACGTCGCTGATCTAAGCGCCAAAGCAGAAAAACACAGGCGAGAGCTCGCCGCGTTGATGGTCACCTACCCTTCGACCCACGGCGTGTTCGAGGAGAGCATCCGAGAGATTTGCGAGATCGTGCACGCCAACGGCGGACAAGTTTATCTCGACGGTGCGAACATGAACGCGCAGGTCGGTCTTTGCCGCCCTGGCGACTTTGGTGCCGACGTATGCCACCTCAATCTCCACAAGACGTTCTGCATCCCGCACGGTGGTGGCGGTCCAGGAATGGGCCCGATCTGTGTCGCACCGCATCTCGCAGAGTTCTTGCCGGGCCATCCGGTGACCGGTGAAGACGCGGCGCGCGCGATGGGCCCTGTGTCCGCGACCGAGTTTGGCTCGGCATCGATCCTGCCGATCTCGTACGCATATATCGCGATGATGGGCGCCGGCGGACTACGCCGCGCGACAGAAATGGCGATCCTGAACGCCAACTACATGGCTGCGCGGCTGCAGGGACATTACGAGGTCCTCTTCCGCGGGCCGAACGGCCGAGTCGCCCACGAGTTCGTTCTCGACCTGCGCCCGTTCAAGGCTCACGGAGTCGATGTGGAAGACGTCGCGAAGCGGCTGATAGACTATGGGTTCCACTCGCCGACGATGTCCTGGCCAGTTCCAGGCACGCTCATGGTCGAGCCGACCGAGTCCGAGCCTCGCGCCGAACTTGATCGCTTCTGCGATGCGATGATCGCCATTCGCGCTGAGATCGACGCTGTCGCTCAAGGCGTGTGGCCCGAAGATGACAATCCCATGTGCAATGCGCCTCACACGGCTGCGATCGTCACCGCCGATTTGTGGGACCACCCGTATTCTCGAGACGTCGCGGCGTTCCCCGCGCCGTGGGTGCGGACTCACAAGTTCTGGCCCTCGGTCGGCCGTGTCGACAACGCGTACGGAGACCGGAACTTGGTCTGCACCTGCCCAAGCGTCGAAGAACTCGCGAGCTAGGCGCCGCCTCTGCGAGGGAGGCGCCGCCTCTGCGAGGCAGGAGCCGCCTCTGCGAGGGAGGCGCCGTCTCTGCGAGGGAGGCGCCGTCTCTGCGAGGAAGGCGCCGCCTCTGCGATGGAGGCGCCGCCCCTGCGAGGGAGGCGTTCTCTCTGCGCTCAGTGTTCTCTTTTCGAGGAAGGCGCCGTCTCTGCGAAGGGGGGCGTTCTCGCTACGAGGGAAGCGCTATCCATGCGAGCTTGGCTTCCCGCCCGGCCAGCCCCGCGTCCTCGGAGCAAACGAGGCGCTAGCACGGCGCTCTAGAGCTCGGCGCCGCTGTCCTCTGCTTGCTGGAGCTCCCAGAGGAGCGCGTACTGGCCGCCCAACGCCAGTAGCTCGTCATGAGTTCCGGACTCGAGAATGTGGCCGGACCCCATGACTACGATCGTGTCTGCATCAACAATCGTGGAGAGTCGGTGTGCGATCACCAGAGACGATCGATCGCGATCGAGCGCTCGTAACGCCTGGACGATCGCCTGCTCGGATTCGGAGTCTAGTGAGGAGGTGGCTTCGTCGAAGATGAGGATCTTCGGATTCGCGAGCAGCGCGCGTGCGATCGCGACACGTTGCTTCTCACCACCAGAGAGCTTCAGACCGCGCTCTCCTACGACTGTTCCGTATCCTGCCGGCAGCTCTTGGATGAACTGCTCAAGCTGGGCCATCCGGGCGGCCTCGCGGACCTCCTCATCGCTCGCGCCGAGCCGGCCATAACGGATGTTGAACTCCAGCGTGTCGTTGAAGAGCACGGTGTCCTGCGGCACGATTCCGATGGCCGATCGGAGCGAAGCTTGTGTCACATTCCGGATGTCCTGCCCGTCGATCAGCAAGGCTCCTTCGCCAATATCGTAGAACCGGTAGAGCAGCCGAGAGAGCGTGGATTTACCGCTTCCGCTAGCCCCGACAACCGCAACCTTGTGACCCGCGGGGATCGTGAAGCTGACGTTGTAGAGGACCTGCCTGTCGGCATCGTAGCCGAACGACACGTCGCGGAACTCTACCGCTCCGTCCGTCACCTCAAGCGTCTTCGCGTCCGAGGCGTCCACGACCTCCGGCTGCTTCTCTAAGAGGGCGAACATGCGCTCCATGTCGTTCAGAGCGTGCTTCAGCATGCTGTAGATAGTTCCCAGGAATCCGAGCGGTACGAAGAGTTGAAGCAGGAACGCGTTCACGGCGACGAGGTCGCCAATTGTGAGGTCGCCATCCACGACGCCTTGAGACGCCATGATCATAATGCTCGTGACCCCAACGGCGATCAGAGCGCCCTGCACGACATTCAGTAACGAGAGCGAAGCTTGGCTCTTAACCGAGAGGTCTTCGAGCTTCCGAAGGCTCTCATCGTATCGCTCAAGTTCGAACTCTTCGTTCCCGAAGTACTTCACCGTCTCGAAGTTCAGCAGCGCGTCGACAGCACGTGAGTTCGCCTCACTGTCCTGCCGGTTCATCCCCGTTCGGAATTTCAACCTCCATTGGGTCAGAGTGAACGTCGAGGCGCCGTAGAGCGTGACGGTCACGACTGCGACGATCGCGTACTTGGCGTCGTACTGCGTGAAGAGGATCGCCGAGACCAACGCCAGCTCGATGAAGGTCGGCAGGATGTTGAAGAGCATGTGATTGAGCACGGTCGTCACGCTGCTCGTCCCGCGGCCAATATCCCGGGTTAGCTCTCCTGTCTTTCGCTCTAGATGGAACCGGAGCGAGAGCTGGTGGAGGTGCGAAACGACCTGCAACGACAGTCGCCTCTGGATTCCGCTACGGACGCGCGCGAAGATCGTCGTCTGTATCTCTCGGAAGAGAGACGACGTCAGCCGCAGCGCGCCGTAGGCGATCAAAAACGCCAGCGGAATGGCCTGCACAACCGTGATGCTGGCATCCAGAGAGTTGACCACCTCTCGCAACACGAGCGGGACCGACACCGTCGCGACCTTCGCGAGGATCAGGAACGACAGAGCGAAGACCGCACGTCCCTTGTAGGCGCCCAAATACGGGATGAGAGACCGGATGATCTCCCAGTCGAGCTTGGTCGGTTTGGGCGGTTCGCTGCGTGCGAGGTGGCGCATTCACGCTCCTGTGAGAGCAAGGGACGGGGACTCTTGGGCCCTCGCTCTGTCACCGTCAAAGGTCTTCGTGGGTTTTTGCACCGCTCTCGTCTATATCGGCCCTAATGAAAGTGCTCGTAACAGGCGGTTCGGGTTTCCTCGGTGAGGCGGTTGTTCGGTGTCTGCTCAGCGCCGGCCACCACGCGACCGTTTTTTCCCGTACTGAGCCGCTAGTGGGTTCAGCATGGTTCGCGGGCTCGGTTGAGGAGCGCCGAACTCTGTTTCAGGCAGCGGAAGGGCACGACGCGATCGTCCACCTCGCCGGCCGGGTCACGTTTACGCGCCGCGAAGGCTATCGGCCGCTTCGGGAGCTCCACGTGCAAGGCACTGTGAACGCTGTTGAGGCTGCTCGCTCAGCCGGGATTCGGCGGGTCGTCTTCGCTTCGACCTCTGGCGTGGTTGGTGTACATCGGTCACGGGCAGTCGTTGCCGACGACAGCTCGCCTCATGCGGCGCGGACGGTGCGCGCGTGGCCTTACTACCTGACCAAGATCGAAGCCGAGCGCGCTGCGTTCGACCGCGGAGCGGCGCTTGACCTTGAGGTTATTGCGATGCGGCCCTCACTGATGCTCGGGCCCGGAGATCGGCGTTACGCGTCGACGGGTGTTGTCAGGGACTTCCTCACTCGCTCGGTGCCCATCGTTCCCACCGGCGGCCTCGCGTGCGTCGATGTTCGGGACGCCGCTGCAGCCTTCGTCAGCGCGCTGGAGCACGCGAACCCAGCTAGGAGCTATCTCCTCGGTGCCGAGAACCTGAGCTTTGAAGAGCTCTTCGGCAGGCTGGAGCAGATCAGTGGTGTGAAGGCTCCCCGCTTAAAGATTCCCAGTTCGCTGGTGATCGCGGCGACGCGCGCCGTCAGCCCGCTTACGGCTTCTCGTGATACGTTGGATCCAGTTGTCGCAGAAATGTCCCGACACTATTGGTTCATCGACTCGGTGGCGGCCCGCCAAGACCTCGGCTTTTCGCCGCGGCAACTCAACGAAACGCTCAGTGAGACGATCGATTGGATAAGACAGCAGAACGCGATGTAGTTCAATTCAGTGACTTCGTCGGGAGCGTGCAAAGGATCGCCTCCTCGGCGACTAGCCTCCAGGAGCGTATCGACGTCGTCGATGAACACCGACCCCCGGTCCCCGTCGTCCGATCGGCGGTGGAGAGGGCGGCACTCGATCTGGAGCAGGTCATCGGCTCCGTGACCCCCTTCGAGCAGCCGAGCGACATGATCGATGACGAGTGGGGCGAGCGGTCACTTGTCCTGCTGCGGGCGTCCATCGCTACGTTGGAACTCCGTGCCAGCCAGCGAACCTCAGACCTGCGCGATTGGATGCGAGATGTCTGCTTGGCGATCGAACACTTCAGGGAGTGCAAATCCCGCTTCGAGCGCGAGGTCGAAGTTTGACTCGACTCGCCCGCTGAATGCGGGCGAATCTGCGGGTCTTGCTCAGAGCGCTTGGCGCTGGCTCGGGCGCGTTCGTTGCCGCGGCGCGAACCGAATCGACCCCCGAGGCATCAGTGTGCGGAGCGAAGAACGAAGGCTGGCGCGCGCCTCCCTTCGATCCGAATTCAAGTTCTGGTAGACCGCGCACGCGCTTCGAACGCGGCGCTCCCCAACGCCGCACACCCCGACATATCCTACATGCAACTACGTCCCGCACTGAAGATGGTCGTCCCGTCGCTCCTACTCTGCGTTGGAGCCTGCACGGCCGACGAGAGCCGTGAAGCGCGACTGGAAGCCCTTGCTGACACAACCTGGGAGATTGTCCAGGTTCAACAAGCGATCATGGGGGGGCAGGTCGATAATCTGAACACCGCGGTCGTCGGGATGTTCAACACGGCCCAAGGCGGTATGTGCTCAGGGACGTTGATCGCCCCGAATCTCGTGCTCACCGCGCAACACTGCGTTGCCGAGGTACCGAGCTCGTACGTACGGTGCGGTCAGACCGAGTTCGGTAGTGTTTACTCGCCGGACTCGTTCTTTGTGACCACCGACACGACCTTCTCGATGTCGGGCAACTTCTATCGGGTAGACGAGATTCAGATTCCGCTCGGCAGCAGAGACCTCTGCGGTGCGGACATCGCGCTCATGATCCTCAGCAGTAACGTCCCTGACTCAATCGCTGTCCCGCACACTCCACGCGTCGACATCACGGCGACGGCGGGTGAGAACTATACGGCTCACGGATACGGCGACACCAATGGGGCGGGCGAAGCAGGAACACGTCGCTGGTTGGATGACCGCGAGGTCTTCTGCGATGGCGCCGACTGTCAACGATTCGTCGGCAACTCGATCGACACCAACGAGTGGATCGGCTCGGACGGCACGTGCCAAGGAGACTCTGGTGGTCCCGCGCTGGATGAGTTCCAGCGAGTATTCGGCGTGCTCTCGCGCGGCGGCGAGGGCTGCACCACATCCACCTACTCGGATGTTCAGGATTGGGGCTTCTGGATCCGCGATATCGCTGATATTGCGGCTGACATGGGCGGCTACGATCCTCCGCCGTGGGTGGTGTCTGGCGACAGCGACCCATTCTTTGCAGATGCCGACCTAGACGGCATTCAGGACGATGACGACAACTGCCTCGACGTCGAAAATACCGAGCAGGTTGACTCGGATACCGACGGGATGGGCGACGCTTGTGACCCGATCGATAACCGCGACCGGGGCGGAGCTTGCCTGGTCTGCAACGGTTGTAGCGACGACGCAGACTGTGGTGATGGTGCCTGCGTCAACTTCGGAGATGGCGGCGTCTGCACAATCGATTGCCAGAGTAATGATCAGTGCCCGGCGAGCACTCAGTGTTTCGCTGTACCGGACGGGGCCAACGGGGAGCGTAGCCTCTGCCTAAACTCCGACGCAGCCGCTGCCGGTGTCTGCAATCCCGACTGGATCTGCGGCGGAGAGGTCGTGCGTGACCCCGCGACCGCTTGTGACGTCTGCGAGCCCTGTGTGGCAGACAGCCAGTGTGTCTCCGGCTCGTGCATCGGAATTGGAAACGATATCAGCGTCTGCTCAGCGGAGTGCGAGTCTGACACCGACTGCGCAGGCGACGCCCGGTGCTTCGATGCGCGCGGAGCGAAATTCTGCTTCAACCCCGATGCCGCCGAAATCGGAATCTGCCACGACGCGTATATCTGTGACGACTTCGCCTTCCTCGACGACGAAGAAGAAGAGGACGTAAGCGACGTTCCTGCTGCAGGAACGGGATTTGTCGCTGACGACGGCAAGTGCTCATCGGCCCGCACACCGGGCATCGCGTGGGCGTTTGCCTCGATCGCGCTCCTGGCTCTCCGGCGGCGACGTTAGGGCGACAGCCCTACATCATCGCGATTCGGTCGTTCACGGAGTATGCACAATGCACCCCCCGCGAGTGACCTGACATGAAGCGACTCTTCGGACTCTTCTTCCTCAAGATCTTTGGATGGAAGCGAGCCGGTGAAAAACCAGCGATCGACAAGTACGTCATGCTCTGCGTGCCGCACACGTCGAACTGGGACTTCCCCCTCTTCCTGGCGGCGATTTGGAGCTTTCGAGAGTCCTTGAATTGGCTTGGGAAGCACACGCTTTTCGAAGGCCCTCTTGGCTGGTTCTACCCGCTAGTGGGCGGGGTCGCTGTGGATCGTTCAGCGCCGGGAGGGCTCGTAGCCCAGATCACGGGGCAATTCGCGACGCGGGACTTCCTGCATGTCGCGATCCCGCCGAGTGGGACGCGTAGCTTTCGAGACCACTGGAAATCCGGCTTCTACCGGATCGCGTTGGCGGCTGACGTCCCCGTCGTCTGTGCCTTCCTAGACTTCAAGACGAAGACCACCGGGTTCGGGCCGACCATCTATCTGACGGGCGACCAGAAAGTGGACATGGACAAGATCCGGGCGTTCTACGACGGAATGCAGGGAAAGTTCGTCGACAAGACGAGCACCGTGCGGCTTCGCTCGGAAGATCCTGACACGGAAGCAACCGGCGACGCGACCCCGGCAGCCACAGTCTCCGAGCCTGAAGGCCGCTAGGCCACGGCGCTCGCCCCCATGCTCGTTCCTAACAGAGCGCTGGCTCCAACGAGCGCTGGCTCCAACGAGCGCTAGCTCAGAGTTAGGGTCCTGCTGCAGTGCTGGCTAGATCGCATCAGTAGTCCAGCGCTCCGTTCCGCCCGGTAGCCCGGCCAGGCTCGGTAGCTAGTTGGACTGCGCTTCGCGAATCGCCTGCCACTCTGCCCCGTAGACGATCAAAGTATCGTGCACGATGCCTGTGTTGCGCTCGTTCGTTTCGTTCTCATAGACCCTGCCGAGGGCCCACATCTGACGTTCGACTTCGACGAGTCGGTCGAGGAGACCGGCCATCTTGACGGTGTCTCGGGTCGCCCGATTCTTTCCAGCGAACTCGTTGCCGTAGTCGGACATCACAAGATTTGCCTCTTGGCCGAGGCTGTCGATCAGATCATATACGCTGGCCTCCTCACGGGCCTTGCGGATGGCCTCGGCCTCACGGCCGTAGGACTCAAGTCGCTCCCTGACGCGCTGACGGTTCTTGGTATTGATCTCGACCTCGTGGCCCGCCTGAATGAGCGTGCTCATGTTGGTCTTGGCAAACTCGAGGTTTCCGAGAAGGCGCTCGATCAGCGCAGGGCGCCGAGAGACGCGAGAGCGCCCCGCAAAGTGAATTCGATAAGCTTCGAACTGGGCGTTCGCGACGGCGGCCCAGGCCGAGGTGAGTTCCTGCGGCGTGGCGGACTCACGCACCTGGAGAACCGCGTCCCGCTCAGAGACGTAATGT
>JBLHWZ010000122.1:0-14552 GCA_047629415.1 Bradymonadia bacterium | reverse complement strand
CGATCGCGATCCGCAGCGCACAGAACCTAACGGCGCGCTCCAAAGCCGAAGCCGCGCTGATGGACTCCGAGCGGAATCTGAGTGCCGTTGTGTCTGCGGCTCCGGTCGCGATTTTCGCGCTGGACGCGTCGGCCAAGTGCCGCGTCGCGACTGGAGCGGTGCTGTCGGATATTCTGGGAATCGACACAGACCCGACGGGACAAGACTTCGAAAGGCTCTTGCACGCCCACGAAGAAGCGGCGGATGCCCTCGCGCGCGCTCTCGCGGGCCGAGCGAGTCGGGCGACCTTCGAAGTGGGCAGCAGAGTGGCTGAGCTTCGGCTCTCGCCATCCGCCGGCGAGGACGGAGTGGCCGGCGTTACCGGCGTCGTCATGGAGGTGACCGAGCGCGTGCGCATGGAGCGCCGCCTCGAGACTACGGTCGCGAGGGTAGAGCGCGCCAACCAGGACCTCGTCTCGATCCTCGATCGGCTCCGCGCTGGAACTGCGATCGTGAGCCCCGAGGGGCGAATCCGCTTCATGAGTAAGTCGGCCGCCGAGATCTTCCGGATCGAGCACGGCGCGGCTAAGGGCGAGTTCTGGGACCAAGCTCTCCCCCTCTCAGAGGAGCATACGCAGGTTCTCAGAGACCTCTCGGGCGCTCCCCCTGAGCACCGAGAGCGCACAGTGGTGCGGGTCGATCACGGCGACGGTCGGAGTCGGACTCTAAGCGTGGAAGTCTTCGATGACCCGCGTGAAGAGGGGCTCGCTATCTGGGTGTTCTATGATGAGACCGAGGTTCAGTACCTGCGGCAAGAGCTTGATGAACGAAGCGTTTTCCACGATCTCGTCGGCCGCTCCGCCGAAATGCTCTCGGTCTACGACCAAGTCCGCGACTTCGCTGGAGTCAGCTGGACCGTTCTGATCGAGGGCGAGACCGGCACCGGAAAGGAGCTCGTCGCGCAGGCGATTCACGGCGAGTCACCACGCGCGAAAAAGCCGTTTATCGCGGTCAACTGTGCCGCCCTCTCAGTGTCGCTCCTCCAGAGTCAGCTCTTCGGACACTGCAAGGGTGCGTTCACAGGCGCTCACAAAGACCACTCTGGCTACTTCGAGGCAGCTGACGGCGGCACGCTCTTCCTTGATGAGATCGGTGACATCTCGCGCGAAGTGCAAGTCGCGCTCCTACGAGTCCTTGAAGAAGGTGAGATCACACGCATGGGTGAATCCTGTCCTCGTAAGGTGGACGTCCGAGTCATCTGCGCGACACACCACGACCTCCAAGAGGAAGTCGAGCTCGGGAATTTCCGAGCCGATCTGATGTATCGAATTCGGGTCGTTAGGGTGAATCTCCCGCCACTTCGGACGCGGCGCGGAGACATCCCGCTTCTGGTGAACCGCTTCATCGAGCGTGCCCGGGCGGCGACAGGAAAGGACGTGCAGGGGATCACGGAAGATTGTTTGGCCGCACTTTTTGTGCATTCATGGCCAGGAAACGTGCGGGAACTGCGGTCGGCGATCAACTTTGGGGCGATGCGTTCGAAGAACAACCTCATCGCCGCACGCGACCTTCCCCCTGAGTTCCGGAACATGCGGCGAAGTGCCTACACGCCACACAACATTATTCTGCCACAGGACGATGTAGAGCGTATCAAGGCAGCCCTCGCCGAGGCTCGTGGGAACAGAACGAAGGCTGCCCGCTTGCTCGGGATTAGTCGGGCCACATTCTACCGACGACTGGTCGAGTTGAGCATCGACATCTGAGACTTTCGATTGCCGGGCGGGCTGTGCTAAATGAATCATCCCTGTCCACTCTCTGAGGAAGTCCATGCCTAAGTTCGTACTCGTGCTCACTCTTCTCGCCCTCTCGGCGCTCTTTTCCGGCTGCTACCGCCACAACATCGTTATCTCCGATACCGCGTACCCGGAAGCTGCGGTCGACGACACGTTCCATCACTCGCTCTTCTGGGGTCTTGCGAACATCGAGGGAGACATCGATGCCCGCAATGTTTGTCCGAACGGAGTAGCTCGCGTTCACACCAAGATTGCTTGGTACCAGGGAATCATCGCGAGCCTCACTGGCGGCATCTACACGCCGAGCCAGGTGCGAGTGTACTGCGCGCAGTAGTCATTCTCGAACGACCGAAGGGCGCCCGATAACGGCGCCCTTCTTCGTTTTTGGTTCGGTTCGAAGCCGGAAGTTCGGTCGCCTTCGCTCGGCATCAAGAAGACACGACCGACGATCGTGTTCGACTTCATCCAAGACGAGCGCTCCGAGTCGAAGAGAGCAGCGCGGCCCTTTCTCGCACGCTTAAGCGCTACCTATCCCTGTTCTTCGGGTTCGTCCGGCCATGAGAATTGGATCACCACACCTCTCGGATCGCCAGGCTGACACTCAACCTCCCCGCCTTCCCGTTGGACGATTCGGCGAACCGTCGCCAGCCCCATCCCGGTGGACTCGTTCTGGTCTCGCGACTTCAACGTCGTGAACACCTTGAAAACGCGAGACCTGTCTGCGTCCGGAATTCCTGGGCCATCATCCTCTACTCGCCACTGGAGTGTGAGCGGCTGCCGCCTGGCGACGACGCGGATGGTTCCTGACTCTCGATCGTGGTGCCGCGCCGCGTTCGCTATCAAGTTGGTGAGCACAGTTAGCAGCGCTGCGCGCCGCGCCCGGAAGCGCTTCGGTACGCTGACTTCCACTTGAAACTTCCGAGGAACCACAGCGATCTCCACGGCCTCTGCGATGAGGTCGTCGAGCTGAATCAGCTCAGGCTCTCCTCCCTGCCCGACGCGCGCGTAGTCAAGAAGCCCTCGAATCATCATCTCCAGCCTGTCAGCCCTGCTCCGAACGAGCTCCAGCATCTTGATGGACTCCTCGCTAAGCCTCTCACGTTCATCCTCCAACACCAGCCCACTAAGCCCGGTGATGGCCCTGAGCGGGGCCCGAAGGTCGTGAGAGGCGCCAGACGCAAACTCCTCAAGGTCTTGATTGGACCGCGCGAGCTCTTCCGCGGTCCGTTTCAGCCGCTCTTCCGCCGCCCGTCGACTGGCTGTCTCGGCCGCCAACTCCTCGTTGTGGGCCGCGATTAAGAGAAGAAAGAGGACCGTCGCAGCCGCGAAGAGAACCCCGACCACGTAGTTGACGAGCAGGTCACGGTCGCGTCGCGCTGAGGCGCCAGGCGGAGAGGATTCGAACCGAACCTCGAGTATCTGGTCGCCAAACCCGATCTGATGATGGAGGGGGCTTTCTGCCTCGGAGCCATCAGCGACTCGCAGCGTCAGGCCTTCGGGAATCCGTCCATCAAAGACCTCGGGCAGGAACTCGCTCACTCGGATCCGCGCTGCTGCCCATCCGGGCGTCGAGCCCCTCGGTGTCCAAGCGACCGCCAATAGTAGGTCGTTGTCACCACCGATCGGCGCCACTCGAACGCGAGAGTCTTCCCGGGTCCCCAGCAGCTGAGCGAAGGCGGGGGATAGGAGGAGGTTGCCGTCGGGAAAATCCACATCGGATGGCTGCGCGTGAGAAACGACGACCGACTCGCCCACAGAACTCTCTTGGAGTTCAAACCAGACAAGACTCTCGACCCCTCCGATCCGTTCCAGAGGCGGCGCTGTGAAGAGCGCGAACTCGTCGGCTGTCACGAGTTCGCTAGCATCAAAGTAGGAGGAGAGGTTGAACGTCAGTTCGGCGACCCGCGCGAGGCCGAGCTCGACCGTTCGTCCTGCGGCCTGCCCGCGCTCCGTGCTCGCCGCCTCCAATTCGCGATCTGCGACGTTACGCACCGCAGCGAAATTCAGGCTCAGCACGATCCCGAGAAGCAAAATCGGGACGACGACCACCCGTCTCGTCACCCTCCCTCGCGGAGTCCGCGAGATCACGCGAAGTATGATCGGACCGGCGATCAGAATGCCCATCGCATCCCCAGCCCACCACGATACGAACTCAAACGGGAGCCGATCCAGACCAAGGTCAAAAGCGACAAAGATTGCCATTGGGCCGATGAACGCGGGGATCAATGGTGCGAGCAGCCCGACACCAACAAGGTGCCGCGCATGCTGCATCGGAGCGCTCTCCTTACCTCGGAGCGCCCACCAAGCGAGAAGCGCCTCAGTACCTGCTGCGAGGGAGATTCCGGACGCACCGATCAGGCCTTCAGCCGAAAATCCGAGCACGAGCAGATTGGCGACGAAGGCGCCGAGGCAGATCGGCGCGACGGCGCGACGGCCGTAGACCCAAACGACCGCGACTGCGACCCCACTCGCTGGCCAGAACGGCGCCGCGACTCCAGGTGGAGTCGCAAGCCAAACAAATGCTAGAGCAAAAGCCGCGTAGCTAGCGGCAACGAGGAGCACCCCGCGCATGGTGAGCCGTCGCGGAGCCTCACCGGAGATGTTCACCGGCGACGGACGGCAACAAGGCTGACGATCGAAAGAACCAACCAAGGCATCGACTGTCGGGTCGACGAGCACCCGCTGCGCGACGTAACGGTAGGTGTCGCCCGGGGGTCATCATCAGGAGTCTCTGCCCCGCCATCGACATCTCCAACGTCGCCACACTCCCTCGAAGCGATCTCGATCGATTCTTGTCCCCCTTCGCACAATGTTCGAGTCCGGGACTCTAACCTCGCGCTCTCATCACACGCGTTCCACGGGGTCCAAATGCTCGTGATGATTCCATCGGTATCTCGGGCGCACTCTGATACGCGATTGTCGGCTCCAGAGACACCGTCGACACAGCTCTCGCGTGACTCCGTGTAGGTTCCGGCTTCACCGCACAGTCCATCGAACCCTTCGCACTCGGAGATGGCCGCCCATTCTCCCGGCTCATCGGTGTCCTCACGCGAGCAGGCCTGCTCCTCAGCATTCTCCTGCTGCAACGAGCACACGCTGCCAACACACTGATACACGCTGCATGTTCGGTTCTGCGTCCCTTCGGCCGAGCAGCCGTCGGCGAACTCGCCACACGCTGACCATTCGTCGCAACCGGAACGAGCGCCGCACGCAGCCTCGTCGCACGTCTCACCGGTTGCCGGTGAGAGGCGAATTGCGTCGGCGACAATTTTCGCCTCCGCGGCGCTTGCATCCCCAGTGTTGTCGAAGAACGCGACCCACTGGTCACCGCCTGCAGCAAACTCGAACTCGCCCAGCGCCAGCCAAGCCTCTCCGTCGCCCTGGTCGAGAACAACATCGGTCTCGGTGCCAGCGTGTCGAACTCGATACCGAACGATCTCTGACTGATTGAAACCGTTCTCGGCGATCCAGTCGCTGAGATTCGAAGCCTCGACACGGTACGTTCCAGCAGCGGTGAGATCAACGCTCCAGCGCGCCCAGTTGGAGGGCGCATCTGCTTCGAACCCGTGGGTCCAGATGAAGCTACCGCCCTGCCCTCTTCCAGTCACTGGGCGCCAGTAGGTCGCGGAGCCAAAGGCGGCGAAGCAAGCCGCGTCACCGTTGTCGATGATGCCGCCCTCGGCCGGAAGTTGCGGGCACGGAACCTCGAGTTCCTCGTAGCTCTCCACCAGCGAAGCATAAGTAGGAACCGGGGTAACCCCGCCAACGGAAGCGATGTTCTGATGGATCTCAAAGTGGAGGTGGTAGGTCGTCGCCGTGCCACCGAAATCGTTTGAAACGAGCCCAAGCCGATCACCTCGCGCGACGCGATCGCCCTGTCTAACGGCGAGACGATCCATGCTCATATGGAGGTATCGGTACCGGGTGCCACTGTCAGCGGTCAGTGTCACGGTGTACGTGCCGATCCCGGTGACCTGGCCATCCTCGCCGGCGACCACCCAGTGCGTGTCATTGTCGCAGGTCGCTGGCCGGATGTCCTGGCCCTGGTGACCGTTCCCGGTAGGACAGAGAGGTGTCGTCCAGCCGCGGGTCTCGCAGTAGTTGTCGGACCACGGGAAGTCGTAATTTATGACGTCACACTGACCACCCGGCGGTCCGAGATAGCCGCCTGCGCCGTAGACCTGCGAATTGGCGAACGCCGGAATCGCTTCCATCGGGAACCGCATATCCGGTGCGTACACCGTCGTGCTCGTGACGCCAGTGCCGCTCCCTGAAACGAGTTGGCCCGGCGGATTGTAGTCTAGCGCGAACGCCGGGATCGCGAGCGCCATGCTCAGCAAAATTGCACCCCATCGAAGCCCACTCATTGTGCACCTCCCACGACCACTAGGCTGTCGTAAACTTGCCGCAGGTAATCGAACTCGGTGCACTTCGAGTCAGCCGGTCCAGACTCGCACTCGATCGAGACCTGATAGGACACGCCGAAGCGCTTGAACGAGATAAAGGGCACGCCCTCAGAGCGCGTGATCAGCGGCCGCCCCTCAGCAATTCGTTCCAACTCGTGAACCTCCACTTCCGGATGAGAAAACGCCCTCCGGGTCCCGAAGACCTCGATGGAGACGCCTTGCCCGCGGTGATGAGTCGAGACCCAGTCCTCTCCCGTGTACACGGAAGTCGACGCAACGAACGTGGCGTTGGACGGAATTAGGACCGGCACTGCGGACTCTGCCACCGCACTCTGAAACTCTGATCCGATCGTGCTGAGTGGAACGCCGGCGTGCAAGCTAGCAGCCTGCCAATCCACCGGCGCGACAACCTCAAGATGTGCTCTCTTACCGAAGTCTTCCACCTGCGGAGTGAGTCCCTCGCTCCCATGGAGGGGGAGCGCCTCGCTAGGGCCGTCGAGAACCGACTCTAGGGCGAGTGACTGTTCAGTTGACCGGACTTGTTCGGGAGGCTGTTCTTCGGCGGCACAAGCGCAAAGGAAGAGAGCCGAAACTGCCACGAGACGACGTTTCATTGCATGACCTTGGTGTAAGTCTCGATAGTAGAGCGCAGCGGGTGCCCCCTCGCAATGGAGGTGCGCGATTGCGCTGCAACAACTCGGCGAAAAGTCCACAGCGGCGCTTGCCCCAATCGCGCTCACGATCCATTGTTGCGGCCCTTTTTGTATCCCGAAGAGAGCGTGCTATGTGCGGTGTAATTGGATTGGTTTTTGAGAATGATCGAGACGACATGGGCGAGCTCGCGGCCGAGCTCCTCAGAGCGCTCGAATACCGTGGCTACGACTCGACCGGTGCCGCCGTTCAGAGCACGACGTCCACCGATGTAGAGCTCCGAAAAGGGGTCGGTGCGCCATCCAAGGTCTGTGAGCCGCTCGGAATCACCAAACTGAAGGGGAGCGTCTTCTGCGGACAGGTTCGATGGGCGACCTTCGGCGCCGTCGACGTCGCCAACTCGCAGCCTCATGTCGTCGACTGCAAGGCCAAGCTCTTCGGCGCCCACAACGGCAACATCACCAACTGCGATGATCTGCAGACATGGCTCCTAACCGTTGGTCACGATGTGAAGTCCGACAACGATGGCGAGATGGTCGTGCACACTATCGAGCACTGTTTTGCGACTGCACTAGAGCTTCGAGATGAGTCGGAGCGTCTGGACCCAGCAGTCCGTCGCGCCACGATGCGAGCAGCGATTGTGGAAGCCGGGGGACGACTCGAGGGCTCATACGCGGCGGTCATCGTAGACCGAATCACCCGAGTCGCCTGGTCGGTGAAGGCTGGGTCCAGCCTCTACTGTGGATTGGGACACGATCCCGAGCACGGTCCCTTCACGATCACGTCCTCGGATCTCTCCTGCGTGTTGAAGACGACTCTTCGTCTCGTTCCGCTCGCTCGAGGAGAGTTCGTTGAGATGATCCCCGGTGAGGCGCACGTCTACTGCCTCCGGACGGGGGAGCCGCGCCCGAAGGAGGCGCGCCGGTCCAAGCTCATCGCCCACGATGTGGAGCTTCGAGCACCGTTCGCAACGTTCATGGACCAAGAGATCAGCGCCCAACCACAGACAGTGCGCGACGTCGTCCGCGCGTTCCACGGCGGCAGTGAGCGTGCCTACGCAGTCCGTCCCGCGCTCGACGCACTGACAGCCGAGGAGATAGACCGCATCGAAGAGCTCGTGTTGGCGATACGCTCCGATGTGGACCCCGCCGACACCGCACCCCACCTGCAAGCGCTGCAAGCCCACTCGGGATTCACCAAAGTAATGGAGGCCTGCTCGGAGATGACGGGAGCCGCCTATGTTTCCGCCGAACGCGCCCTCTTGGAAGACCTCCGGAGCAGCCAGCGCGACGGCGTGACAGCGGCGCTGGATGCGTGGCTCGAAGTCCAAGAGACCGACGAGTTCTCGCTCGCCGTGAACGCATTTGTGGACGCTTGCGCCGAGGCCCACGCGGGGACCGGCCGAATCTATGCTGTTTGTTGTGGCAGCTCATTCAACGCCGCCAAGCTTGGATCGATGCTCTTTGCTGAGATCGCCGGGACGCCTCTTACGCCCGCCGTACCGGGTGACTTCCGCGCGCAAATCCAGCCAACGCTCCGCGATGGCGACGTCTTGGTCGTGGTGAGCCAATCGGGCGAGACCAAAGATGTGGTCGATATTCTGACCAGGGTTCGAGAGTCAGGACGATCGATCGCAATCCTCTCGTTGGTGAACAACATCAACTCGACGATCGCGCAGGAGATCGCCGACGTCGTCATCCCACTGCGCTGTGGTCCGGAGATCGCAGTTGCGGCGACCAAGAGCTTCGTCAATCAACTCGCGGTCTTTCACGGACTCGCTTGCGAGCTCGGTCGACGGACCCGCGCGAGCGGCCCGGATAGCGAGACCGCTCTCGCCCATGTCGACGAGCGCTTTCGGCTTCTAGAGCGGATCCCGGGACTGATCGAGCGCACCGCCGAAACCACTCGGGATGCGGTCGAAGAAGCAGCGGACCTGCTCTTCCTGCGACCGAGTTCTCACATCCTCGGCACACGAATGAGCGCCGTCGCGCTGGAAGGCGCTCTTAAGATTCGCGAGGTCGTCCTCAACCACACACAGGGCTACGAGGCCGCCGAGTTCAAGCACGGACCAAACACAATCCTCGGACGCAACACGCTCTACGGCCCCGAGCAGGTCCGCGCGCTGCTCGCAGCGCTCGGAGATACTGATCCCACCTCAGTCTTCGCTACTCCAACCGGAGACCTTGTCGACGCCATGACCAGCGACTACCCGCTAGTCTATGTCACCGGACCCGGCACACAAGATGTCGCCCTGACGATCTCCCAGGTGAACACACACAAGATCCGCGGAGCGGTCTCGATCGCAATCGCCGAAGAGAACGCTGGGCTACGCCAGGCGATAGAAAAAGCGCCGTCCGACAACGCCTCCTACCAAAGCCTCTTCATCACTCTCCCAGCTACCGGAGACTTCGTCGGCACGATGTATACAGCGACCGTGGTGATGCAGCGCTTGGCGCTCCGCATGAGCGAAAAGAAGGCCGCGTACTTGGACGCCGCCGGCGTCGAGGAGCATGGCGTGCACCCGGACGTGCCCAAGAACGTGTCCAAGTCGATCACAGTAGACTGACCCTGACCGACAGCGCTGGCCCGCCATCCTCGAGAGGGCTGTGCTGCCCAGGCACTCGGCAGTGTTTCTCTTGTCTTCGACAGCGGGGCGCGCCCTGCGCTACACTGTGGCTTCTCCGACTCCCCGCGCCGATGGCCAACGTTCGAATCCGAAGACTAGACCCAGGAACCGCAGGAATCGCGGCCTCGCTCTACGCGACCTCTGGGAAGAGCGTGGAAACCGACGCGATGCGGGCGTTCCTTGCAGACCGTTCCAACTGGTTCCTAGCTGGGTTCATCGATGAACGCGTCGCCGGATACCTCTATGGCTACGTCGTCGCGAGGCCAGACCAGCCTCGCCCGCGTTTTCTGCTCTACGACCTTGCCGTCACCCTGACCCAGCGACGCCAGGGCGTCGCAACTGCACTCGTCGCCGAGCTCCGCGCGGAGATGACGAAACAGCGCGCCAGGGTGTTCCTGAAAGCGCAACGCTCGAACGAGGGTGCGCTCGCCTTCTACAAGAGCGTCGGAGCCATCGAACAGCAGGGCGAAGAGGTCGTTCTGGTGCTCCCCCGATGAGGAGGGCCGAGCCGAGTGCGGCTGCCCTGGACGACTACCCTTGAGCCGTTGAGAGCGATCTGCCGAGCGCATGCGCGACCTTGCGAGCGCCATCCACCATTGCCGTAAACTGCTCCGGATAGAGCGATTGGGCGCCATCTGAGAGCGCTTCTTCCGGCTTCGGATGCATCTCGACAATAAGCCCATCCGCGCCGACGGCGACCGCTGCTCGTGCGAGGGCCGCGACGTGCTCACGACGGCCGCAACCGTGTGACGGGTCCGCTATCACTGGCAAGTGTGTGTGTGCTTTCGCGACCGCGATGGCGGCAATGTCCATGACATTGCGTGTCGACGTGTCGAACGAGCGAATGCCGCGTTCGCAAAGCGCGACTTGCTCGTTACCAGCGCTCATCAGGTACTCGGCTGCCAACAGCCACTCCTTGATGGTCGCGGACATTCCGCGCTTCAGAACGACGGGAATCTCCATCTTTCCGACGGCAGAGAGCAGAGAGTAGTTCTGCATGTTCCGGGCGCCGATCTGCACGATATCTGCGTAGCGAGCCACAAGCTCGGCCGAGGAGTGGTCGACGGCCTCTGTGATCATGGCCAAGCCGTACTCGTCCGCCGCCGCACGCATCATTCGCAGGCCATCCTCCCCCAAACCTTGAAACGCGTAGGGCGACGTTCGGGGCTTAAAGGCTCCTCCACGAAGTACCGTGCCCCCGCCGGCCGCGACTCCCTTGGCGGACTCGAAGATCTGCTCCTCGGTCTCGACCGAACAGGGACCACCCATGATGGCGAGCTTTCCACCACCAATCTCAGTTCCGTTCTTAAGCCGAATTATGGTGTCTTCATCCTTCCACTCGCGAGAGACCATTTTATATGGAGCGGACACCGGGATTACATTGGCCACTCCAGGCAGCCCGACGAAGCGGCCCGGGTCGACCGCGCCCTGATTCCCGACGATTCCGATCGCAGTGCGCTGTCCACCCGGGATGGGACGCGCCTCGTAGCCGAGCTTGTTAATGATCTCGCAGATTCGTTCAACATCTTGTTCGCTGGCGTGTGCGCCCATTACGATTAGCATTCGCTTCCTTTCTTGTGTGTTGCTGCGACCATCTCGGTCGCAAACTCACGCAGTGATTCTTTCATGGCGGGTAGATCGCCAAGGTGTTGTTCGATTCGACGCACGACCGCGCTGCCGACAATAACTCCGTCGGCTCCGCCTGCAACGACCTTACGGACATGATCGGGGCTCGAGATACCAAACCCAGCGAGGACTGGAATATCGACGTAACGCTGGAATCGGCCAATTTCCCCACCCAATGAGTCCTCGACCTCGGTCCGCTCGCCGGTGGTTCCAACCCGAGCCACGGCATAGAGGAATCCTCGGCAGACGGCTCCTACCTCGGCGAGCCGTTTGTCCGAAGAGAGCTGACTCGCGATGAAGACCGGATGCACACCATGTTTGTCCGCCGCAGCCCTGAACTCCGCCGCTTCTTCCAGCGGAACGTCTGCTGCCAAGATCGCGTCGATTCCTACCTGCGAGGCCCGCCGATAGAACTCATCGATTCCAAACTGGAACGCAAGGTTGGCATAGACCAGCAAACCAAACGGGACGTCTGGATGACGCTCGCGAATCTTGAGCAACGTATCGAACGCCTTCGCAGTAGTCATTCCGGCCTTCAGCGCACGAATGTCCGCCTGCTGAATAACTGGACCGTCAGCCGGAGGATCCGAGAACGGGAAACCGAACTCGAGCAAATCCGCTCCGCCCTCAATAAGTGCATCCGCCAAGGCTACCGTCGACTCTGCGTCCGGGTCTCCAACTACGAGGAAGGGCATGAACGCCGCGCGGCCTTCGCCTGAAACCTGGTCGAAACGTCGTGCCATCCGCGTCGTATCGCAGTGACTTGCCCCGTCTTCTGATGCAGCCCGCGCGGTCTCGACCCCGACGGGAATCGGGGTGGGCAGGTCCTCGTCTCCATGCATCGACTCGCCAGCGAGGATCCCGCCAACGTGGTCGATATCTTTGTCTCCGCGCCCTGACAAATTGACGACAATAAGATCGTCTTTGTTCCAAGACGCTTCATCCGAGAGGATCCAGGCTATCGCGTGGGAGGATTCTAGCGCCGGGAGAATGCCCTCGCGACGGCAAATCCACTGGAAGGCTTCGAGGGCCTGATCGTCAGTGACCGACATGTACTCGGCACGTCCTGCGTCGTGCAGGTACGAGTGCTCCGGGCCAACTCCCGGGTAATCAAGACCGGCCGACACACTGTGCGCCTCGTGAATCTGACCATCAGAGTCCTGCAGGCAGTAGGAGATAGAGCCGTGCAAGCAACCCGGCCGCCCATGGCCCAGCGGCGCGCCGTGCTTCCCGGTCTCAATGCCCTCGCCTGCGGGCTCCACCCCGATCAGGCGCACGGCTTTGTCCGGTATGAACTCGGCGAAGATTCCCATCGCGTTCGAACCGCCGCCCACACAGGCGACGACGGCGTTCGGGAGGCGCCCTTCGGCCTCTAGAACTTGTACGCGGGCCTCCTCACCGATCACCTTCTGAAAGTCCTTCACCATGCTGGGGAACGGATGAGGGCCAGCCACCGTTCCGAACACGTAGAAGGTGTCGTCTACGGTTTCGGTCCAGTTGCGCATCGTCTCGTTGATGGCGTCCTTAAGACTCCGCGATCCTGCCTCGACCGAGCGAACTGTCGCGCCAAAGAGCTCCATCCGAAGTACGTTCGGTCTCTGACGCGCGACGTCTTTGGCACCCATGAAGATCTCGACCTCCATGCCGAGCAGTGCCCCAACCATTGCCGTCGCGACACCGTGTTGCCCAGCACCAGTCTCCGCGATCAGGCGCCGTTTGCCCATTCTTCTCGCCAGCAAGCCCTGAGCGAGCGTGTTGTTTGTTTTGTGCGCACCACCGTGCAGCAGGTCTTCTCGTTTGAGATAGACCTTGGCCCCGGTGGCGTCGCTCAACGACTGGGAGTGGTAGAGCGGCGTCGGTCTACCCGCATAGTTGCGCAGCAGCTTACTCAGCTCAGCCTGGAACTCCGGGTCCATGCGAGCATCGAGCCACGCGGCCTCGACCTCCTCAAGGACCGGGATCAACAACTCTGAGACGAAAAAACCACCAAACTGACCGAACTTTCCAGACTGTCTCAACTCACTCCTCCTCGTGCGTTTCGCACGAACTCCTCAATCAACTCGGGCCTCATTTGGCCCCCCTCTTCGACGCCTGACGCGACATCCGCGCCACTCGCTGATGACGCTCGGAGCGCCGCCGCAACATTTACTGGATGCAGCCCACCCGCCAATAGAACAGGCAGGTCGTTGTAGATCCCAAAGAACTCCGCTGCAGCCGCGTAGTCCCAACCCTCGCCACTACCTGGAATCCGGCCATCGAGGACGAAGCCGTCTACTACAGACGCGTAGTCTTCGAAGGACTCCTTGGTCATTCTATCGCCGGGCAGCGCTTTCCAGATATCGAACGCGCCACCGACCGCGGCGCAGTACGGAACGGGCTCTTCACCATGCAGCTGCACGATTTTTATGGCCGCTTTCCGAGCAACTCTAAGCACATTGTTTGGCGCCTGATCCTTGAAGACCCCGACCGGGATTGGTCCGTCCGAGGGAATCGTCGCGATGAGGGCGGCCGCCGCTTCCGGTTCAATCCAACGTTTGGAATCGGGCACGAAGTTGAACCCAACCCAATCGACTCCAAGCGCGATGCACTTCGCCAACGAATCGGCATCACGGATTCCGCAGATCTTTATGCTCGTCGCCATCCCAACTCCTCAATCTTTGCGGCGGGCGACTCAACCGCCATCAATGTGCTGCCAATTAGAACCGCGTCAGCGAGACCCACCACGCGTGAGACGTCGTCAAAGGTATCCACTCCACTCTCAGCAACCCGAACCGCCCCGGGCGGGACGAGCGCCAACAGCTCGCACATGTGAGCACGGTGAATCTTGAGCGTCTTCAGGTCACGGCTGTTCACGCCAATAATGTCGTATCCATGGTCGAGAACCCGTGTGAGCTCCTCGCGGTCATGCACTTCGACCAGGGCGTTCATCTGGAGACCACGGGCATAGGCCTCCAAGCGCTCCAGGTCGTCATCGTCGAGCACGGTCGCCATCAGAAGGATCGCATCGGCGCCGGCCTCGCGGGCCTCGGCTATCTGGTATTCGCAGACGACGAAATCCTTCGCAATTATAGGTCGCTCCGTGTGTGCGCGGGCCTCGGCAAGGACCGGGTAGCCTCCTCCGAAATACGGACCGTCACAAAGAACCGACACCGCCGAGGCGTAGTTCTCGTAGGTCGGAACGATGTCGGAAGGCAGAGCGCCCGGTCGAATCGGCCCGCGGGACGGAGACTTCGGTTTGAACTCCGAGATCAGCGCGGGCCATCCTTCGACCGTATTGTCGCGGCCGGCCACCAACGCCGACCTGAAGTCCCGCTGGCTGGGCATTAATGCAGCGTCGAACGCAGAAAGCGGCCGCGATTCTTCTCGCCGGGCAACATCCTTCTTTGTTTGGGCGACGATGCCCTCAAGTACAGTGCCAATCACTCTTGTTCTCTTGTTGCAGCGACATATGCGTCGAACGTCTCTCGCGCC
>JBLHWZ010000121.1:0-14578 GCA_047629415.1 Bradymonadia bacterium | reverse complement strand
AGTCCTACTCCATGGAAGGGCGCACGCGCGTCGCGCTGCGCTTCGAGTGGGGCACACCCCTGGAAGAGGCGCTCAATGACGTGCGCGCCGCTATTGAACGAGCGAGCTCACAGCTGCCGGAGGACGCGGACACTCCAGTTGTCTACAAGTTCAACCTGACCAACCTCCCCGTCCTCCAACTCGGCCTGGAGAGCACGATGTCGGAGGCGCGCTTGCGGCGATTCGCCGAGGACGTTGCGCAGCCCTATCTTGAGCGATCTCCTGGCGTCGCCAGCGTTGAAATCCGGGGCGCGAGAGACCGCGAGATCCGCATCGAGATCGACGCGGAACGACTGAGCGCGTTCGACATCACCCCTATCCAGGTCGTTTCGGCGCTTCGCAACGCCAGCCTTACTGTGCCCGCTGGGCAGGTGGAGCGAGGGTCTGAGAATGTGCTCGTGCGAGCGATGGGGGAGTTTGAGTCCCTCAGTGAGGTCGCGCAGTCGGTCGTAGTTTGGAGAGACGACCATCCGATTCGCGTCGCCGATGTGGCCACCGTCGTCGACGGGTTCGAGGAGACCAGCAACATCGTCCGAGTCAACGGAGCGCCAGGCGTCGAGATTAGGATTACGAAGACGCCGGGCTCGAACACGATCGAGGTCGCCGACGGTCTCTACGAGACGATCGAGCGCTTTAACCTCGACTACGAAGGCGAAGCGCAGATGCGCACTTTGGTCGACAGCTCCGTCTTCATCCGTCGGTCCATCTCTGGTGTTCAGCGCAGCGTGTTGGTCGGTGCCGGCTTGGCGCTGGTTGTGCTTCTTGTCTTCCTCCAGAGCATCCGCTCGACGATCGTGATCGGCATCGCGATCCCCATCTCGGTCATTACGACGTTCTTAATGATGTACGAGTTGGGCCTCAGCTTGAACCTGATCAGCTTCGGCGGCCTGGCGCTCGGCATCGGAATGCTCGTCGACAACTCGATCGTCATCCTTGAGAACATCTTCCGACACCGTGAGAACGGCGAGGAGCCTGCTGAAGCCGCTGTGAAGGGCGCTGAGGAGGTCGGCGCAGCCATCATCGCCTCGACACTGACGACCCTCGCGGTGTTCGTGCCCGTCGTGTTCTTGGGCGGGTTTGCGGCAGTGTTCTTTAGTCAGATGGCGATGGTCGTGACGTCGGCGCTTCTCTGCAGCCTCCTCGTCGCGCTGACGCTCGTACCTGTGTTGTCGCGTGTCTTCCTGCGAGGCAAGGTGGGTCAGCGACGAGACTCGGAGTCTCAGAAGCGCCCGAACCCGTTGCGGCGCGCGTTGAACGGACTCGATAGGTTCTACGCACGCCTCGTTTCGCTGGCACTTCGATGGGGGCCAGTCATCCTCATCGTCGCCACGGTCGCGCTCGGGGCGTCACTTCAGCTGCGAGACGAGATCGGTACAGAGCTGCTCCCAGAGGCAGATGAGAGCGAGGTCCGTATCTTTGCGCGCTATCCGGCTGGCACTCGAATCGAGATCACCGAAGCTGCCGTGGACCGTATTGAGGAGTTGGTGCGCGAACACGTGCCAGAGGTGACGGACATTCAGTCGACGCTGGGATCGCCCGGCTTCTGGAGTAGTCGCGGCGAGGAGAGCTCAAGCCTGCGGGTAAACCTGGTCCCGGTCGAGGACCGAGTCCGCTCCAGTGAGGAGGTCGCCGAAGCGTTGCGACCGATTCTCTCCCGGGAGCTGCCCGGAATGATCGTGTTCTCACGAGCGGGTGGCGGCCTGTGGATTTTCAACTTCCTTCGCGGTGGCGACGACCGATTGCGGGTCGAGATCTACGGCCATGACCTGGACATCGTAGACGAGCTGGCTCAGACCATCGCGACACGCCTAGCCGAGGTCGAAGGGGTCGCTGACGCCCGCCCTAGCCGCCAAGCGGGCGGAAGAGAGTTGCGCCTCTACGTCGACAGAGAACGTGCTGCTGACTACGGAATGACCACTCGCGATGTGTCCGAGATCATCAGCCTCTTGGTCCAAGGACGTGATGCCGGAGTGTTCCGAGAAGGAGGAGATGAGTTCCGCATCCGAGTCCGACTGAGCGACACGGATCTGCAATCGACCGAGTCATTGTTGGCGAGGCCTGTCTCACTACCGGGCGGCCAGTCGATAGCCTTGTCTGAGTTGGTCCGAATCAGCGACGGCGAGACCCCCCAAGCGATCGATCGGCTCAATCAGCGACGCATCGTCACCGTCGGCGGCGGTCTGACCGAGGGATATGACCTCGGCCAGGTCACAGAGAACGTCCGTGCGGCGCTGGCAGACCTCGAGATCCCTGAGGGATTCTCAGTGCTCGTGGCCGGTGAATCGGCCGAGCAGCAGAGCACGTTCGGCTCGCTTGGATTCGGACTGCTTCTAGCGCTCTTGCTGGTCTACATGGTCATGGCCGGGCAGTTTGAGTCGTTCCTGCAGCCGATGGTGATCATGATCGCGGTGCCATTCGCCGCGATCGGCGTCATCCTCACGCTGGTGGCGACCGAGACGACCTTCAACATCAACAGTTTCATGGGCGCCGTGGTGCTGATCGGAATCGTCGTGAACAACGCGATCGTGCTTGTCGATTACATCAACTTTATGCGGCGTGACCGCGGCATGGAGCTGCGTGAGGCGATCGTGGAGAGCGCGCGCCGCCGGCTTCGTCCGATCTTGATGACGACCTTGACGACGATCCTCGCCCTGCTCCCGATCGCGATCGGAAGCGGTACGGGTGGCGAGAGCCAAGCGCCGCTCGCCCTGGTCGTCATCGGCGGCATGATGTCCTCCACCCCGATCACGCTCTTCCTCGTGCCAGTGCTCTATCTCTGGCTGGAGAGCGCGAAGCTGAAGCTCACTGCGAAGTTCACCTAAGGGAGCAACGATCGGCCGGGGGCGGGCGATTACGTGCAGAATCCTTACGCCTTAAGCCTTGCAGACTTGCCAGCCGGTCCCCAAAAACTCGGCCTTCTCATGTCCCCCTAAGCTTGCCATGACGACTCCAATCCACGCTTTCGCCGCCACCACTGCTGCCGGTCCCCTCGAGGCTTTCGACTACGAAGTCGGACCGCTGGACGCCCACGATGTGGAGATCACAGTCTCTCATTGCGGACTCTGCCACAGCGACCTCTCGATGCTCGACAACGAGTGGGGCTTCACACAGTACCCATTCGTCCCGGGCCATGAGGTCGCCGGCACAATTTCGGCCGTTGGGGCGCACGTAACCAACCTCAAGGTTGGCGACCGCGCCGGGCTCGGCTGGCACGCGGGCTACTGCCTCACTTGCAACCCCTGCATGACCGGCGACCACAACCTTTGTTCGAGCGGCCAGGGAACGATCGTCGGCCGACACGGAGGCTTCGCTGACCGTGTTCGCGCTCAAGCAGTGAGCGTTGTGAAGTTGCCAGACGGTGTTTCGCTCGAGGCCGCCGGACCGCTCTTCTGCGGAGGCGTTACGGTCTTCAACCCGCTGGTTCAGTTCGGTATCCGCCCAACCGATCGCGTAGGCGTCATCGGTATCGGTGGCCTCGGACACATGGCCCTCAAGTTTCTCAACGCGTGGGGCTGCGAGGTCACAGCCTTCACGTCGACCGAATCCAAACAAGCGGAGGCGATCGAGATGGGCGCGCACCGTACGGTGAACTCGCGCGACCCGGACGCGATCGCGGCCGAGGCAGGACGCTTCGACCTCATCCTCTCAACGGTGAACGTCACCCTCGATTGGGACACCTACGTGGGTGCCCTGAATCGAAAGGGCCGTTTGCACATGCTCGGCGCAACGCTCGAGCCGCTGAATGTCGGAACGCTCTCGCTGATGGGAGGCCAGAAGTCCGTCTCGTCATCGCCAGTCGGGAGCCCGGCCACGATCGCGACGATGTTGGAGTTTGCAGCACGGCACGGCATTGAGCCGCAGGTCGAGGTGTTCCCGATGGACAAGGCCAACGAAGCGATCCAGCACCTGCGGGACGGCAAGGCCCGCTACCGCATCGTGCTCGCTCGCTAGTCAGAACGTCACCGAGTGAGTCGAAGAGAGGAGCTGACCACATTTACCCGGTCAGCTCCTCGTCGGCGAACGACAGGAAGCAGAGAGGTCGGCGTGTGAGGGACATCCTAGGGGAAACGGTGTACGGCACCGCAACGCGTTGCGCTTGGACGCTCGTCACGTGGGTGTTAGTCCGTGGAGCCCCGAAGTCTCCTCCCCACCTTCAGGTCGCGCCGTGTCGCTCTCCGTCGTTATCCGCTGCTGCAATGAAGCGGCGCACATCGGCAAGCTGCTCAAGGGCTTGGCACTTCAGACGATCCCCCACGAGGTCGTCGTAGTCGACTCTGGGTCGACCGATGACACCGTCAAAATCGCGCGCGAATTTGACGTAAAACTCGTCGAGATTCGGAAGGAAGACTTCACCTTTGGCTACGCACTGAACGTAGGCTGCGAGGCCGCTTCGGGCGATACGCTGCTCTTCGCCTCGGCACACGTCTACCCGGTCTATTCGGACTGGCTGGAGCGAATGTCCGCCCCTTTTGCCGACGAAATGGTCGGCGCGGTTTATGGCAAACAGCGCGGCGGAGCGACGACGAAGTACTCGGAACACCAGATTTTCGCTCATTGGTTTCCCAACCACGGTCCTCCGCAGCAGGAGCACCCGTTCTGCAACAATGCCAACTGCGCCGTCCCTCGTAAACTCTGGCAAGACCACCCCTACGACGAGCAGCTAACGGGCCTTGAAGACCTCGCGTGGGCCAAAGAGGTCTCCGCGCTCGGGTACCGCATCGTCTACGCGCCGGAGGCCGAGATCATCCACGTACACGATGAGCCGGCCCACAAAGTCTACCGGCGCTACATGCGTGAGGCGCTCGCGCTGAAGCACATCTACCCCGAGCAATCGATGTCGCTCGGCGACCTCGCGAGGCTCTTCGTCACGAACACGGTCTCGGACTATGCGCATGCCGCCTCCGAAGGGCAGCTCGCCGATCCGCGTAATGTTTGGGAAATTCCGACGTTCCGCTTCCTTCAGTTCGTCGGCGCCTACAAAGGGCTCCGAACCACCGGCCACATCTCGGAACAGCTACACCGCAAGTTCTACTCTCCCCGAGGCCTGCCGCAGCGTCAGCAAGGACCGAGCGACGATCGTTCAGACCGCATCGTTTACTCCTGAGCAACATGTCCGACCGCGAGTGGATCGACATCAGCGTGCCGGTGGCCCCTGGCCTTACGCCCATCTGGCCTGAGGCCCCTGATATCGTATTTGAGCGACGTTTGGACCTCGATGCGGGTGACGCGGTCACCGACACCACGATCTCGTTGAGCGTGCACACTGGCACCCATATCGACGCGCCATCCCACTTCCTCCGGGGAGGCGCCACAGTCGACGCAATCCCTCCAGCGCGACTCATCGGGGCCTGTCACGTCGCGGACTTGCGTGGGGTGCTAGAAGTCTCGGCGGCGGCGCTCGATGCGGCGAGTGTCCCTGCGGGAACACGACGCCTCTTGTTGCTCACCGACAACAGCGCGCGCTGGTCCTCGAAGTTCGAACTGGATTTCGTCGGGCTCACCCCCGACGCCTCCCGCTGGGTTGTCGCCCGCGGCATCGAGGTCCTCGGGGTCGACTACCTCTCCGTGCAACCGTTCACCGGCTCCAATGCGGTGCACGAAGTCCTTTTGAAGGCCGATGTCGTAATTCTTGAAGGAATCGACCTCACCGACGTCTCAGACGGCGCCTACGAGATGATCTGCCTTCCCCTCGCACTCGTCGGAACCGAGGGTGCCCCCGCCCGCGCTATGATTCGAGCCACCTCTGTGGAGCAGCAATGACCCGTGTCCTGATTTCCGCCCCCTACTTCCAACCGGTTCTGGAACGCTTCCGGCACCGCTTCGACGAACGCGGAATCGAGCTGGTCGTTCCGCCGGTTGAAGAGCGCCTAGAGGAACCGGAGCTGCTGCGCCTGATCCCTGGCATCGACGGCGTTGTGTGCGGAGACGACCGCTTCACCGCGAAGGTCATCGCCGCGGCCGACACACTCAAGGTCATCTCCAAGTGGGGCACAGGCGTCGACTCGATCGACGCCGACGCCTGCGCGGCCCGGGGCATCGCGCTCTGCCGCACGCCCAACGCGTTCAGTGAGCCTGTCGCAGACTCGGTGCTCGGCTACGCGCTCGCTTTCGCGCGCAACCAACCCGCTCTCGACCGCGCAATGAAGGGCGGCGAGTGGCAGAAGGTGCCCGGCGCATCACTCGGCGAGCTCACCTTCGGTATCATCGGAGTCGGCGATGTAGGGACCGCCGTCGCCAAACGCGTCGTTGGATTCGGCTCCGAGTTGCTCGGGACCGACATCACTCCAATTCGACAGGAAGCCCTCGACTACGGGCTTGAGCCGGCCGAGCTTGAGGACCTCTTGGCCCGCAGCGACATCATCGCGGTGTGCTGCGATCTCAACCCAACGAGTCGGCACATCATTCGCGCAGAGAGGCTGGCGTTGATGAAACCTGGCGCGGTCGTAATCAACGCCGCACGCGGGCCGCTCGTATGCGAGCCAGACCTCGTCGCAGCCCTGCAGAACGGAACGATTCGCGGCGCGGCGATGGACGTCTTCGAAGACGAACCCTTACCGCTCGATAGTCCGCTGCGCACGATGGACCACGTCATGCTCGCGCCGCACAACGCCAACAGCTCTCCACGGGCTTGGGAGAAGGTGCACGAGAACACACTGGCCAATCTCTTCCGCGAGCTCGAACGTCATGGCGTCTAAGACTCGCGAGGTCATCATTACGGGTGCGTCCGGCGGAATCGGACAAGGCATCGCCGAGGTGTTTGTCGCCAGCGGATGGCACGTCATCGGGATCGACCACACGGCACCCGACTCGCCGGAATCCTTCGAGGAGTTCCACCTCGTCGACCTGTCGAAGCCGGACTCAATCGCTGGTTTCTTTGCCGAAGTGCGCGCCAGAGAACAGGACAAGCTCGGGACCGAGCGCGAACGGCCCGCAGTCCGCTGCATCGTCAACAACGCCGCGGTACAGGTCTGCAGCCCAGTGCATGAGACAACGTTGGAGGAGTGGGACCAGGTCATGTCCGTGAATCTCCGGGCCCCCTACTTGATGATTCGTCGAGGGATTGCCTGGCTGCGTCACGCAGACAGCGCTTCGGTTGTGAACATCTCATCGGTTCACGCCACCGCCACGTCGCCTTCGATCGCAGCCTACGCCGCCAGCAAGGGTGGCCTCTCAGCGCTTACACGCGCAGCGGCCTTGGACCTCGGACCAGAGGGTATTCGGGTTAACGCTGTGGCACCCGGTGCGATCGACACTCCGATGTTACGCGATGGACTCACCCGTCAAACGGACGCCGAGCCCGCGGAGGTGTTGGCTCGCTTCGCAGCAAAACAGACGGTCGGCCGAATAGGAACCCCCACCGAGATCGGCGGGGTCGTCTTGATGCTCGCTGCTCCTGAGACCGGCGGCTTCTTCAATGGCGCCTCCGTGACCGTGGACGGCGGAGCGACGATAAGGCTGAGCACCGAGTGAGCGGCGACTCCCCCAACGCGCTGCGCGCCCTCGTCGATCAGATGCGTGAGTTGACTCGAGTGACGCTCTGGGTGGTCACGGCGTCCCGCCGTTTCCGCGGACAGATCATGCGGGTTGTGCTCCTCGATATGGTGAGTCTCGCCGGATGGTTCGGCGCGCTCGCCGGGTTTGTGGAGCTCCTACGGGCCCTCGAGTTCGACGCGGACTTCACCCTAGGCCCGATCTCGATGTCGGTCTCCGGTCCGGTCGAAGTGATGGGGGTCTGCGCACTGCTCGCTGTGCTCGGCGGGTTCGGGGCGTTGTGTAACTACGCGGCGCGGAAGGGTAGCGCCGGTGCCGCAGGCTCTCTTCTGGCGGACCTTCGCCGCAGACTTCTGACCGCCCTCACCGGGCCTAACCAGCAATGGCGAACGCTGGTCTCCGGCCCGCCACGCAAGTGGCTCCGACCGCTCGCCGCGAAGGACGCCGCGATGACCGCATTGGCGCTCTGGTCGCTGCTCAACACCCTCCTTCCTGCCGGAATCGCGATTCTGGTGGCCGGGTACATGCTTGTCCTCGACCCGCTACTCTCCGCGATGCTGGTGCCGCTGCTGATCCCCTACCTGGCTGCACTCTCGCTGGCGTATGCTCGGGTGGCGACCGCTCGCCGAAAGTACCTTGAGCTGAGTCCCAACGCGGTGGGCGGCATCGTCGATGCGTTGAGTGCGCTCGTGGCAGAAGACGGGGCCCATGAGGCGAACTTCCAAGCCGCTCTGGAGCGCATTGAAGGGCCCGAGCATCGCGAGTCCGTGACGCTCTTCTTCGAGCTGCGGCTGGTGACTCAGCGCGTAAAGATGATCAACGGCGTTTTCCTCGTCGTTTGTCTCGGCGCGGTGCTCTCGTTCTATGTCCCTCTGATCGAGGACACGGAGCGCACCTGGGCAGACCCTGTGGTCTATGTGATAGGCCTGCGCCTGCTTCTTCTCGCCGCGCAGAAGGTGAGCGGCGGCCTGGCGATGGTCAGCCGCCGGCTCCCCGAAATCTCTTCGCTTTCGCACTTCCTCGACCTCTCTCAGAGCACAACCGAAGTGCTTGCCGGAAACCGTAACTCACAACTATTCAGTTCCGCGTCTGACGACCTGGAAGGAGACCTATGAAACCGACAATAGCTGCCCTTGTCCCCATGCGGCACGACAGCGAGCGCGTACCCGGCAAGAACTACCGACAGTTTTTGGGACGCCCGCTCTACGAGTACATTCTCGACACGCTGCAAGCGTGCCCGCTCCTCGACAAGATCGTCGTCAACACAGATAGCCCGACCATCCGAGACGGCATCGCGTTGAGCCACCCGAAGGTTGTCGTCATCGACCGACCGGAAGGACTCCGGTCGGGTATGATTCCCATGACGGACGTGCTCCTGCACGACGTGCGCGAAGTAGAAGCGGACTTCTACGTGCAGACGCACAGCACGAACCCGCTGCTCACCACCCAGACGGTGACCCGCGCGGTCGAGCAGTTCCTGAACGAGCACCCGCGCCACGACAGTCTCTTCTCGGCGACGACGCGTCAGGTCCGGCTCTGGGATTCGGTCAGCCGACCGGTGAATCACAACCCCGCGATCCTCCAGCGGACCCAAGACTTGCCGAAGATGTACGAGGAAAACTCATGCATCTACATCTTCACGCGGGAGACCCTCGAGAAGCAGCACAGTCGTATCGGCACCCGCCCGCTCATCTTCCCGATGGACCGCCTGGAGGCGATCGACATCGATGAAGAGATCGACTTCGCGCTCGCCAAGTCAGCCTATGGTCTGTCGCGAACCCAAACAAACACCGACGACCTCTACTACTTCGGCCACCACAAGTGTGCGACTCACTGGATGCGGAAGTTCCTGAAGCCGGTCACGCGCAAGCTCAAGGCGAACTACCACGTCACGGGCGGGAAGCAGCCCGAGGACGTCGCTTACGATCAGCACGACCGGACCTTCCACCTCTTCGTGAACAGCCGCAGCAAGGACCTCCGCTCCGTGTCGCGGACGGTTCGAGGCTTCCACCTGATGCGCGACCCGCGTGACTGTTTCGTCTCCAACTACTTCAGTCGACGATACTCTCACGGCATTCACAACCCGAAGCAGGCTGAACTTCGCGACTACCTCAACGCGAACAATATGGAGGACGGCCTAATCGCGTTGTTGGAAGACGACGACATGTACAAGCAGATGAACGACTGGGAGGTCGGTGCGTTCCCGAACGTGCTGGAGATGAAGTACGAGGACCTCCTCAAGGACGAGTTCGCTGGTTTCTCCCGCATCATCGACCACCTCGGAGTGAAGATGTCCGAGGAGCGCCTACGCAAGGTGATCGCTAAGTGCTCGTTCAACGCGCTCAGCGGCGGCCGAGCCAAAGGCGAGGAGGACGAGAAGCACCACTACCGCAAGGGCGTGTCCGGCGACTGGCCGAACCACATGCCTCCCGGCGGTCGTGTGCACACCGCGTTCATGGAGCGGTACGGCCACCTCGTCGAGAAATTCGGCTACGATCAGGCCGACTCATGAGCGCCCCAAAGAAGACCGCGCTACTGATCGGCTGCGGCCGATCGACGCAAGAGCTCATCGACTATGGCACCGACCGCCTCCCGGAGTCGTTGCTTACGGTCGGGATGAACTTCGCCTACCGCGAGTACGAGAAAACCGACTGGTTCCCGAAGGTCTACGGCTTCTGCGACGTCAAGACGTTGGAGAACAAGGTCGAAGAGCTCACCGCTCTTGTCGCTCGGCACCCGGAGACGACGTTCTACGCGGCACCAAGGGTCAGTCAGATCTGCCTGCCCAAGACGCCCGAGAATCTCGAGTGGATCGCGCGGAGCAAGAAGAACCCTGGGTCTGAAGAGGCGATGGAACTCGAAAAGTTTCGGCGTACGGTGAGCATCGACTTTCCTGATGCGCCCAACCTTCTGCCGATCAAACATGGGCCCACTGGGGTCCGGCTCAGCTCGGTCGTCATCGACCAGGGCATCGAGCGTATCCTGCTGATTGGCGCTGACGCGAACTACGTTGAGAAGATCCCAGAAGCCACCGAACACCCGGACGACGGGCACCTGCCGCTTGAGTTTCGGCGACTGATCATCTCTCGAGACGTTGAGGAAAACCCCAACTACTTCTTCAACGACTACCAACGCGTGGGCGACATCTACAGCACGCCACGCGGAGCGACGTCGCACATCAGTGGGTGGACACAGGTCGCCGAGCTCGCCGAAGCAGCGGGGGTGGAGGTCATCAACTGCAGCCCCATCTCACGCATCACGGACTTCGAGAAGCGTGACCTTGCGGAGTGCTTCGCGGAACTCACATGACGGCGCAGCGAGTATCGGACCCGCAAGTGTTGGCTCGGTGAAACTCCCAGCTGTGAATTTCGACGGCCTCTTGGCGTCTGAAGGGAGTCCGCGTAGTACGCTGGCGCCCTCCCCCCTCGCCATGGAAGACTCATGAGACCTATCGCTGTCGTTACAGGTGGAGCCGGTTTTATCGGTTCGCACATCGTCGACCGACTCCTCGTCGAGGGCTACGATATCGAGGTTTGGGACAACCTCGCGACTGGCTCGGTCGAAAACTTGCCGAACGACCCGCGGGTCAAACTCGTCCAAGTGGACCTCACGAAACGCACGCCCTCAATTGAAGCCCCGGCGTTGATTGTTCACTGCGCCGCGCAGACGAAGATCACCAAGTCGGAAGCGGACCCCTTGCACGACGCGAAGACAAACGTGGCGGCCACTTTGGCGATCGCCAAGCTGTACCAAGAAAGCAGATTGGTCTTCCTCTCGACGCTCGGGGCGATGTTCTCCGACGAAACACGGCTCATCGCCGACAAGACCGGCGGCATCGACGAGTCGACCAAGGCGGATCCACCGTCGATCTACGGACTCGACAAGTACTTAGCCGAGATCGCGATCGCCGCTGTCCATCCGGACGCCGTGTGTCTGCGTCTGAGCAACGTGTTTGGTCCGCGGCAACGTACGGACCTCGAAGGCGGTGTCGTCGCAATTTTCATCGAGCGCTGGCGCAAAGGGAAGACCCTGAAGGTGTTTGGCGATGGAGACCAAACACGCGACTTTGTGCATGTGAGTGAAGTCGTAGAGGCCGTCATTGCGGCTGCACGAGTGGCGAAGCCGCCGAGTGTTCCTATTCACATCGCATCCGGTGCTTCGCTCTCGGTCAACGATATCCTGAGCGCGATGCGCGCTGCGGATCCGAGACTCAACGTGCGCTACCTGCCGGCGAGGCCGGGCGAGATTCGCCACACCGTCTTTCCGATGCCTAGGATGGCGATGGAGAAACTCGGTTGGACCCCAACTCCTAAGTTTAAGGCCTTCGTCGGCCAGGCCATGTGTGATGGCGATCCAGCCCTCTTGGCACCGGTGAGCGAACTCGCAGCCATGACCACGGCTCAGGCCTAGGGCGAGTCTGGGACTGACGAGGATACTACGTAGCCAGACGTAACAGAGCCAGAAGCAGCAGAGCCAGAAGCAACAGAGCCAGAACCAACTGCTGCTTCTGGGTGTGATCCAAGCCGATCGGTTCGAGGCGAGAAGGCTGCGAGTCGATCTTTGTCTTCCCGCCAGTAGCGAGCCCACCAGCCGTTTGCTTTGAGGAGTCTCAGGGCGAGCATCAAATTGACGCTCTCGACGCGCCAACATGCGCCCGAGATCTTGAGGCGCGCTTGCGGGATAAACCGATGCGCGCTCTCGACTTCCCCCGACCCGATCGGGCAGCCGAGATCGACCAATCGTTGGTAGCAGACGGAGTCTGCGAATCGCTCAAGGTACTCGATGAGCCTTCTCAATCGCTGGTTGCCACTCGTCTGATACGACTCGGTCAGGCGGCTGAGCACGTCGCCGACGTTCCCGTTTCAGACGTCATCGAGCAACGTTTCGGACCACCGTTCTCGGATCCCATCGCTCATTCCGATCGCCTCCGCCGTTTCGTAGACGTGTCCTTTGAGATGAGAGTAGTCGAGCACGAATTGCAGCTTCGGAAATCGTTCTTCCAAGGCTTCGCGCAGGCCAAACGCTCCGTCGCTCGGAGCAATCACGGTCGTTCGCTCTGTGAGACCGTGGCAGCACGCTGCTCCAAACATCTGTTCTGTGACTTCGTCGTAGCTCCCGATGCGGCAAACGCAGGTCGGGTCTACTTCGTCGAGGCCGCGGGCAAAGGGCGTAAGCACCTTCCGCCAGCTCTCGTGCCGCACAAGTTGGTCGCGCGGAACGCCTTCGCGTAGAGCTCGGCGAGCGGTCATGAGTTCGCCTGTTCGGCTCATACATCCGTCGAGCTCTGCGACGAGGTAATCCTGGCCCGGCCGCTCCGCCAGTGGCTCCTTGTAGAGCCGGGCCGACTCGACGAGCAGGCGCTCGACGAACCCCTCCACTCTCGCCGCTTCCCTTTGAGTCGCGCTCCGAATCGTCGTGCGACCCAACTCCCAGCCATAGTGCCCCTCGAATCCAACCACCGCCTTCGCAAACGATCGCTCAGAGCCGAAGTCGACGAGCGCTCGTTCGAGGCGACGCGACCGACCCTTGTCGACGACGCCAAACTCCTCCCTCAGCGGTCGCCAGCCGAACTGATCAACCGCACACCACATGTATGGAGACTCAACGGATACCGGCCAAAACACAGTGTAGAACTTCACTCTGAGGCGCCGTTGAGTGACCAGTCCGCGGACTTTTCCACGTTGAACGAGCTCGTGTGAACGTGCTTCGATGAACGCCCGGCCGACACCCAGACCGACTCTGCGAAGATGAGATTCCACCTCGCCGTCGAGCTCGTGTGGCGCGACATCTGCGTCGGCAAGCATCGCCTCCGCGATGATGAGGGTCGCTTGGTCGATCGCAGCAGTGATAAGATCCGGCATGGCTTCGTCCTCCCCGTGTTGGCGCACGGCGTGGTGGGTTCAGTGATGTTCACCCGGAGGACGTTGTCATGCTTCCCTCATCGAAAATAGGGTCTCGAACCGACGGACGGTGATCACAACCGCTGCTTCTGGCTCTGTTGCTGTCTGTGGCGTGGGCTGCGACCCTGAGTGTGCTGCGTTCCAGAACCGCGTCGACCGGAGCTACGTCCGCAACTTCTAGCGTGGAGACGGAGAGTGCGATGGTGGCGTCTGCTTCCAGAACTCCTGCCGTGAAGGCTCGAGCTGCCCCGATGTCTGCGGTGCCACCTATGGCTCAGGCTCCAACTGCGAGTGCATCTCTGATGGCTACTGTCGCAAGGTTGACTGCCTCGGTGGCACAGACTGTGGGTCTGGCACCGACTGCATCTCCGATAGCTCCGGAAACTCGTGCGGTCCTGGCGGCGCAGGTCTCTTCGACCATACCTGCGTCGGCGGCGGTTCGAGACCGTGTATGGGAGTCTGCAACGGTCTGTGCTCAGCAGAGAGCGAGCGCTGCTCTGGCTGATCGACAATCGCGAGCCTTCTCGGGTTGATTAGGAACCGCTAATCGCACTGCGCTGCGCAGCTCCCGATGATGCACTCTATGAGTTGATCGAACTCCGTTGGAGCAGCCGCGACATCACACTCGACGACGCACACGTCTTCGTCGGTATCCTCGAAGACGCATTCAGCGACACAGTCGCAATCGGGGTCAGCGAAGCACGTCTCAAGCTCGGTCTCACAGGATCCCTCAACGCAGAGCTCGCATGCGTCGCCTTCCTCTTCGAGGTCTCCGACCGGGCAGACCTCGATACCAGCAGCGATGGCGGCGTTTAGTGCCTCCACACGAGTCGTGATCGCGCCTCGTAACTCGTCGACAGCATACGCGTCGAGGTCATTACCCAGCAGCGTAACCGCGGCGTCGAGTTGTGTGTTGAGTTGCTCGATCGACGCGGGCCCAGCCAAGAACACGGACATGAGGTCTAGGTACTGCTGCGTTCGGCCTTGGTCGGCCAGTAGCCAGTGGGAGATAGGCCAATCGGTACTGTTGCGGCCGAGCCCACACGGCTCGTCCATCTCGCCCTGAGAGAAGTTCATGTCCCAGGGGACCATGGTAAACTGTCCAGGATTAGCCTCGTAGAGGTAATAATTGTGGCCGAACGACGCGT
>JBLHWZ010000120.1:0-14639 GCA_047629415.1 Bradymonadia bacterium | reverse complement strand
TGAGCACGCGATGCCTAAAGAGAGGTTAGCCTCAACCAGACAAACGAGCTGAACGAGGTGCCTGCCCACGTCCGACTAAGACTCCGTTCGCTAGGCACGAGAGCACTTTCCTCGCTCGCTGGTCCGCCGTTTGCTAGCCTCCGCAGCGTGAAACCCGCTCCCAAATTGCTCCGTGTCGTCCACGTCATGGGGACCTTCCATATCGGAGGACTCGAACGGCTTGTCCACGTTTTGGCAGAAGGCGGACGCACGCGTGGCATCGACTCCGCCGCCTTCGCTTTCATGGAAGACGGGCTCTATCGCCAGACCTTCGAAGAGTCTTCGATACCGACTCGGTTCTTCGACAAAGATCCCGGCCCGGCCCCCTTGCTTCCCCTCAGGCTCGCTGCGGCCGCACGGGAGTTTGATGCGGACATTCTCCACGCGCATCATTTCGGGCCCTACGTCTACGCCGTCGGCGCCGCAAAAATCCTCGGAATCCCGCTCGTCTACACCGAACACTCACGGGAGTTCTACACCTCTCCGCGCCGACGACTGATCGGCCGCTCGATGAGCAAAGCGGCGACCGTCGTGAGCGTCTCGGACGAGCTCGACGAGTGGCGGCGTCGGGAGTTCGGGTACTCCACAAGGGTCATCCTCAACGGCGTTCCCGTACCTCCATTGCCCACCCCGGATGAAAGACAGTCTGCGAGGATTCGCCTGGGCATTCCAGCCGACGCACCGACCCTCGGCGCCGTCGCCCGATTCATGCCCGAGAAGGACCATGCGACGATGCTCAAGGCGTTCGAGATCCTCAGCCGATTCGTCAACGACGCCCACCTCATCCTCGTTGGTTCGGGCCCCAAGCTCGGCACGATACAGACACTCGCGGCCGAGCTCGGAGTCGCCGATCGCGTGCACTTTCTTGGACGACGACTCGATGTCGACCGGATTCTCCCGGCCCTCGATGTCATCACGCTCTCAAGCACTCGTGAAGGACTTCCCCTCGCGCTGCTTGAGGGAATGGCGGCCGGAGCGGCCGCTATCGCGACCGACGTTGGCGAGATCGGACAACTCATCGGTGAAGAGTGCGGTCACACCGTCCCCCACTCCGATCCGGAGGCTCTCGGTGCAGCCTACGCGGCGGTGCTGAGCAACCCTGACCGTCTTGCCACCGCTAAGTTGGCAAGCCGTGCCCGCATCATCGAGCGCTACTCATCAGACGCGATGATCGACGCGTACGCAGCGCTTTATAGAAGTGCCTGCGCCGAGAAGTGAATTTCGGACGGGCGCGAGCGTTCGAAGTCTTCGTGCGTGTACTTCTCTTCATTCTGACTTTCGCCCTCACCGGCTGCGCTGGCTTGCACCAGGACGGCCCGCCTGTGATCACGTCCAACGGAGTCACGATTGAGCGCGTCGCTCTCGAGGCGCGCATCCACGAGTTGGTGAATCAAGAACGCCAGGGGCGCGGCCTGTCGGCTGTCGATTGGAACGAGGCGATTCGCCCGATCGCGAGAGGCCACTCCACTCACATGGGCCGCCGCAACTACTTCAGCCACAACGCTCCAAATGGAGCTGACTTCAACGATCGATATCGTCGCGCGCGGTTTGGCTGCCAAGTTCCGGCAGGACGAAACCGCTACTTGCTGGGTGGCGAGAACCTCTTCATGGGGCACGTCGTACGCAGCTGGACCGCCTACTCCGATGGCAGCCGCGTCGTGACATCAAGGCACGACCTTGAGTCGCTGGCTCGAGCAGCGGTGACCGGCTGGATGAACAGCCCGGCGCACCGCGACAACCTGCTCAATCGGCACTGGCGCACGGAAGCGATCGGTATTGAGATCACGGAAGACGGGCGAGTCTACGCCACGCAGAACTTCTGCTAGGGCGCGCCGCCGCCGCCGCCGCCGCCGCCGCCGCCGCCACGACAGGGAGGAGCGTCAACGCAGTCCGAGTCGTCGCAGTCCGTGTCTCCATCGCCATCGTTGTCCTCCTCATCGGTACATTCGAAGAACGTCTCGGTGTCGGGGTCGTCCTCAGCACAGGGACCTAGGTCGGCGCAGTCCAAGTCGTCACAGTCGATATCGCCATCTTCGTCATTGTCCTCTTCGTCGAAGCACTCTGCGAACGTCTCGGTGTCGGGGTCTTCTTCGGCGCAGGCCGCTGAATCGGCGCAATCCGAGTCATCACAGTCGATGTCGCCGTCGCCATCATTGTCTCGTTCGTCGCGGCAGTCGCGCCCCTCTTCCGTCTCGGTGAGTTCACAGAGCCGAGCGTCTGCACAGTCCGAGTCGTCGCAGTCAGTGTCACCGTCGTCGTCGTTGTCTTCACCGTCGCCGCAATCGCGCCCCTGCTCGACGTCCGTGGTTTCGCAGAAGCGGGTGCCCTCGCAGTCGGAGTCATCACAGTCGGTGTCGCCGTCGCCGTCGTTGTCCTCGTCGTCTCCGCACAGCGGGCCACGCTCGGCCTCGACCTCTCCACCGCACGCGGGGCTGTCGACGCAATCAGAGTCGTCGCAGTCGGTGTCGCCGTCGTCGTCGTTGTCCTCGCCATCGTTGCACTGCCGGCCAGTCTCGGTCGCGGGCTGCGCTCCACATGCTCGGAAGGTCTCACAGTCGCTATCATCGCAGTCCACGAATCCGTCGCCGTCGTTATCGACCTCGTCATCACAGACCTCGTCCTCGACGAGGCCGATGTCCAAACGGGAGTCCACGCTCGTATCCAAACCGGAGTCCACGCCAACGTCGGGTCGATCATCGACACCGAGGTCGCCGCGACCGCCCGAGTCAGTGTCGATCGTGCTCGCGCCTGGATCGTTGGTACCGGGAGCATCGGTACCGCAAGCTGCGATACCAAACGAGCCGACAGTCGCGGCGAGGAGAAGCAGGCGGATATTCATCGCTAGAGCCTAGTTTTGCTGGGAGTATGCGGGTTAGACCTAGCGGATTTATTCGCAGATCCCAACAGAGCAGGTACCGCCGGAGCAGGCGGTTCCGTCGGCGACGAAACAGACCTGACAAGCGTCGCCGTCGAAGAGCTGAGGCGCACACTCGTCGCCGGAGTCGTCGCAGACGCCGCCGCCGATCACGCGGATGTCGTCGACCCAGACGGTGTCGGACCCGCTGCTGAGACTGCCGTCTTTCTCGTAGCGCCAGCGCAACACGTGGATCCCTGCGGTCAGCGGGTAGGCGGCCTCCGCCCAATCGTTGGTTCCGTCCCAATCGTCCTGCAGGGCGCCATCGATGTAGAATTCAAGGCTATCGTAGGTCGACTCGGTACTCTCGCGGTGCCAGAAGCTGACCTCGCCGGGCTCAATGAGCTCGACCGTGAGATCTAGGATGGAGTCCTGGCCGTCCGCGATGTCCCCGTTCCTCCCAGAGCTTGCTCCCGCAAATGCCACTGTGGAGTCGATCTCCCAAACCGAGGCGCCAGAGCCCACGAAGTCGGTGGGGAAGCCGGTCTCAAAGTCGTACTCGAGGTCGAGTCCGACGCCGCCGCATACGCCGCCCATGCAAAGGTCCGCGCCTCCAGCACACTCCGCGCAGTCGTCGTTGGCTTCCACCAGGCAGTCCCCAAGAACGCAGAGCTCGGTAAGGCAATCGTTCGGATCCGAGTCGCACGTCACGCCGTCGGCGACCGGGGTCCCCTCGCAGCGCCCATCAGCACTGCAGGTGTAGGCGAGACAAGGATCCGTTCCATCACACGCGGTCCCTTCCGGGAGCACAGGACAAGAGATGCAGCCCGCGCCATCGAAGACGCCGTCGCCACACAGATCGCTCGGACATGCGTTCGTTCCTCCTAGCACGATGTCGTCGACCCAGGCTGCATCCAAACCACTATTGACCGAGCTGTCCTTAAAGTAGCGCCATGTCAGCGTGTGTGTTCCCGCTTCTAGGGGTTGCGTGAATTCGGTCCAGCCGATCACCCCTCGCCAGTCGTCGACCTCGGTGCCGTCGACGGTGAAGTCGAGGCCGTCACAGCACGACTCGGAGCTAACCGCGTACCAGAAGCTCACTGAGCCAGCCTCGGCCATTTCGACCTCGACCGTGAATGAGGAGTTCTGACTGGCGGCTATCACCGGGGAGCGCGTCGAGAACGAGCCGGTGTGGACGTCGTCAGTTGCGATCGCCCATGAGCCGGTTCCGCCCGCCACGAACTCGCTAGGAACAGCGCCGTCTTCGAAGTCGTACCCGCCGGAGGTTCCGGTGCCGCCACAAACGCCCGATGCGCAAAGCCCGCTGCCGGTGTCGCCGCAGGTCGTGCAATCTTCGTAGAGTTCCTGAGTGCAGACACCAGAGAAGCAGAAGTCGTCGGTGCAGTCGGTCGGGTCGGCGTCGCAGACGGTGAAGTCTGCAACCGGTGCCCCAGCACATTCACCAGACTCGTTGCACGAGTAGCTGAGGCACGGGTCCGGATCGACGATGTCGCAAGCCGCACCAGGAGCCGCAGGCGAGCACGTTACGCAGGACTCGCCATCGAAGAGCGGTGCGCCGCAGGCTGTCTCCTCGCAGTACGTGATTCCTCCCACCGTGATCGTATCGATCCAGGCGGCGTCGGAACCCGAGTTAACCGAGCTGTCCTTTGTGTATCGCCACTCCAAGATGTGCGTGCCGGGGCCCAGCGGCTCGACGTGCTCGGTGAACGCGATTTCGCCACGCCAGTACTGCACCTCGGCCCCGTCGACGAAGAAGCGGAGACCGTCACAGCAGCTCTCGCTGCTGACCGAGTAGAAGAACGAGACCTCAGCGCTGTCCGCGATCTCCAACTCCAGCGTAACTCCGGTGGTCCCGCTCGAAGCGATCGTGCCGGAGCGCAGGGAAGAGCTGCCCTCGTGCGCCCGGTCAGTGGCGAGCGCCCAGCCCGTTCCTGAATTGACGAATCCGGCGCGACCCTCTTCGAAGTCGAAGCGGTTCTCGCCGCCAAGCCCGCCGCAAACACCACCTGCGCAGAAGCTGCCCTCACCGCACTCCGTGCAGTCGTCGAAGACCGTGTCGGTGCAAGTGCCCGCGAGGCAGACGGAGTTCGTGCAGTCGCCTGGCGCGGAATCACAGGAGGTCTCGTCAGCGACCGGGGTTCCGACGCAGTCTCCACCCTCACAGGTGTAGGCGAGACAGGGGTTCTCGGTGTCGATTTCACAGGTGCCACCGTCATCGACAGCGTCACAGATGATGCACTCATCGCCATTAAACACGCTCGAGATTGCGCAGGCATTGCCCTCGCATGCCTGACCGCCGGTAACGACGACGTCGTCCACCCACGCGGCATCCTCGCCAGACTCGAGGCTGCCGTCTTTTGTGTAGGCCCACGCGAGCGTGTGAGTGCCGGCGGTGAGCGGATAGGTGACGTTGGTCCAATCGATGACTCCGCCCCATTCGGCCTGCTCGATGCCATCGATCCCGAAGCGTAGCTTGTCGCAGCAGCTCTCCGAGCTCACGCGGTACCAGAAGCTGACCTCGCCGGCGTCAAAGAGCTCAACGGTCTGAGTGATCGTCGTCGTGCCGCCCGCACCAATCGCTCCTGAGCGAACCGAATTCGTGCCTGAGCGGCTGGAATCGGTCGTGACGATCCAGTCGGCGGAGGCGAAGCCTGCGGGGAGCGAGGTCGAATCTTCGAAGCCACTGGAGTTCTCACCCCCGAGTCCGCCACAGACACCCGCCGCACAGAACTGGTCGCCCTCGTCACCACAGGTAGCGCAGTCGTCCATCGTCTCGACGATGCAGTCGCCGGAGATGCAGGTGCCCGATTCGCAGTCACTTGGGTCATCGTCGCACGTATCTCCCTCGGAGAGCGCTTCGACCACGCACTCCCCGGAACTGGAATCACACACGCCGACCGAGCAGCCGCTGTCGAGACTGGTGCAGTCCAGCGGCGCGCCGCCCGTGCATGCGCCGGCGATGCAGGCGTCGCCATCTGTGCATACATCTCCGTCGTCACATCCGAACCCATCGGTCGCGGGCTGCACGATGCACTCCCCTGTCCCCGGATCACAGACGCCGAAGACGCAGACCGCGCTGAGTTCACTACAATCCACGCCCAAGCAGAGTTCGTCGGCGCGGAGGCAATCGCTCGGTTGTCCACGACAAACCCAGCCGTCTTCGACCTCACACTGCCGCGAGCAACCGTCACCGGTGATTCGATTGCCGTCATCGCAGAGCTCGCCCTCTGAGACGAGGCCATCGCCGCAGGTCGCGGGAACAGGCTCGCAGACACTAGGCTCGCCAAAGCAACGGAAGCCGGGCTCTACTGTACACTCTATCGAGCAACCATCCGCATCGGAGACGTTGGCGTCATCACACTCCTCGCCCTCTTCGATGCGTCCATTGCCGCACCCCTCCTCGGTCACCTCAGTGCAAACGCTGGGCTCACCTTGGCAGATGAAGCCGTCCTCGCCTGTGCAGTCGCTGGAACAGCCGTCTCCTGGAATTGTGTTCGCGTCGTCGCAGTCTTCTGTCGGATCGACGATGCCGTCGCCGCAGCCCGCGGGGGCTTCCGGACCGCAAACGCTGGGCTCGCCGGCGCAGATAAATCCATCCTCGATCAGACAACCAACGCTGCAGCCATCGCCGGATTCGAGGTTGAAGTCGTCGCACTCTTCCGCGCCCTGAACGCGACCGTCTCCGCAAGTGGACTCGATGACCGGCACCTCTCCACATGCCGACGGCACCGAGTCGCAGGACCAGCCTTCCTCAATCAGACAAAAAGGCGAGCAGCCGTCTCCCCCGAGCGAGTTGCCATCGTCGCATTGCTCTCGCTGGTCGATCTCGGCGTTTCCACAAGGACTTGTCGCCGTCGGGAACTGGGGATCGGCGTTGGTGCCGCAGGCGACGGCAAAGAGCAGGAGAGCGAGGGGGGCGTAACGCAGCATCGGATTCACTCAGGGTAGGTATAGACGCACACTAGCGAGCCTGGGTGCGGGTCTCAAGAAGCCCCAACATCCTCAAGCTCAGTTGTTCGTGCTCAGAACGCTCCGAAGGGTCAACGCGATTGCCGAAACCAGTAACACGGCGCCGGCCGGAACCAGCAAAATCCCCGCTCCCGGATCGCCTGAGTACACCCAGACGCCGCCAATGAAAAATCCGCACGGCAGCAGGAGCGAGGCCGCGTCGAGCATCCTGCCTGCTGCTCGATGTGGACGAACACCCATATGAAGTGTGTGGGCGAAGCTGAGCTGTAGGATCCCCAATAGGGTCCCGTGCGCGTGTGCCAGCGTAAACATCGAGCGACGCGTCTCGTTGGCGACGTCGAGGTACCACCCCACTTTCAGCCCGTGCAGCCCCTCTAGCACTAGGCCCAACGTGACGAATACAAAGAGCGCGGTCCAGCCGTGCACGAGGTGTCGGCGAGCTGTTTCATGTTCGGGCATTGTGCCCACGACTACAGGACTGCTCCCCGTCAACCAAGTGATCCACCCGAACGCCGCACATGCCTGCTACGCTCCTCGGCGATGTTCTCGCTCTCGTCTCTAATCGCTACTCTGATCGCCGCGGCAGCCCTGATGCTGCTGACTCGGCGCGCGTGGGTGGGGCTGCCTTCCGCGGCCATCCTGCTGGCGATCCTGGCCATCCTCCCTGCTGACGAGTTGGATTCGGCCCCCGGCCCCAACCTGACTCCGCGGGAGGAGTTTGCGACGTCGTCCGCTTGCCGCTCCTGCCACCCTGGCGAGTATGCCACGTGGCACAACAGCTTCCACCGTACGATGACGCAGATCGCGTCTGACACCTCCGTACTCGCCGAATTCGAGGGGACGCTCAGTGGGCGAGGCACAGAATTCGAGCTTCGGCAGTACGAGGGTCGTCACGAAGTTCGGCTCGCCACTCCAGATTCCGAAGGCGCAGTAAACCTCTACCTGCCCGACGGCTGGACACCGATCGTGATGACCACTGGGTCCCACCATATGCAGGCCTACTGGGTCGATACCCCGGACGGCTACTATTCACAGTTCCCCTTCATGTGGCTCATCGAAGAGGAGCGCTGGATTCCTACCGATGACTCGTTCATTCGGCCTCACGCCGACGAGTTCCAAGACTACGACTGGCTCGCATGTGCCCAGTGTCACGCCACCGATCATTCGCCGCGCCAAGACGCCGATGGACGACTGGACTTCCGTGTCACCGAACTCGGAATTGCTTGTGAGGCGTGTCACGGACCGGCTTCCGAGCACATCGCGGCGAACCAGAACCCGCTCAGGCGTTACGCGATGCACCTCGGCGACTCCTCCGATCCGACCGTCGTGGAGCCTAGCGACCTGAGCACGACCCTCACCAGTCAAGTCTGCGGTCAATGCCATGCGCGCGTGCTCCCGATCGACGAGGACTACGCGCGTCACCTCGGGACAACCTATCGCGCGGGAGACCCGTTGAACTTGCACTTCCAACCGATCGAGAACGAGGGCGATAGGTGGTCGGACGGCGTCTGGCGCGTCGCCGGGCGAGAGTGGAACTCGATGACCGACTCAGCGTGTGCCATCGACGGTGAGCTGACCTGTCTCTCCTGCCACTCGATGCACGACTACGCGTCGCCCGCGGACCAACTCGCCGAGGATGCGCTGGGAGACGGGGCGTGTGTCGGCTGCCACAGTAACGTCGCCGCGGCCGGCGAGGCACATACACATCATCCAAGCGAGTCGGAGGGCGCGCGGTGCGTAAACTGCCACATGCCGCGGACGAGCTATGCGCTCTTTACGGCGATCGCCGATCACCGAATCGCGAGCCCGCGAGCGCTGACCGAAGCCGAGTCGGATCGCCCGAATGCCTGCAACTTATGCCACCTGGACCGAACACTGGCCTGGGCCTCCGCCCAGCTCACTCAGTGGTATGGGCAAGCGCCAGCCAGTCTCACCTATGACGAGAGTACCGTGCCAGCCGGCGCTCTATGGGGCCTAAGTGGCGACGCCGTGCAGCGGTCGATCGCCGCGTGGCATATGGGCTATCCGCCGGCGATGGAGACAGCCATCAGGTTTGACGCGACGCAGGTGCTCAGCTGGATGCTCGACGATCCGTACGCCGCCGTCCGGTTCATCGCGTCGGCCTCTCTTGAAGACCACGGCATCGCTCTTGGCGATCTCGATGTGTTCGAAGACGAGCCGAGCCGGAGCCACGATGTCATGGAGCTCATCCGGAGGTTTGGTACACCGCTCGGGGACGGAGCGCTTCCCCGCTCAGAGATACTGCGCCTTCGGGCTGCCCGAGACAACGAAGAGTTGTGGCTCGCTGAGTGACTCAGCGATGTACAACGTCGCTCACCCATTCTTCGAGTTGGGAGAGGCTCGCAACAAAAGTCGCGGACTCAGGGACTGTTCCAACTTGGCCGCCGAAAACCAGAGGCATTGCACCGGCCTTCCGCGAGAGAGCGGCCAGATGCACGCTGGCTTCAGCCCGATCCATGTTGCGGCTTACCGAAACGACGATAGCGTCCGCTGCAGAGTCTCTCCCCGCGCAGACGATGTCCTCAATCGGAAGGCCGGCACCGAGGAAGACAACATGAGAGCCAGCCATCGCACAGACGCATGCGGCCATGTGCAACCCAAGAACATGCAACTCACCGGGAAGCGTAGCGCAGACAATGAGAGGGCGGCGGCGAGTGGCACTCAATGGTCGCCAGATTCCGACAAGAAAGTCGCGGGCGCGCTCGCTCACGAAGTGCTCGTGGCGAATTCCTAGCTGGCGGCGCACCCACAGGTCGCCGACGAGGACTAAAAACGGGGCGAGTCTCTGCTCGATGAACGCGAGCGTGCCGAGCCTGCCCCAGTCGGAGGCGAGCAGCGAGTGAAATGCAGATTCGTCTAGGTCGCGTACCGCGCTCAGCCAGCGTTCAAACTGGGGCAGGCTCGCCTGCCCAACCACTACCGCCTCACCTGCCGAGTCTTCAGGCCCGAGTTTGTATGTCTGGGGCTCAAGCAGCCTCTGCAATTCAAATGGAGAGAGGCCGAGGACCTGCTTCGGCCTGTGTCCATCAGCTAGTGCTCGTTGAACCCAGACCAAGCGGTCAACTGTCCCGTCCGGGTAGAGCCGATGGCCGCCTTGCGTACGCTGCGCGCTCGGAAAACCGTACCGCCTCTCCCACGTCCGGAGGGTGGAGGCCGGGATCCCAGTCGCTGTTGAGAGCGCTCCTATCCCCATCAGGCTTGAACGGTCTCTCGGCGAAATGTCGGTCTCAGATGCCACAGGACTCCGGCGCGCTAGGCGCGCACGAGGCTTTCTACCCCGTGGACGGTTCGACGGACGCGGTGCAGTCTCGACTTCAGCGCTGATATCGTCAACCCTAGTTCCTCAGCGACCTCGTCACGATCCGCGCCTTCGAGGTCCATTGCGAAGAACAGCGCAAGATTGGTTGGGTCCAGCGCATCGAGGTGTTTCTGGAGGCGCTCCAACGCCACTCGACTCATCACGGTCTCGTCGGGCTGAGCGGTCGAGCCAAAGTGCAACTCAGATGCAAAGGCCGTCTCTACGATCGTCGAGTCGACCGGAGTTGGGACCCGCTTGCGCTTGCGGAGGAGCATCAACGACGCATTGCGAGATACTCTGGAAACCCACGCCTTGAGGTTGGTGTCGGCTCGGAGCGTGTGTGCCTTGCGCCAAACGGTCCAAACCACATCCTGCAACACTTCTTCTGCGTCCCACTCGTCGCCGACGATTCGGCGAGCGATCGCGAGGATGAGCTGACGGTATTCGCGGTGGAAACAGACGAGAGCGTCTTCGTCACGTGCTGCGATTTGATCGATGAGTAGTTGGGTTTCCATGTGGTTCCTTGGTTGATGTTGAACACCTTTTGGCCACATATCTGCCTAAGATCAAGCACTTTATTGCTCAATACCTATTCAGCTAACTGTTCACTCGTTGGTTTTGAATAGGTTCAACCAAGACCTAGCGGCGAGAGAACATAGGATAGAGCGAGGTCTTCGATAGGAAACCCAGACAATTCGCGCCCAATGGGGCCACGGATCATAGTTGTTCAAGTATTGAACAACTTGTTCAATACACGGACTGAATCGAGACAGATCGATGGCGACAGAGGCCGAATCGACCGCTCGTGCCCCCGGCAGGCAGCACCGCATGAGAGGTTTGCCCCTCTCTGCTATCGATGCCACGCGCTCATCGCCTCGATCAGCCCGCGGTCGCCGACTCACAGAGTTCCCAAAGCCGGGCCTCGACGTCTCCAGCAACCCTCGTCCGAGCCAACCGGAGATGCTCGGACTTTAGCTCGCGGTCCAAGTAGAAGCCTGCCGGAGTCAGCTCGGCGAAGTCACAGGCAGCAAGCCATGCGGCGGTGTCGGCGCCCTGCTCCGGCGTTCTGAGGAACCGTTTCGTGAGCCGGTGAAACTTCGGGAGCGACGTTCGCACACCCTGGGTGTCGGCCCAGCCAGGATGCATCGCGACGGACGTTGACCCCGGGCCCAGACGACGAACAAAATTTCGAGAGAGAGCCAGCTGGCCTCTCTTTGCTTGGGCGTAAGCGGCAACACCGTCGAACGGATTCGGTGGATCCAAGAGTCCGGGCGGGTCCAGCTTCGCGCTATACATCCCACCCGACGCGACCCACACAACGCGGGAGCCTTCGGTCGTCATCAGCCGAGACTCAAGAGCTCGCGTGAGCGCGAACGGGCCGGCGACGTGGACAGCGAAGGTCAGCTCGAGACCGTCGACCGAGCGGGATCGTTCATGGACCAGCATTCCAGCGTTGTGGACAAGTGCGTCGAGGCGCGGGCGAGCAGCGAGAACTTGAGCCGCTTCAGCGACGCTGCTCAGATCCGCCAGATCGCAACTCACAAACTCCAAGTTCTCTCGGGCGACTCCCTGGGCAACGAGTCCGTTCACGGCCTCCTCTGCGCGCTGTTCGCTGCGGCAGAGCATGAGCACGGTCGCTCCCCTCGAGCCCAACGCCAGCGTCATCGCGAGCCCAAGTCCGGCGTTCGCCCCGGTGATAGCAACTACCCGACCCGTCAAGTCGGCCGGAAACGAGTTTGGATCCCAGCCTGCAGCGCGGAGCTCGTACCCTGGTGAGCCGAACGAAGGAGCGATGGTAGTGTCGAAAATTCGACCCAACCCGGAGCGTAAGAGACTCATGCGAAAAGCGGTGGTGGCGGCCCAAACCGAGCCAAGTAGCGTTTCAAGTTAATCTTGTTTCGCGTGCTCTTACTGGTCATGTAGCGGAGCTTGCCGAAGACCGGCCGCTCGGGTCCCCACGCACGGTCGTAGCGGCCCATCGTCCAGAAGATACCAGAGTAGGAGTTCGGGTCACGTCCATCGAGCGCGTACTTGTTGTTGAGGTGCACCATGACCTCCAACGCGTCCTCAGGGCTCGCAGACCACGCGTAGATCATCTTGCCCCAGAGCATACGCAGATAGTTGTGCATACGCCCGGTCTCCACAAGCTCGCGCTGGGCCGCATTCCAGATTTCGTCGTGAGTCTGGGAGAGTTCAAACTGCTCCATCGAGTAGATGGCGTCTCGGGGATCGTCCCGGTGCACGTCCATCGATTGTCTGGCCCACGCGGGCAGCGACGAGAAGTCCGCGTAGGAGTCCGGCTCCATAAACGAGCGATTGAACCCGAGCTCTCTCCATGTGATCAACTCGTCGAGGAACGACTCGGCCGCCGGTGAACAGCCCCACCATCCCGCGCGTGAACCGGTCGATTTGGGGGCAACACGATCGAACTCAAATCCACCGAGTTCCAGTGTCTTTCGCACGATCTCATGCGCGGAGATGTGTCCGAAATGCAGGTACGGGCTTAGCCCGCTGGCCGCACCGTCATCCACTCGATTTCGGTCCTTGTCGTAGCGCTCGAATCGGCCGTCGAAGAAGAGCCGAAGCTGCGCTGCGGCAGCGCTCGAGCCACCGCTGACATCCGAGACGGCGGGCACTGGGGCCTCGAAGTCGAGTTCTAGTGGCGTGTCCGGGTTGCTGTAGTCCCACATCGCCCAGCCGGAGAGACTCGGCAGATCAGCCCCTCTCAAGACCTCCTCCTGAAGCGGCAATGACTCAGGCCACTGCTCCAAAAATGGCGAGATCGTCTTCTGGAGATGCCTGCGAAACGAGGCTGCGGTGGTGAAGATTCGCTCAGGCGAGCGCAGGGGCACGATCCCGTTGGAGTCTACTGATTCAAGAAGCACGCCCAGCTTCGCGGCTGCGGCGTCGAGCATCCTGGGCAAGAAGAAGGCTGGGAACTCATCCGAGATGACCACAGCCGCTCGATCAGCGAGCGTTTTGAGCAACCCTCGGCCCGCACCGCGGCTCGGCTCTACATAGGGAAAGTAGGTCACCCCCGCCGCCGCCGCCGCCAAACCGTTGTCCCTCATGCCCTCAATAACGAAGCGGTGCATTCGTTCGGATGACCAGCGGTAACCAAGCCGCAGGGGTTCAAAGATCACCAACGGCAAACCGAGTCCCTCGCACCACTCCACCGCCCGGTCGAGCGCGAAGTTATGATCAAGCCGCCGCGCCGAGGTCATCCAGTAGAGGACGTAGTCCCCGGACGGCCGCACCGAGTCGTCGTTTCGCGGGATAACTCGTGATCGGGGAACGCTCACTGTGGCCTGGCGGGTCGAAGTTAGCGGCGGCGGCGCCAGAGAAGCGCGGCCATCAGCAGAGAGAAGGAAATGCTGCCCCCTACCGAAAGGTTCGCGCTCGTACACCCCGTCTTAGGCGCCGGCTCAGCGTCGAGTTCTTCAGGCGCCCCCATCAAGCGCGCCGCGAACGGCCAAAGAGAAGCGCAAACGTGTGTTTCGTCGGCGATGCAAAGGGCAGGCCCTACGTCCGCGAACCTAAGAACTCCCTGTGACTCTCCGACTAGGCCTGCGTGCACGGCGAACTCGTTCGCCGGGGCGCCACAACGAGCAGGGGTTCCGTCTTCGAGGTCGACGAAGCAGGTCCCTGCGACGTCCTCGAGCAGAAAAAGGCCGCCCGAGGCGACCTCGTAGAGTTGGTCTGCGTCGGTCGCAACGAGCACTCGTTCACTCTGCCGGACAACGTCGGTGATGACAGCTTCCAGCCTCTCTCCGACTTGCTCTGTGGCATCGCCGACGACCCGATGCAGCTCGCTCTCATTCGCGATAATGTCGGCAACCCAGATGTCGCCCTCAACGATCCAGAGCTCGGCATCCAACGTGCCTTCGGGCAGCGGAGCGATGAGTTCCGGTCCTTCGGCGGTCCAGTCAAAGAGCGCCCAACCGTCTGCGGAGAGACCAGAGACGACGATTCGTTCGCCATCGACGGCGAGGCCGAACAGCGCGACGCCATCCATCTGTCCGCCCATAGCGGACCAGCTCAGGCCCCCATCATCGGAGCTGAACACGCCATTGGGCTCGATGGGCGACGACGTGGTCACGATCGACCGGCCCTGGTTTGTGCGGACTTCGGAGATCGGCAGATCTCCAACCGCCGTTTCTAACTTCTCATAGCTGCAGCCTGCATCGGTAGACCGCCAGACGCCGGACCGAGTCACGGCGATAATGTCGTTGTGCGAGTGGATCACGTAGCCGCTGACAAGTTCCCCAACGGCGTCCGCGCAACTCCACCGAAACCGCCCGGAGTCATCGGCCACGATCAGGCCAAAGGTCGTGCCGAGCCCGATGATCTCCGCGTCTCTCTCGGCAATCTCAAACACGCTGGGCAAGGAGCCGTGGGCGTCCGCGACCTTTGGGATGAGCAAGAGAGAGATGAGCG
>JBLHWZ010000119.1:0-14914 GCA_047629415.1 Bradymonadia bacterium | reverse complement strand
CGAAGCGCTCAACTCGCAGCTCCGAAAGGCGCTCAAACCCAAGGGCCACTTTCCCACCGAGCAGGCGGTCTACAAGGTCCTCTACCTCGCGCTGGCGCGAGCAGAGAAGAAGTGGACTATGCCGATCCAGAAGTGGGACCTCGCACTGCAGCAATTCGACATCAGATTCCCCGGGCGACTGAGCCTATGAACTGACCACCCGGCGGAGCAGCCGTACACACACTTCGTGACACTACCTATCTGCGCGACTCAGCCCTCGCCCACGCCCCACCCGCACACCACGGGCGGCGCTCCTCCGCTATTCCGATTCCGCGCTCACAGTGCTAAGTGAGTGAACGCTCACTTAGACGTTCTCCCAGTATGAACCTGATGAAAGTCACCGTTACCTGCTCGCTTACCGGCGTCCTAACAGACCCTGAAAACCACCCCGTGCCCGTCACCCCCGAGGAGATGGCCGCGGACGCCAAGGCCGCCTTCGATGCGGGTGCTTCCGTCATGCACGTGCACTTTCGCCGGCAGGAGCCAGGTTTGGGACACCTGCCCACGTGGGATCCGTCGATCGCGTCGGAGATCGTGGATGCTATTCGACAGGCCTGCCCCGGCGTCATTCTCAACAACACGACAGGAGTCTTCGGCGACGACATCTCCGGCCCCTTGGAGTGTCTTGAGTCGACGAATCCGGAGATGGCTGCGATGAACGCGGGCAGCTTGAACTACCTGCGTACGCGCAAGAACGGCGCGTGGGCGTGGCCTCCGATGCTCTTCGACAACACCGTCGATAAGATCGAGAAGTTCCTCTCGTACATGTACGAGAATGACATCGTGCCGGAGTGCGAGTGTTTCGATACCGGCATTGTCCGTAGTATCGGAATGTTTGTTCGCAACGGAATCCTGAAGGCGCCGCCCTACATCTCGCTCGTAATGGGTGTGGCCTCGGGCATGCCGGCGAATCCTGATTGGCTGCCGCTGCTCCTGAAGGAGATGCCGGAGGGTGCGCACTGGCAGACGATTGGCATCGGTCGGGCCGAAGTTTGGGACCTGCATCGCCGCACCGCGGAGCTCGGCGGCCACCTTCGCACAGGTGTAGAGGACACATTCTACCTCCCGAATGGCGAGCGCACGACAGGGAACGGCCAGCTGATTGAGGCGATGGTCTCGCTGGCGCGTGAGTGTGGACGAGAGATCATGTCGCCGGACGAGGTACGCGCCGAGCTTGCGACCCACGGAGCCTAACAGATGACGCGCTACCCTGCCCTGAAGTCTCGCGTGGACACCCGTTCCGACGCATACTCCGCCAATGTCGAGGCCAACCAAGCAGCGCTTGCGGTGATCGAAAAGCAGCTCGACAAGGCGCGAGAAGGCGGTGGTCAGAAGTACATCGACCGATTCCGTCAGCGCGGCAAGATGCTCCCTCGCGAGCGCGTTGAAGCGGTCATCGATCGCGACGGCCACTTCCTCGAGGTTTGTCCCCTCGCAGGCGCCGATGTGCGGAGTCACCATCCGGGCGCATCGATCATCGGCGGCGTCGGCGTGGTGTCCGGCGTCGAATGCGTGATCACCGCGTCAGATGCCACCGTGAAAGGCGGCGCGATCAACGAACTCGGCGTGCAGAAGACTGCGCGATTGGCCCAGATCGCCGACCAGAACAGGCTGCCATCGATCAGCCTGATCGAGTCCGCCGGTGCGGACCTACCCAACCAATCGAAACTATTCGTGCCTGGCGGAAAGGGGTTTCGTGACATCACGCGACGGTCCAAGGCGCGGCTGCCAACGGTCGCGCTGATCTTCGGGAGTTCGACCGCCGGCGGCGCGTACATCCCCGGGATGAGCGACTACACGGTGATGGTGAAAGACCAAGCGCAGGTCTACCTCGCGGGCCCTCCACTGGTGAAGATGGCGACCGGCGAAGAGACCGACCATGAGACGCTCGGTGGCGCTGAGATGCACAGCAAAATCTCGGGTGTCTCCGACTACCTCGCGGACGACGACCTGGACGCGATTCGGCTTGGCCGCGAGATCATGGCGCATCTCAACTGGGAGAAGTCCGGCACTCCCCCGCGGCCCGCGTTGCCCCCGCAATGCGATCCAGAGGAGCTGCTCGGGATCGCGCCGATGGACCCAAAGATTCCGTTCGACGCCCGCGAGGTGATCGCTCGCATCACGGATGAGTCTCGGTTCTCCGAGTTCAAGCCTCTCTACGGCACGACGCTCGTTTGTGGCTGGGCACACATCCATGGCTATCCAGTCGGGATCCTCGCAAACAACGGGATCCTCTTCTCAGAGTCAGCAAACAAGGGTGCGCAGTTCATCCAGCTGTGTAACCAAACAAACACTCCGCTGCTCTTCTTGCAGAACATCACTGGCTTCATGGTCGGCGCGAAGTACGAGCAGGAGGGGATCATCAAGAACGGCGCGAAGATGATCAACGCGGTCTCCAACTCGACCGTGCCGGCGATCACGATCATGATGGGAGCCTCCTACGGTGCCGGAAACTACGCGATGAGCGGGCGAGGCTACGACCCACGCTTCCTCTTCTCTTGGCCCAACCATCGCATCGCGGTGATGGGCGGCAAACAGCTCGCTGGTGTCCTCGCGATCATCAAGCGCGAGAGCGCGGCGAAGAAGGGCGAGGAGGTCGACGAGGACAACCTCAAACTGGTGCAGATGATGATCGAGCATCAGATCGGCGAGGAATCCACTGCATTGTTTGCGACCGCCCACTTGTGGGACGACGGCATCATCGATCCACGGGACACCCGAGACGTCGTCGGTATCTGTCTCTCGACATGCCACACAGAAGCCGTCGAAGGCACGACGTCTTGGGGCGTCTTCCGACACTAGGGACTGACAATGACTGAATTTCAGAGAATCCTAGTTGCGAATCGCGGCGAGATCGCGCGGCGCATTTTTCGCACCTGCCGCGACCTGGGCATCGACACCGTCGCCGTCTTCTCAGACGCCGACGCCGACATGCCCTTTGTCGCAGAAGCCGACACCGCCGTGCGCATCGGGCCCGCCGCCAGCGCGGAGTCGTATCTCGTGATCGATAAGATCATCGACGCGGCCAAACGCTCCGGTGCAGATGCGATCCACCCAGGATACGGCTTCCTCAGCGAGAACGCGGAGTTCGCCGAAGCCTGTGCAAAGGCCGGGATCAAGTTCATTGGGCCTACCGCGTATGCCATCCGCGCGATGGGACTGAAGCGAGAGTCGAAGGCGATGGTCGCAGCGGCCGGCGTTCCGGTTGTGCCGGGCTACGCCGACTCTCAGGACGATGCGGACCTCATCGCGGCGGCCCCCGGGGTCGGATTCCCGCTCCTGGTAAAGGCCAGCGCGGGCGGCGGCGGAAAGGGAATGCGGGTCGTGCAGAACGCCGAAGAGCTGCCCGAGGCGTTGGCCGGAGCGAGGCGAGAAGCGGCGGCTGCGTTTGCCGACGATACCGTGATCCTGGAGCGCTACGTTCAGCGTCCCCGGCACGTCGAGATCCAAGTGCTTGGCGACAACCACGGCAACGTCGTGCACCTCTTCGAACGAGAGTGCACCATTCAAAGGCGGCACCAGAAGGTCATCGAGGAGAGCCCTTCCCCGGCTCTCAACGACGAGCTTCGACAGCGCATGGGAGACGCCGCCGTCGCTGCGGCGAAGGCCGTCGACTACAACAACGCGGGCACCGTGGAGTTCATCCTCGGCGAAGACATGGAGTTCTTCTTCCTCGAGATGAACACTCGCCTGCAGGTGGAGCACCCGGTGACCGAGTGCGTCACCGGAGTCGACCTGGTCGCGGAACAGATTTGGGTCGCTCAGGGGCAGCCCCTACGGTTTAAACAGGAGGATCTCACACAGAATGGTGCAGCGCTGGAGTGCCGCATCTACGCTGAGGACCCAGCGAACAACTTCTTCCCAGCAACCGGCACGCTGCATACGTGGAAGCGCCCAGACTACCCGTGGCTCCGGATCGACGCTGGCGTGGAGTCGGGAGACGAGGTCTCGGTGCACTACGACCCGATGATCGCCAAGGTGATCACCAGCGGAGTCGACAGTAGTGAAGCACGACGGCGCATGCTGCGTGCACTCCGCGAGATGTCATTCGCTGGGATCACCACAAATCGCGCGTTCCTGGTCAACGTGCTGCAACAGGATCGGTTCGCCGACGGCGACTACGACACCCACTTCATCGCTGAGCATGCGGATGCGCTTCGGGTCGAAATGTCCGACGAGACGATCCTTCGCTTCGCGGCCGCGGCTGCGCTCGCTGCCCACGGGGAGCGAGAGAGACAGCGAACGCTGCTCCCGGGTGTTCGTCCCGGATACCGAAACGTGTTCAACCACATGCACACCACCAAGTATTCGCTCGGCGATCGGGACATCGAGATCGGCTACCGAGCGCAAAGGTCGGGCGGCTTTGACGTACAAACAACCTGGACGAATCGAGAGGGCGCGCAACACACAGACCTGGAGACGGCGAGTGTGGTCTCCAGAAGCCGCGACGAGCTAGTGATTGAGCTCGCGGGGGTCCGCGAGCGTTACTTCGTGGTGCGGAACGCCGGACGAGTCACGGTGCATACGCTGCAGAGCGAGGTCGTGTTCACTGAACACCCACGGTTTCCGGAGCCCGGCCTTGAGGAAGTCGAGGGCGGGTGTTTGGCGCCGATGCCGGGCAAGATCATCGCTGTCGCGGTGAGCGTCGGCGACACCGTGACAGCGGGCCAGACGCTCGTTGTGCTGGAGGCAATGAAGATGGAGCACTCCCTTACAGCGCCCGAAGATGGAGTGATCGCCGAGGTGCGCGTCTGCGTTGGAGAACAAGTCGACGCGGATGAGGTCCTGGTAGTCCTCGGCGACGAGTAGCACCGGTCCGTCATCGAATGAAGAGTGGCGCTATCTGAGCGTACTCACGGTGGATACGGAACGTTCCGGCTACGAGTTGCTATAGAGGCTCGGCGATAGTCCGGGCGAAGACACACACGAGACTCCTCAGCGCCGACTGCTCCGCTCTTGCCACAGCTTGCGCGCTCGCCCCTTTCGAGGAGGCCAGTGACGCAGGCTCGGTGCATCTCAAGGACAGCGCGCCGTGTGAGTATTGCGGCGATCGCTATGTCGATTGGGACGAGGACTGCGACGGAGAGACTGACGTTCTCTGTGCTAGCAGCACAGATTCCGCCTACACCACAGGTCGCCTCAGTTGCACGGATTCCTGCCGCTACGATTACCCGGGCTGTGAACCCCTCGTCTGTGGAAAAGGGCGCATCGAGAACAGCGAGGAGTACGATGACAGGAGCACCGATGACTACTGCCCCGAACACAGAGAAGACTGCGAGATCTGCCCCAGCGACTGCACGATCGGACCCGGAATCATGGCGACCTGCGAGAACGGACACGTTTTTGAGGGGTCCGAACTCTGTGATCCCGCGGCGGACACTCCATGCAGCGACTACGGGTACGACGGCGGAGTCGTCGGCTGCAGTGACGATTGCGGACTCCGAGAATTCTCGGGTTGCGAGGGCTCCGTTTGTGGGAACGGATTCTTGGACGATGGAGAGGCCAGCGACGATGGCACCGAGAACACATTCGACTGCGAATACGGCGACGCGGAATGCGAGGTCTGCACTCCCGCGTGTGAGATTGTCACTGGCGAGACGAGTGTCTGCGTAGACGACGTCCTAGACGACGAATCGGAGGACTGTGATCCGACAGGGAGCACGGACTCATCGCTCTGCCTGGGTGGCGGTGAGACGGTCTGCACCGAGCTCTGCAAGTGAGGTTTCGAGGACTGCGATACAGACGGAGGCGAGGCGGATCTTGGTCCAGACGTCAGCACAGATTCGGGGACCGAAACCGATTCGGCCGTGGACAGCGGAGGCCCCGTTACAGACACAGGGACTAGCTCGGAGTCGCAGCCGCCAGCCGCCGCAGTGGGAAGGACACAAGCGCTGGCGCGAATACGACGGGACGTCCGGCGACGCATGGTTTGGGTTCGAGGCAGTGCGCGACATCGTGGGACTGCCACCAGAGCTGCTGATCATCCCCATCGCCGGCCACAGCGCGGGGCACCTCGGCGTCGCTGTCGACGGTCCGAAAGGCTGGATGTTCCACGTAGGCGACGCCTATTATCACCCGAATCAGCTAACAGGCGGCGGACCCGCAGGAATGCGCTGGCTCGCACGCTCAGTTGACCACGACTACGCCGCCGCCGAAGCCAACCGCGGGCGTCTGCTCGCTCTCATGCGGTCGAATCTCGAACTCGACATCTTCTGTGCTCACGACCCAGCGGCGTTGGACCGGTTGGCGGTCTGATCGATCCGGCGGGCGCGTGAGACGGTGGAATTTCCGAATCATCACCGGTGTCCGGTCACGCACCCGTCTGACTCATCGCTCGCGGCGTGAGACGACGGACACGATTCAGCTCCACTTCGTTCCGCCTCCGCTACGCTTCGCCTTTCGCTCATGGTGTCCCAACGCTGTGCTGAGCCCGAGGTCCGGGGGTGCGGGTTACTCGTTCCCTAGCCGGCTAGCGGTTCTTCCACGCATACTCTGCGTTCAACCCCAGCTCACCGAGCCGAGGTACGATCACCTGCTCCATTGTCGCGTAGAACAGCTCTCGCGCCTTCACGCCGTCGGTCACACCCAACGCCTCGGCATCGCGCATGATCGCCTCAGGCGCGCCGCCCAGCGGCATTGCGTCCAGCATGCAGCGCTCGATGTGCGCGAACGCGATGAGCAAGTACTTGTCGGTACGCTGCCGAGCTGCGGCCTCCAACCGAGGCAAGCCGTAGGCGAGCACGGTCCAGCCGATCTTGCCGTGCGCTACTTCGTCCGCGGTGAGCTGCTTCAGGACTTCAGCGATGAAAGGCTCCCGGCAGCGCTCCCGTTCAGCGGTGAGCAGTGCCATCGAGATCGTCTCGGAGAGCGCGCATGCGAAGAGCGCGTTTCGTAACGCTGCCTCCAGACGGGTGGCGTCCTCGTGCCGAGGCAAGGGCTCCAAGGTCGGCTCAATCTCGGCGATCGGCTCGCCATCGAGCAGCTCAACGACGCGCGAGCAGAGCTCTGCGTGGAAGAGCTCGTCGAGCGCCATGCGGTTGATCGAGGTCTTCAACTCGATCGGTAGATTGGCCTCCATGAACTGAGGCAACAGCGAGGCGAAGACAGCGGCGCTCTCATGCTCATGAGCCATCCGTGTGCGCCAATTCTCGCGCGCGATGACCACCGCCTGCGGGTGCCACTCACCAGCGAGCGTCTGTTTTTGATCGGGGATCCCTTCGTTGCGGCGCACCCCGTGATGGGTGAGCCGTCGATGCTCAGCAGCGAAGGGCGTATCGGTAACCCGAAGGTCGAGCGTGATGCTCAACTCATCCGCGGGGGCACGAAGGGTCCAGGACTAGCGCATCCGCAGCCGAATCCGGGATCCCAGAAACAGGAGCCGTCCGCGGTGCAGCAGTCTGCGTCATTGTCGACGCTGCATACCTCTGGGCAGATGTCGTCGGGCTCGAGCTTGCAGAGGTCCTCCGGATCGACGTCCGGGCGAGTATCGGGCTCGACGTCCGGGCGAGTATCGGGCTCGACGTCCGGGCGAGTATCGGGCTCGACGTCCGGCTCCGCATCCGGCTCTGGATCCATGTCGGGCTCAGTGTCCGGCGCGACCACGTCCGGCTCAATGTCGGGCGCAACATCCTCGATCACGTCGGATTCAGTGTCCGGCGCGACCGCGTCCAGCTCAGTGTCCGGCTCAGTGTCCGGCGCGACCGCGTCCTCTCCAGTGTCCTCTGGAGATAGGTCGGGCGCGACATCCGTCACGACGGTGTCTTCCACCGCTGTGTCTTCAACCGTTATCGAGCCGTCAGCGCTATCTATGGTGGCGTCGGTCTCGGTCGGAGCGACCGGCTCCGGTGTCTCGGCGCAGGCGGCGGTAGCGGTGACCATTCCGCCGAGCGTGAGTGCTTGGGCCGCTCGAATAGCGCGATTGAGGATGTCTTTGTCTGTCATGAAACTCTTCGTCGACGTGATGCCGCCTACTTTTAGCGGAGTTCTTCGTCGTAGAGAACTTCACCGTCAACATCAGTGAAGAGAACGTGCACGCTGCTCGACACCGGGTCGAACTCGAGCACGGTGACAAACTCGGTTCCGAAGCCATTCGTCGAGAAATCGAACTGCGGTTCGTTCAAGAGGAATGCCAGTGGATTCGGACCGTTAGCGCCGGGTCCGACCGCGATCTCCCAGATGCTGTTCGCCGGCCCTTCAGGCTCGACTCGCGCCACAAACCCGATGTGAAAGTCGCCTCCAAGAAAGTAAACGTCGTCGAGACTATTGCCTGTGATGAAATCGAGTAGCTCACTCCGCTGGGACGCGTATCCCTCCCAACGATCGGCGGGGGAGAGATCCCAAAGACCCGGCATATTCGTAATAGGGACCGAGCTGAACACGACCTTGAAGTGAGCCTCACTGTTTAGCAATCCATCTTGGAGCCACTCCATCTGTTCATCGGAGATGTACTGCGCGTCGTCTGAGGTTCGAGTCGACGGGCGACGCTCGCCGCGGTTGTCAGTGACGAAGAACTCGACGGTGTCGCCCCAGCGGTAGGAGTGCCAGAGCGCGCCGCTCTCCTGTCGCTCCACGGCCAGCGACTCGAAGTACGATTGAGTAGCAAATGACCGACGCGCGTCGCTGATCGTCTCCGGGTCCCAATTGTTGGTGACCTCGTGATCATCCCATGTCGCGAGCATGCTGGTCGACGGATAAATCGCCCGATACCCAGGATCGTTCAGGGTCCTACGCCAGCTCGCCCGATACTCGGACAGCGTCTCGTCGTCGTCGTTGTAGGACTGGTCTCCGAGGTGAACGAAGAGATCCAGATCGTAGTCGGCGGTCAGCTCCAAGGAGGTATAGGGCTGATAGCTGAACGACGTGCACGAGGTCGCCCCGACCCGCACGACATCTAGGGATCCAATCGGATGTGCAGTCTTGAAGCGGCCCACCGCAGTTCGCGAGGTGATGCCCTCCACGGTGTCTCCTTCGACGAACGCGTAGTTGTACCAAGTACAGGGGGCGAGCTCTCCCACCTCAACATGCGTGAAGCCCAGCGGGCCCGGCGTGATCGGTCGATCCTCCACCAACCAAACGGAGCCATCGGTGTCGGACTCCCTCCAGATCACCAGGTTCTTTGGGAATCCATCGCCGATGTGGGTCCAGAGCAGGATCGACTCCTGACGGGCTGCTCCTGACTGAATTCCCAGGTCGAATATCGTGTCATTCTGGGGCGATGCAGAGGGATCGAGTTCGATCTCCGTTGCGTCGTCAAACGCGATCGGGTCGATGTCTGCGCAGCTAAGTGCCGCGGGTTCGTCTGCATCCGGAGCGGTGTCCGAGTCGACATCAAGCGTCGCGTCGACATCCCCGCTCACATCGCTCGCAGCGTCTGCGCCAACGTCCTCGGGACCATCGGCCGCATCACCATCGGCGTCGGCGTCGGCGTCGTCAGCATCCGCTAGGTCAGGTGCCGCGTCCTCCAAAGAGTCAGGCGCCACGTCGTCCACATCCGATTCGCCGCCGTTCTCCACGTCTTCGAGACCATCGGCCGCGTCGGTATCGCCGGGTACGTCGACGCCCGCGTCTTCAGCGTTTTCAGCGGTCCCTGGCGGATCATCGCCGCATGCGAGCACGAGCACGAGCGCGAGAGGTACGAGAAGGCGAAGCGTTGGTTTCATGGTGGCGTGCGTAACGACAAGTCAGAAGGAGGACGACGAGGGGAGCGCCGCTAGAGTCGGCCCCAGCGGCGGCGCAAGGACCATTCGATGGCGAGGAGTCCGCCCAGCAAAGCAAAGAACCAAGGCGACGACCAGAGATCGATCACCTCGCGTCGATCTACTTCCTCGACTCTGGGCTCTGAGAACCGCAGAGAACCCGCGCGAGACGGGTCGGTGAGATGGCGACCGTCGGTAGCATCAGAGAGCGCCTCCAAGAGCTCGGCGCGGGGCTCGATATCGCGAAGCTCCCGTGACCGGCGAACGACGAGGAAGACCTCGGTGTCCTCGAGGATGTCGCCGGACTCATCCTCCATGCGAGCGCGCACGGAGTAGGCCCCGGGCTCTGGCAGACCGAGCTCGAAGCGGGCTGTGCCTCGGTCATTGCTGCGAAAAAACTGTTCGGAGAACACGACTGGCTCTTCGCCTAGATTCTCAAGCGGGCGGCGAGTCACGATAAGTGTGAGCGAGGCGTCCACCAGCGGTGCGTAGTCGGGTCCAAAGACCCGCACATTGCCCACCAGTGTCTCGTTCGGCGCGACGACCTCCTCGGAGAGTTCCACGTCCACCAAGTTGAGCGCGGGATCCCGAATCAGCCACCGGATCGCGCTGTTCCAGAACCCGGTATAGGGGCCGCTGGCGCCACCACGGCTCACGTGCTCGAAGTTCCATCGCCAGCTGCTGTCGTATGTGACCGCCATCGATCGACCCTCGCCAATATCTGCGACAGTAATGACGGGCATCGCTCCGGCCCCTGCCTGGAGAGACGGATGCTCCGCCAGCACAACGGCTCCCTCCCTAGGAGCGAGAACTCGGTTGGTTCCACGCAGTGGCGGGAGCTCACCCCACAGCTCGGCGTTGTCGACTGCGTCAAACTCGAGCCGCGTGATCGGGTGCCGCTGACCCGCGTCGGTGAGGACAGGACGGAACGAGCTCTCGTCTACTAGATCGGCCGAACTTCCCGACGGAAGCTCGACCGGCAGAATATCGGCGACCGCCGTACCCGCGTATCCGCCCGAGGAGAAAGAGCGATCGCCGCCGATCATCGCAAAACCGCCACCATCGCGAACGTAATCCGAGATCTGCGGCAAGTACTGCCGCATATTATATGGGCCGTAGTCGAAGTTCTGGAAGACAACGAGATCGAACGAGCCGAGCTCTTCGTTGAAGAGCTCGTCGGTGGGAAACGGAATCAGCGAGAGCTCGCGCTCCGAGCCCCGATGAATATCGTCCTGCGTGCGCAGAATGAAGAAACAGATCAAATCCACATTCGGATTGTTCTGCAGCAGCTGCCTCATGAACCGCACATCCCAGCTTGGTCTTCCGACGACCTGGAGCACGCGAATCTTGTCGCGAATCACGTTCAGAACGAAGAGCTCGCGGTTGTTTGTTTCGAGCGCCTCTCCCTCGAGCAGGTCTACGTCAACGGCGTAGATTTCCTTACCGATAAGCTCCGGCACGAACTCGAAATCGACGCGGTAGTCAGTGCGGCCTGGCTCCAGCGGGACGGAACGCGTTTGCAGGAGCTCGCCTTCGCGTCTCAGCGTCACGTTCACGACACCTTGTGTGAACCCAAGGACCTTGAGGTCGGCGCTGACTGCGACTGCATTTCGGACGAACGCGAAGTCGTCATGAACAACCCGCTCGATCGCGATGTCTCGGATCTCACCGGCCTGCGCTGTCGAAATCGTATGTACAGGCGCGCCGAAGGACTGGAGCAGCTCAAGCGTCTCGGCGTCGAGCTCTTCGCCGCGCCGCACCCTCGCGCCAAGCGCTCCGTTGTCGATTCCATCGGAGACGATGACGATTCCGCCGACATCTCGCGCGCCGTGAGCAGCAACGAAACGCTCGATCCCAGCCAAAATGTGTGTGGAGTCACCGTCCGGAACCCAGGCCGCAAGCTCCTCGGCCGTCGCGCTCTCGGTTAGGTCTGAGAGGGCAAGGTAGTGAAAGATGTGGTCTTCGGTATCGCCACCAAACTCTTGTTCGAACGCCTCGATCGCTTCCGAAGAGCGCGATTGTCGCGTCTCGCCTTCGACCGTCTCGAGCGTCTGGCTCTCCGACACGTCAACGATCACCGCAACATGGTTGGGCACGACCGAGACTTGCTCAAGCTCGAGCGCTGGCTCCAACAGAACGAAGAGCGCCAACGAGAGCACCGCAGCGCGGAGAGAGACCAGGGCTACCCGCCGAGTTCGCCGCATCTCCGAGACGTCGAGATAAGTCAGGACGCACACGAGAACAGCCAACACGATCATCGACGCGATGGCCCACTGCGGCCAATCCCCGAGGAAGAGCACGCCGCCCCGATTAAACTCTCCAAGAATCTCTGGCACTTAGGGCACCTGCCAGCGGCGGCGGCGAAGCAGGTAATTCACGTGCACCTGATCCTCCTTGTAGTCGAGGCAGAGCGCATACATCGCCAAATTCACGCCGAAGCGCACTGCCATGTCCCTTTGCCGTTGTCCGCCGGGAGTCACCTCGTACTCCCAGTTCCCGAAGTTATCGCGCGCCCACGCTCCCATGACGTCATTCGGCGAGTAGATGACAGCGAGACGGCCGTCTCGGGTAGCGCCGAAGGTATCACTGCTGACTTGAACGCGGCCCGGCGGTCCGTCGACCAAATAGAAGGTCCGCCAGAGCACGTGGTCGGCGTCGATTGGCTCAAGTGGAGACTCTGGCAGAACCTCGGCGAGCTCGCGCCTAACGGACTCATCGAAGCCGCCATCTTCGCGGCCTTCGGAACCGTCAATGAAGAGCATGCCGCCGGCCCCGAGATAGGTGCGCAGCGCGTCGCGCTGGGCGTCGGAGAACTCGGGGAACGCTCGGTCTCCGGCCAAGATGACGAGCGGAGCCTCCACGAGCTGCTCCAACTCAAGATCCACCTCGCCAGGCTGATCGACGATGAGAACACTCGTCGTCATCTCAATCTCTAGCAGGATCCTTCTGACTGCTGTCGGGCGCGGGTTAAACCCGTCCTCAACGTAACGCAGAAGTGGCATATCAAATAGCGCGTCATCGCCAAAAGCGAAGGACGGCCGAGAAGCCGTCGCTGCCAGCAGAGAGCTAAGCTGGAGGAAGGTTCTACGCTTCATGGCTTGTCGAAGAGGGCGCGCATCGCGTCGAACTTCACCGCGTTTTTTTCATCCAACTTCTTCTCGTAGTCAGACGGGACATCGGACTTGGTTCCGACCCATAGATCAGTGGGGAGGTCTTCCAAGAAGCGTGACCGCTGCCGTCGAATTCGCTCGTTTCGGACGTGGGCGATTCGTGCCCAGGTGATAATCAGGCGCTCCTTAGCTCGCGTGATTCCGACGTAACAAAGGCGACGTTCCTCTGCTTCGGCCGCGGCCCTGCCCTCTTCAATCGACTTGCGGTGGGGCAGCAGATCATCGCTGGCCCCACACAGAAAGACGATCGGGAACTCGAGCCCTTTCGACGAGTGCATCGTAGTCAGGGTCACCTTGTTTCGTAGGTCCTCGGACTTCTGCTTGCCCGCGGCGGAGGTCTCCAGAGCCACGAGTTGCACCCAGTCCTCCAGCGCTTTCCACGCGGTGTCGCCTTCCGTAAAGTTTGCGACTCGCTCGAGCATCTCTGTAACGTTTTGCCAACGAATCCGCGCAATGTTTGGATTCTTCTCGGATGCCTTGATCGCCCGTTCGAGGACGAGATCTTCGATCATATCGCCCAGAATCTCGGAGAGCTCGGCGGGTTTAGCGCCTCGTAGCCGCTTTCTCGCCTTATCGAGCGCCGCGTACATGGAGCCAAGCGCGGCGCGCGATTTGTCAGACAGCGAGCCGCCAGACTCGATCCGTGACTCGTCATGCACGACGTCTGACAGCCGGTGGCCCCCTTGTTTGGATCGCTCATCAAGCCGCGCCAGGGTTGTCGTCCCGACTCCCCGTGCCGGGAAGTTGATGATCCGCCGCAGGGCGAGATCGTCGCGCGGATTGAGAATGAGCTGGGCGTACGCGACCACATCCTTGATCTCTTTGCGATCAAACATGCTCTGTCCACCGAGGATTCGGTAGGGCACATCGAACTTCCGCAGCGACTCTTCGAGTGCGGTGGTCTGGGAGTTCGACCGGTAGAGGATCGCGAAGCGCTCGTACGGGCAGTCTAGCTGGTCGCGGATTTGTTTGATCTGTTTGGCAATGTAGTCCGACTCGGCCCAGTCGTCCTTTAGCTGCACGATCTCGACGGGACGCCCTTCCCCGAGGTCTGACCACAGAGTCTTCTTATGACGTTTCGTGTTCCGCGCGATCACGGCGTTGGCGAACTTCAGGATTCGTGCCTTCGACCGGTAGTTTTGCTCAAGCGCGACTACCTTCGCCCCGTGGAAGTGCTCCGCGAAACGGAGGATGTTGTCAGCGACCGCTCCACGGAATCGATAGATCGACTGATCATCATCACCCACCGCCATCAAGTTGTAGTGCGGAGCACCGACCAGCTGCTCCAACAGCTTCATCTGAATCGGGTTGGTGTCCTGGTACTCGTCAACCAGGACGAACCGGAATTTCTGACGGTACTTCTCACGGATTTCCGGGTTCTCCTCGAAGATCACAGTTGGAAGCAGAAGCAAGTCGTCGAAGTCGACCGCGTTCAGATTGCGAAGGGCCAGATTGTACTGGTCGAATGCTCGCTGAGCCCTCGGCATCTCGGGATTGAACCGCGCTTCGGGGAGCTGGGCGGGACTCGTACGAGCTCCTTTTGCCTTGGAAATGATCGAGAGGATCCGCTGTTCACCGCGGTCGGGAAGCCTGAGCTCCTTGAGCACCCCACGCATGACTCGTCGCCGATCGCCGTCGTCTAGGATGTGAAATCGTTTGTCGAAACCGAGATGATGGATCTCTGACCTCAGAATCTTGGAACCCATCGAGTGAAAAGTGCCAAGGTTCACTTTCCGCGAGACCTCTTTCGGGATCAGGTCCGCAACACGTTCACGCATTTCGGCCGCAGCCTTGTTGGTGAACGTCACGCCGAGGATGTTATCGGGCCGTACTCCAGACCCGACCAACCGCGCGACGCGCGTAGTGATGACCCTGGTTTTTCCAGAGCCAGCGCCGGCAAGAACAAGAATTGGGCCGTCGTCGTGCATGACGGCTTCGCGCTGTTCGGGATTTAGGGAGGAGAGGTCCATCGGACCGAGTTAGGACTCGGGGTGGGGTCCAGTCAATGGC
>JBLHWZ010000118.1:0-14916 GCA_047629415.1 Bradymonadia bacterium | reverse complement strand
CGCGAAGGCACTGCTTTGGAGCGCTGGCAGCTCGTTCCAGGTCCACACCCGATTCAGCGTGCGGCTGGCAGCAGATGGTCGAACCGAGGGTCAGGACGAGTACGAATTCGGCTCGGATCCAAACTTGGGCGGCACCATAGTGTTCGCCTCGACAGAGTTACGTACGCAGCTCTCCGAGAGCATCGCTTTGGGCGCAGCAGTAAGAGTCCCGGTGGTAACCGCTCTGCGCGGTGCTCAGCAGGAGGGCGTGATCGGCACGGTCGGACTCTGCTTCCAGCACATGCGGGCGCATCCCGCCCCTGCCCCGCCAGTGTTCGCGCTACTCCGGTAGCCGAAGGAGAACCTGAGCCGTCGGTCCGAGCTGCCGCTTGAGCCATCGACACCGATAGATAACGAGCAGCCCCATCGCGAACTCAATGAGTCCGCCGGCGCGAAACATCCGCTCGGCTCCACCGCGAGGAGGCACCAGCGCGACGGTATTCGGGGCCAACTCGGTGAGGCAGCGTTTCCAATCACACCATGACCCCAGCAACGCTTCACTGCCGAAATAGAGGTCTCCAAAGTCCAAGCAGAGCCGCAACTCTGGAAACTCGTGAACAAGCACTACGAGCTGAGGAATCGAGTAACCGACGGAGCCCCGCCGAGTAATCAGCCCCACCTCTCGCCCCGCGGCCGCTCGGAGCATGGCACGTACAAGGCCGACCGCCTGGGCAGCCGTCTCTAGCCCTGTCCCGAGCTCGACGAAGACCGCTGCTTCGTGCGACTCCTCAGCGAACGCCTGCATGCCTGAGGCGTCGCGGACGCACACGATTTGGGAGGATGAAGTCATCGAATCACCCTCGATGAGCGCAGAAGCTCCAGCGAGTCCTCCCACCGGGCGCGATCGGTTCGGCGAGCATATCCCATCGTCGTGGGAAGCAGTTCCGGCGCGAACCCTACGGGGACCTCTGCGTGAGCGACGACCCAGTCCCAGACGCCCTGAAACATATCCCGGCAGCGTGCTTCTGAGAGCGGTGTTTGGATTTCGTCGAACGAAGACACACGACCATGTAGGAGTTCAACACGAGTCAGGACCACAGATGCTTGCTCGACAAACTCCTCTAGAGAAACCCGATCGAGACGATGTGTAACGAACCAATGGGAGAGGTCGAGATTAAAGCGGAGGTCCGGGAATCGTTCCGCGATCTCGACCGTCCGGGAAATCGACTCCGTGATCGTTGCGCGATGAGTCTCCAACACGACCCGAACGCCGAGTTCGGCCTGAGCTTCAGCGATCTCCCCCGCTCGACCAAAGACCTCGGCATCATTGAGTAGGTTGCCACCAGCAAGCAAACTGACCGCCTCAAAACCGGCGTCCCGCGCGATGCCCAGAGTGCGTCGCAGGTTGCGGTCACCCGGAAAGAGATTCCAAGTCGCAGAGGCGATGCTCCGGAGCCCAAACTGCTCGGCCCGCGACGGGTTGAGGCGGACGGCTGGACCAAACTGAACGAATTCAAGCCCAAGCTCCGCGAGTGCGCGCAACGTCGCGTCGGGCACCGGAAAGACCGGCCAGAGGCGCGGACCGGAGTGCCGTCCGAAGAGACTCTCCAGTACGAGACCGGCGCGAACTCTCTCAGAACTCGAATTCGTAGTGGCGGTCGGAACTGCAGACATCGGGGTACTCATCAGCGGTGCCTGACTTTCGTCGGCGTTCACTTCCAGCGCAACAATCTCGCTCCCCCATCGAACACAGAGGTCATCACCTATCTGAGGACCCCAATGACTCCACCTCGCGAAATCGCAGCTGGTAAGACGTTCGAGATCACATCGCGCGCCATCAACCGCACGTTCTTCTTCGCTCCGACCGGCGTGATCACGCAGCTCTTTCTGTTCCTGCTTGGCGTGTACGCAAAACGGCGCGGCATCATCCTCTACGGCGTGGTGTTGATGTCGAATCACTATCACCTGTTAGGCCTCGACATGCGCGGCACCCTGCCGGACTTCGTGCGCGACTTAAACTCGATCTTCGCCCGCGCGCTGAACGTACACCACGGCAAGGACGACAAGATTTGGTCGGGCGATGGCTACCATCTCGTGCGGCCGATCAACCCCGAGGATGTGATGCATCGCATGGTCTATCTGGCTGCCAACCCCGCCGCTGCTGGTCTCGTAAACCGCGCAGAGGATTTCCCGGGCGCGATCGTCACGCCAAGCGCCGTCGGGCTCACTCGGGTCTATCGTCGTCCTGACTTCTTCTTCAGCGAGCAAGGCCCTTGGCCTGAGACGATCGACGTCACATTCGAGGTTCCTGCGTGCATGGAGATGACGAAGAGCGAGTACGTCGCCGCGTTCTCGGAGGCGCTGAAGGAGCGCGAATGGCAGTACCGGCGTGAGCGACGTGCGCAGGGCAAGGGACTCATCGGTGCCGCCGCATGCCGCCTTGTCACACCGGCAGAGCGCGCCACGAGCGACGAAAAGCACGGCCGTCAGAAGTTCTCGGTGGCGTGCAAAGACGACGCGTGCCGGGTCGCTGCGATCGCTCGGACGAGAGCATTTAGAGAGGCGTACTTCGTGGCACTCGAAGAGTGGCGCGAGGACGTCTCGGGCGTGGTGTTTCCTCACGGCACGTGGTGGGTACGGCGCTTCGCCGGAGCGGCGGTGCGCGCGGCGCCGGATTGAGCGGAGCCCCTTTAGGGGCGCAGCGACGAGCGAAGCGAGTTTGGGGAGAAAGAACGACGCACGTTGCCGGCGCAGCCGGCAACGTGCGTCGTTCTTGGCGGATCGATGAGGCCGCGGCGGCCCGCGGGCCAGGCGAGCGCCAGCGGAGACAGGGTTTGCGCGAGGCCCGGGCTGGCTCGGGCCCGAATCGGGGAGCCATCCGGCTCTCGGCGGCGGTTTTGGTTCCCGACCTTCGGGCAGGAAGGAAAGGAGAATACTGGCTGGCTGGCGGCCTGTGCATTCTCCTTCAGGCCGACGCATGGAGCGCGTAGGGTGTCGGTATGTCACACGATTCACCCGGCTTCTTCTGCATCGACTCCGGCGCTCCGAAGGCGACGATTTCCGCCCTTCGAGGCGTCTGCGCGGCGCGAGACGTTACCTATTTCCCACTCGCACCCCACTCAGTGCAACCAGCGGGAATCCAGCCTCTCCCGCCGGGAAGTCTACTCTACGCGGCGTCGACAAAACCAGCATGCATCTCCCTGGAACAGTGGGTGTGGAACGATCAGGTCGGCTCGATCTACACCGACGGACCGCACATCGGACACGTTGCGCCTACTCCGGGATTTGTCGCCGCTGGGGTTCCAACGCCCACCGCAGTACCTCTCTTCTCCGCGGACCGCGGACGTCTCGACGCAGCCGTGGAGTTGGTCGGAGGCCTGCCCTGCATTCTTCGGTTTCCAGGGTACTCTGGAGGCGCGGGCATCGTGCGCTTGGACAGCAAACCGGGGCTCTACTCGGCAGTCGATCACGCTCTGGCGCGCCACTCCCTGCCGGAGTTAGTTTCGTACCGTCCGGACGCGGCCAACTGGCGCATCGTCGTCATCGGCGATCGAGCGGTCGGGTGGACACGAGGTGTCGTGCCCAGTGGAGACTTCAGAAACCGCGAATCCGATGCCGACGAGGACTACGGTTCCGAAGTTCCCGAGCACTTGGCGAGCGTCGCGATCGCCGCCGCCCGCTCCGTTCGGACGCTAGCGGCAGGAGTCGATCTGTTGGAGACCGACGAACACGGGGTCGAAGCGCTGGAAGCAAACGCCCCGTTCTACTTTGCGCACCTGCAAGAACGAGGCGTCGATATTGCCGGCGCCATCGTGGACCTGCTGCTTCGGAATGCCGCCGAACGGACGGCCTCACGCTCCTAATCGCTACCTTTTGTAGTCCATCTCGCGGTCACGGTCGCGGACTCGGTCACGTTGACGGGCAGCTGCTTTGCGATCCATCTCGCGGCGGCGCCCCTCCACAACCTCCTCTTCACCCTCTCCAGATCCCTCTACCAACTCAGCTTCCTCAGCTGCCAGTCGATCTACAACTTCCTGGACCTCTTCAACCTCCTCCAACTCTCTCTCGGCCTCAGCGGGTTGGGCAACGGCTGGAGCAGCAGCAGCGCCAGTGAGCAGCAGCCAGGCAAGCACGCCCGCGTTTCGATTCGATGTTTGATTCGTCATGTTCGTTTCAGAGTTTGAGTCGAGCCGGATTGCCCAGCGTTTCGTAGACGGGCGAAACACTGAAATATTCTATGCCCAACGTCCAGCATGGAACTCGCCGGCTGCCAGGCTAGCGGAACGCATCGAGTGGTGCATTACGTCGAGCGTCCTCCAATACGCCCGCAGTGCGATCTCCGAGCCCGTAAAGATCGGTAGGAAGATTCATCATCGTCTAGTCGCGATGACAGGACCGACAGGGGAGATTCGAAAGCGGCTGAGACGGAGAGATAATCGCGACAGCGTGATTCGTGCGGAGCCCGGGCACACGCGCAACTTCTGCCACCTCTCGCATTGCGAGGGCCGGCTGAGTCTCGCCTATCTCACTGCGCTGAAGCTCGAACACTCTGGCGCCAACGAGCTCGGAACCCGCGAACTCGAGCATCTCTAGGTCGCCGACTAATTCCGTCTGGTAGGGAACGCCGCTCGAACCCAACGTGACAAGGGTGGAATACAGGGCTCGCCGGGAACGGTCGAGTCCAGCGAAGGCGAGGTGGAAGACGCGACGGCCGCCGAAGGCGAGTTCATGCTGAAGAATCGTTAGAGCAGCCTCGGCTAGGGTGAACTGTCCCGGTTTTTCTAGACACTTTGGGCCGTCCCGTAACTCACGTAGCTGGCTGATTTGAGTTCACGCGGCCGGTGTTTGTCCAGCGTTGCGCTCAAGTTCCGCGGGTGTTTGCATCCCGACCGCAGAGTGGCGACGGTTCTGGTTGTAGAAGACCTCGATCTACTCGAAGATCGCGTTACTGAGCTCCACTCGTGTGTTCCAGCGCTGCCGTTCCAGGAGTTCGACCTGGAGTCGGCTCCAGAATGCCTCCATCATCGCATTGTCGTAGCAGTTCCCAACACTGCCCATCGACGGGACGAGCCCCGAGTCCACCGCCCGTTGGGCGAAGACCCACGAGGTAAACAGGGTCCCCTGATCCGAGTGAATGACCGTGCCCAAAGGTGGATTCCGCTGCTCGATGGCCATCGTCAGCGCGTTCGTGGTCAGTGCGGCTGTCGCGGCTGCGTCTATCGACCATCCGACGATCCGCCGTGAGTAGGCGCCCAGTACGGCGGCGCAGTAGACTTTGCCTTCTCGGGTGCGATGCTCTGTGATGTCGGTCACCCACAACTGGTTTGGAGCCGTACGCGCGAAGTTCGGTTGGACGTGGTCGCTCGCCGTCGGCGCATGAGGCACTCGACTGAACTTCCGCCGCCCCGTTAGCCCAGCCAAGCCCGCTCTTCTTGTCAAAATCTCGATGCACCCGTGACTAACCTTGATGCCCCCCCCTGTGTCAGGGAAGTTGCCGCCTCAGTTTCCACAACTCCGGGGCGCGTGAGATGAGGCACAGATGCAGTATTCAGATAGGTTCAAGGCACGGATGATTGGGAAGTTATTGGAACCCAACGCTCAGACGGCGAAATCGTTGTCGGGAGAGGTCGGCGTGTCGCAAGCGACCTTGTCGCGATGGCTTCGAGACGCCAAACTCCCGCCGATGGCGAAGAAGATCAAGGCAAGGAAGTCGAAGCGGCGGTGGTCTCCGGACGACAAGGTGCGGGTGGTGCTGGACGCCGCTGCGCTCTCCGGCGCCGAGCTCGGCGCGTTCTTGCGGCGGGAGGGGCTTCACGACGCCGACCTTGACCGCTCCGCGCGGATGTCACGGAAGCAGCGGGCGAGGGGCTACGGGCTCGTAGCCGTCGGGGCGCGACTCCGGAGCAGAAGGAAATTCAGCGGCTGCGGAAGGAGCTTGCTCGTAAGGAGAAGGCGCTCGCAGAAGCGGCAGCTTTGTGGGTGCCGCGGGGAAAATGGCAGGCCTTCCTCGCGGAGGCAGAGGAAGGCGACATCCCCGAGACGAACGATTGAAGGTCCTGACTCTGCTCGACGAAGCCCAGGTCACAGGCGCTCGGTTGAAGCCGGCCTGCGCGGTGATGGGGCTCGATCCCCGTACTATCCAGCGCTGGCGCGCGTCGGGCGGCGGAGATGATGGTCGTCAAACGACGCCCGCAAACAAGCCCAGAGACGCGGAGCGACGGAAAGTCCTAGCGGTGGCGCACAGCGCGGAGTTCCGGAATCTGTCACCGAAGCAAATCGTGCCCAAGCTGGCCGACCGTGGAGAGTACGTGGCCTCGGAGTCGACGTTCTATCGGGTCCTCCGCGAAGCCGACTAGCTCGCGCATCGGGGTCGTGCGAAGGCTCCAACGCGCACGCATCGCCCGGATGCCTAGGCGGCGACAGGCCCGAACCAGGTCTGGAGCCGGGACATCACCTACCTGCGTTCAACGGTCGCCGGGCCGTTCTTCTAGCTCTACCTGTTTGTCGACGTTTGGAGCCGGAAGGCTGTCGCCTGGGGTGTGCATGAGCGCGAGCGCACGGACCTTGCCTCGGCGATGCTCGAAACAGCTCTGCAGGCAGAAGGCCTGTCCACAGTCGAGCTCGTGCTGCACTCGGACAACGGCGCTCCGATGAAGGGAGCGACCCTACGCGCGACGATGGAACGACTGGGCGTGACGCCGTCCTATAGCCGGCCCAGCGTGAGCAACGACAACCCCTTCTCCGAGTCCCTCTTCGGAACCGCGAAAGGTCGCCCAGAGTACCCGCGTCGTCCCTTCAAAACCAATGCCGAAGCGCATCATTGGGCGCAGACGTTCGTTGCTTGGTACCACCACGAGCACCTCCACAGCGGCATCGGATTCGTCACCCCGTTACAGCGCCACGACAGCCACTCCGCCGCCATCCTCGAGCACCGTCGGATCGTCTACGAAGCGGCGAGGAGCCGGACGCCGGGGCGGTGGTCAGGAAACACTCGAAAGTGGGACACACCTGCCGTGGTCCACCTCAACCCAGTCGAGGACGACCGAATCCACACAACGATCGCGGACGCAGCATGAGCGTCAAAGGCGGCAACTATATTGACACCCATCACCCCTCCCTATCCGGAGTTCTGCATGAACGCGACGGACACCGTACGTTCCACACGAGTCAGCGTGAATCTGGCGAATGAGCATCGTCAACCACTCGTGCCGGAGCGACTGCGCGCATGGCGGCCTCTTCCGCCATGCGTAGAAGCCCGACTGCGACACATCCAGAACCCGACACGCGACCTGTATTGAATGTTCCTCCGCGGCGATCACACGGATCGCCGCGAATCGGGCTTTGAGACGCTATCTCTCTTCAATAGGTCGCTGGCCCTGCGGTGGATGGCGATTTCCGTCTCGAGCTCGCTTATGCGGCGCTTCGCCGCGACGAGTTCCTCCTTCTCCGCTGACGTCAGCCCGGGCTCGTTACCCTCATCGATCCTCGCCTAGCGCCGCCAAGTGTAGCGAGTCTGCTAGCAAACTCCGAGGTCGTGAGCCAACTCCCGAACACCGCGGCCAGCGGTAAGAAGTGACAGCGCTCGCCGTCGAAATTCAGGAGGATATCCTCGTCTGGCCATGTCGTCCTCACTGAGTCAAGGTCTATTGACCCTAGAAAACTGACTCTACGAGACAAGGGATGCACCATACTCGTTCCCAAACGTTAATGCGCAGCAGAACCAGGGCAAAACGCTCTTCTTCTCCCCCATCGGCGGAGGCGGACGCGGAGGCGCAGGGGGCGGTAGCTGCATAGTTTGTAATGTTGCTGAGGCATTCGTGGGCCTGCGACCGACAAACAACGGGCTGGACGCACTTACCACCGATGATGGCTCCGGAGCAGTCACCGGCCGGCAGCAGGACGATTCGCTCTTCCGGACGCCGGCCCTTCGAAACATCGCGACGCGAGCACCGTTCATACACGACGGCCGATTCACCACCCTCGAACAAGTCGTCCGACACTACAGCAACGGTGTCCAGAACCATCCCAACCGCTCGCCCCCCTTGCGCGGAAACGCAGGTCCGAACCTCGCTCGCTTCTCGGACGCAGAGGTCGATTCCGTCGTCGCGTTCCTCGAGACTCTCACCGACCTTGAGATGCTCGCAGCCGAGAGATTCAGCGACCCCTTCCTTCGTTAGGCGTCGTCCGGGAATAGACTGCCCGACTATATGTTCGGATGGATCGTGTAATTCCACTCGCCGTGGAACTCGTCGCGGACGATGTTGACGCAGTCCACGACCTCGTCTGATATCCTCTGGCCCTTGAGGTAGATGTTTGTGTCGAGTTCGGCTTCGACTGGGAGTCCGGCACGCGTCGTTGTGTGGGCTACCAGTTGTACGACGAGTTCGCGGCTCACCAGAGGCCGCCCTCGGAACTGCTGTATGATGTGACAGAACACCCGGTGCTCGATCTTGTTCCATTTGCTGGTGCCAGGCGGCAGAGGCATCACTGTGATCGGGATGCCGATGTCATCGGCGAGGGCTTGCATGTCTACTTTCCAGGCGCGCAAACGGGACCTGTTGCTGCCACCTCCGTCGGCGATGATGAGTAACCGTTTAGCGTCGGGATAGCCGTTAGAGCCGACCCGCTCCCACCACCGTCGCACTGAGGCAGTAGCGAACTCCCCAGTGTCGGCGCTGATGCCGACGCTCACCCAGCCCAGGTTCTTCGCCATGTCGAAGACTCCGTATGGAGCGACCTTGCCCAGTTGAAGATCAACAAAGTCATGGACCCGAACCGGGATCGGCTTCTCCTTTAGTTGCCACTCACGGCCTTCTTGTTTGGAGTCGCCGACGAGCTCCTTCTTCTTCGCATCAACTGACACGGCGGGTTGGCCGGCGGCGATGAACTCAGCCATCGTGTCGTGAATTCGCTCGAACTGTGCATCTCGATCAGGATGTTGTTTTCCTTCGGTCTTCTTCCGCGTCGCCTGCTGGCTGTAGCCAAGGCAGTGCAGTATCTCGCCCAGTACAGTCCGCCCGGCGGTGAAGCCGCGCTCTCGCAAGGACTCCGACAGATTGCGCAGGCTCTTTGTCGTCCATCGAAGCGGCGACTCGGGGTCGGCCCGTGTGCCGGGGCTGATCAGCTCTTCGAGCGCATCCAGAAGCCCAGGCTGAGCCTCCTCTAAACGAGGGCGCCCGGCGCCAGACGCGCGCTGTTTCCCTTCTGGAGCCCGCCGCGCTCCATCCAACTCCCGCATCCCAGCGCGAATCGTGTGCCGCGCGGGTCCGGTCGCAGCCGACACCAAGGTCTGGCCACCCGAGCCGATCTCCCGCGCCTCCGCGGCGGCCCACAGCCTGCGTCCGCGCTCGTCTAACACGTCAGCAAGGGACTCGAACTTACGGCGAATGGACTCTTGTTGGCTCACCCAACGGGGTAGATCACATCACGCGACCCCTGTCGTTCCTGTCACGGACGCCTCTCGGATCAACAATTCCCGGACGCCGCCTTAGACATCGGGTCAGACTCACATCGCTCGGTTCGTCGTATCGCGAAAGCTGGAACCAATGTGTTGTCACGTTCCAAGAATCGATTCGGGTGCTGATCCGCAATAGCGGAGCTAGTTGGTCCGACTTGGGGCTATTCGTGCGGGCTGCTCCTCGGTAATGTGTTGGTACAAGCCGAACAAAACCAAGAGACAGCCCATGCACATGATCGTACCCGATTCTCTCTCGTCCGTCGTTCCTCACATCAACGCCCTGGTCGCGGCTGCGGCCGCTCGGCTCGAAGAGTCCACGGAGAAGGCGTTAGTCTCTCAGCCTGACTTTGAGCGTGAACTTCGCGATCTGACGATGGATTTTGAGCGTGCCGTGCCGTGCACGTGACGGATATCGAACGATTCGACATCGACGCGGCCGGGGTCGTCGTAGGTGGAGTCCGGCATCGTGCAATTGGCGTGTCGGTGCTTCCGATCATGCGCATGGCGGGAGCAGCCAGCGTCCGACAGAGCGTCTATCGAGAGCGAGGCGTTTCGGGAGGCAAGACCGTGGGCGCGATCTCGTTACAACTCGGTTTGGTCGATGGCCGAACGACGCCTGCGGCTGCCGAAGTTGTTTCCCGATTCGTGACGCGAAACACTCCCGAGGCGAGCTCCGAACTCCTCGCTTCGACCCAAACAATTCGGGTCTCGAAGTCGACGCTCGATCTGTTCGGTAAGGCATTTAATGTGGCCTGGTAGCCTGCTCGCATCGAGCTCGAGGAGGAGGTCCGCCTCGAAGAACTGCGCTCGGCGGCCGCAACAAATAAGAGCGTTGTGGTGATCGCGTTTTCCTTGGACGGTTGTATGGTTCGCATGAAGGACGCTCCAAACACACTCGGCGCTGCCAAACACTCTGATATTCCGAACGGCCACCAGGAGACGACATCCGCGGTCGTGAGCCTCTATGGCTCCGAATGTGAACGGATTCGCTCGATCGGCTACGCCCGAATGCCGGAGTCCAAGAAGGTCACGCTCAGCGGGCAGCTGCTCGCTGAGACTCGCGCAGCCCTTGACCGTAATCCGAACGCAAGAGTGGTCGCGATGTCCGACTCCGCGGCGGAGAACTGGCGGATCCTCCGCGAGATCGCGAAGACTTTGGGCATCGAGCCGGCCGAGAGCACAGACTACTTCCACGCAGCCGAGCACGTCTCGGACGGCATGAAGGCCGCTGGTCTCAAGGGCGATGCCGTCGAAAAGTGGTGCGAGCGCCTGAAGGACGAGCACGGCGGCGCCGAGGCTTGCCTGGCGGAGCTCGTTCGACGGGCTGCAACCAAACGCGTGCAACGCTCAGCGACACGCTTGAAGACCGTGCAACGAGAGATCACGTACCTGAACAACAACATCGACCGCATGAACTACCGATCCTACCAGGACGCTGGGCTCCCCATCGGTACCGGCGTCCAAGAAGCTGCATGCAAGACTTACATCGGCGGACGACTCAAACTCTCCGGGATATCGTGGCGAAGACCCGGAGGTCAGGGCGTACTGACTATGCGGTCGCTGACCCTGTCCAAACGTCTTTCACCCGCCTGGCGTACCCTTGCCCCGCACCTGCGGACCTCGATCTCCGCCGATGGAAACCCCGAACGGAGTCAGCCGACTGCCCCGACCAAAGCTGCGTGACCTGGAGCTGCTATTGCGGACCCGCACCCATCGATTCTACCACGGTGATATGCACTGACGCAGACGAAGTTGCCACACCACGCTAACTTAGGATAGGGCTCTACGAACTGGCTGCCGATGAACCCCCTCACAATGAGCCAAGTCGCGGCGGACCGGAATTATCGCTAGCCCTGACTGCTTTCGACCGCGTGGGTCGCCCATTACTCCAGAGACCAATGCGACGTTCTACCCTCCTGCTTCCGCTCTCGCTGACTCTTGGCCTCGCCGCTTGTGGCGACGATTTCCCAATCTACTTTCCTGCCGTCGACGTTAGCGCGGACACCGGGGAAACCGGCGAAACCGAAGACGCTAGCGAGACGGACGCCGGCGGAACCGAAGACGCTAGCGAGACGGACGCCGGCGAAACCGAAGACACCGAAGACACCGAAGACACCGGCGAAACCGGCGACACCGAAGACACCGAAGACACCGAAGACGCCGAAGACGCTAGCGAGACGGACGCCGGCAGCTGCGACGATGGAGACGATGACGGCGTTTGCGACGAAGAGGACATCTGCCCAGATGGCGACGACACCGTAGATACCGACGAAGACGGTGTCCCGGACGATTGCGATGTGTGCGCCGACGGTCCGGACGATGTCGACACCGACGAAGATGGCACAGCCGACGCGTGTGACATCTGTGAGGGTGGCGACGATAACGCCGACGCAGACGAAGACAGCCTTCCTGACGCCTGCGACGTGTGCCCCGAGTCGGAAAACGGCGAGTGCGCGTCCGCTTGTTCCGACTCTGCAGACACCGCCTTTGAAGGTTTCGCCGACGGCGTCGTCGGCTGTTCCGGAGCGGTTCGGTGGAACGAGCGGGACACCCTTTGCGGCGAGGGGTTCTACGCCGCAACTGGTGCGGAATGGGTCTCCGCCCATGGCGACTTAGCTCCGACACACCACTACTGGACGGACCAAGACCTCCGCTGGGATAGCTCTGACGACATCGGCGTTTGCAGCGTAGCTCCTGTCGAAATGTTCAGCCACGACGGCGACTGCGATGCGGGCCCGATGCGCGTCTGCGTAAGCAGCGACGAGCCGGACAGTGTCGACCCGTTAGGCAACACATGTACGTGGAGTCGCTGCGGCTGGCTTGAGAACGAACCGCAAGAGTACTTCGGTGGATGCAGCTTTTCCGACGATGGCACCGGCGACGAAGCCGGGACCCTTTGCATCGCGCGAACGCTGGAGACGTTTGACGTGGCGATCGTTACCGAACCCCCTACCCTCTTGGAGAACCGCAGTCGGCGAATGCGCGGCAATATCTACTTGGCCGATGCAGATGTTGTTCTCTACGGTTTCGATCAGCGCCACGAGTCGGCCGAAATCTGTGACCTCGATGTGTACGTCTGGTCAACACCATCGATTGAGGACATCGCCTGGCAGACGCTCTACGCCAGCACGTCGACTCCCGGAATCGTTGGCGTGTCATACTCCGGCGGTGCATCCAACATGCACATCAACATCGAGGCCGGCACATACTACGCGTTGGGCGTCGGCTGGACTTGTACCGCCGAGAACGTTTGGAGCGACGTTGACGCCTCGGCACCAGCCGGATTCGGTGTAACGATGGAGGCCTTTGTTTGGGACAATACCTACTCTGGATTTGATCCCGACTACCTCCCCTATGGTATCTTAAGGGGGCCGGATACGTACCCACAGCACATCACGCTGTACGGGCTCGACTAGCAGTTCGATATCGTATCGGCAGAGAGAGGGCGTGGCTTGGGCTCCGCCCTCTTTGCGTGATGTCTGCCACCATGGATGAGCCGGGCGCACCATGGCGGCGTGCCGGGCCAACCATGTACACATTGGACTCGCCCTCGCTCTCGATGCCGCAGACGCAAATAGGTTCTCCGTCGTCGGAAACCTGGCTCGATCCCGTGCGAACATCTCGCCAGCCTGTTCCGCATGGGTTGGCCTGCCACGACGTCGTCTCCAAGGGTCCGGCGAGCGCTTCTCGCCTCGAGTGTACGAAGAGCATGGCGTGCTGGGTTCTCATTGGCTCACTCCAAACGACGTTGCGTTGACTCGTCGATCGAAAATTGGGGTTCGGAACCAACTGATGATCACCCCCCGAACCGCCAGCTCTCGACTTGAACCGGGGTGATAACTAGTATGGTGTTGTCTCGTCGCTCGGCGGGGTTTTTACCCCCAGCCACGTCGGCCCCCATGTCTCCTGTCTCTTATGAGCAGCACACCCTCGTTTTTGGTGCGCATACGCTCGAGGTACGGACCCTTCATGACCGCAACCAGTTGAAGGACGGCGCTGGCCAGTTCACGGACGGAGTTTCCTCGGCTTCCTGGTCGCTAACCGGGGTTATCTGGCCCGACAGCAATGCGCTCGCAAGCATGATGGTCGACTACGACATTGGTGAGCGACGGGTGCTTGAAGTTGGTTGTGGAATCGGTGTGCCGAGCATGATTCTCAGTCAACGCGGCGCCGATGTAACCGCCACCGACAACAACGCGCTAGCCGGCCGTATGTTGCTAGAGAACGCCGAGCGGAACGGCGGACGGGCCATCCCGTTTGTTCGAGCGGACTGGGCGGATGACAAGCAGGGCTGCACGCTCGGTCGATTCGATCTGATCGTCGCGAGCGGAGTACTCTACGAACCCAACCACGCAGAGGACCTGTGCAACTTCGTCGAGCGCCATGCCTGCCGCAAGTCCGAGGTCCTGGTCGTCGACGCGCGCCGCGGTGAGGTCGGACGATTCAACCGGCATATGCACGACAGTGGATACGAGCGGACCGAACTCGCGCCCCCCTTACCCAATGACGGAGACGAGCCGCACCACGTCCGGATAATGCGCTACGATCGCACGTCGTAGAGCCAAACCCAACTCGATCGTTCGCGCTACGCCCGTGACGCTTCTCGACGGCCGTGGCTTCCATCGCTAATGAGGCCACCCTCTCTGCCCGAGCCCGAAGCTATGCCTGCGGTTCAATATGAACATCACAGCCTCCGTCTAGGGAACTTCGAGATCCACCTCCGCACGTTGCTGGACCGCAATCAACTCGAGGACGGCGAGGCAGAGTTTGTCGATGGTGTCTCCGCCGCCTCATGGTCTCTTTCGGGAGTTGTCTGGCCATCCGGCATGGCGCTCGCACAGCTGATGTTGGACTATGATATCGAAGGAAAGCGGATCTTGGAGATCGGGTGTGGCATCGCGCTGCCCAGCCTGGTGCTCGGCCAGCGGAGTGCCGACATCACAGCCACCGATAACAACGCTGCGGCAGGACGCTTCTTGCTTGATAACACCGAACGAAACGGCGCTCGCGCGATCCCCTTTGAGTGTGCCGAGTGGAACCAAAGCGGACGCGAAACGGGGTTGGGCAGGTTCGACGTGATCATCGCCAGCGACGTTCTCTACGAACCGGACCATGCCGCAGACCTCTGCGACTTCCTCGAAGCTCACGCGACCCCGACCGCAGAGTTCCTGATGGTTGATCCGAGGCGCGGGAACGTAGGGAAGTTCACCAAACGCATGGTCGGCCGTGGATACGACACCGACGAACTCTCGGCACCGCTAGACCCTGCCACCGGCGATGCGCACCGTGTTCGAATCGTGCGGTATCGCCGAGTCTGACAAGTGCCGCCAGCGGACACCGTCGCCGGCTCAGGTGCAGACCTACGCGGCACTCTTCCACTATCGCTTGACCGCCGCTTGGCCTACGTTCGGTGGGCCGTTCCCACACCCACTCCCTGCTGTGACGTTCTACCGGAAAGCGACAGGTCATCTCTGGACGAT
>JBLHWZ010000117.1:0-15076 GCA_047629415.1 Bradymonadia bacterium | reverse complement strand
ACACCGAAGAGGGTCAAGTCGGCCCAACCCAAGGCCGAGGACGGGTACTCCTGCCGAATGATAGTGACGACAGGCATAGTCAACGCAACAACGAGCATCAGCAAATAGCTGAGGTTCGCGGTGAGATGCACGGCTCCTTCCAGCTTCGTCATGAGGCTGGCCTCACTTCGGAGAAGCTTGGGGAACAGCTTGCCGAAACACTCAATGGAGCCCTTCGCCCAGCGGTGCTGCTGGGTCTTGAACCCGTTGAGTTCCGCGGGCAGCTCCGCTGGCGCGACGACGTCAGTACGGTAAATGAATCGCCATCCCTTAATCTGAGCGCGGTAGGAAAGGTCGAGATCCTCGGTGATCGTGTCGTGTTCCCATCCGCCCGCATCATCGATTGCGGTCCGGCGCCAGATCCCCGCCGTCCCGTTAAAGTTGAAGAAGCGACCGGCTCTTGAACGCGCGGTTTGCTCGACGACAAAGTGCCCATCGAGCAAGACCGCCTGCGCGCGGGTCAGGAGACTTGAGTTACGATTCAGGTGTCCCCAGCGGGCCTGCACCATTCCGACTGTCGGATCGGAGAAGTGGCCGATCAGGTCTTTTAGGAAGCCGGGCTCCGGCACGAAGTCTGCATCAAAGATCGCGACGAACTCGCCCGTCGCCTCGGTCAAGCCGTACTCGAGGGCACCCGCTTTGTAGCCCGTTCGTTCTGGCCGCCGGACCGCCACAATGTTGTGGCCTGCCCGCTGCAACTCGTCGACTACGCGGTCTACGATAACCGTGGTGTCGTCAGTCGAGTCGTCGAGCACCTGAATCTGGAGCCGATCTTTGGGGTACTGAATCTTAGCCGAGGCCCGAAGCAAACGTTCTGCAACGTGCCGCTCATTGAACATCGGAAGCTGCAGAGTCACCAGCGGAAGCTCGTCGGGAACCTCTGCAGGTGCCTCTTCGCCGCGCCGGAACAGGCCGATCGCGAGATGCAGACGATGCCCGCCGTAGAGGACGAGCAGCGTTAGCGCGGAGTAGTATACTCCGAAGATGATCGTGTGAATCAGCGGCATATTGAGGGGGAAGTCCGAGAGACCCTTAGTGTAGCTGCTCAAAGTGGGTCAACGTGCGCGGCCACAAAGATGCCACGCTGCACTGGACGCTTCTTTGTCATCGCAGATCAAGTGCTCAACCAACCCTCTTGAAGCAGACACATTTTGACGGGGTCGCCCGCGCGCGCGATATACACTTTGTGATTGGACCAATTCTTCAAAGCATGCGGCCGCATCAATGGGTGAAGAACTCATTTGTGCTGGCACCGCTCGTGTTCGCTCAGCAACTGACCGTCCCGGTTTCCGTCGCACGAGCGGCGGCCGCAACGGCCCTCTTCTGTATGATCTCGGGGGCGGTCTATCTCATGAACGACATCTACGATGTCGAGAAGGATCGGGCGCACCCGAAGAAGAAGGACCGTCCGATCCCCAGTGGGCGGCTTTCGATCGAGGTCGCGAAGCGCACTAGCGCAGGCCTCGTGGTCGCAACACTGCTCTTGGGCCTCGCGCTCTCCTGGAAGTTCGCGGCAGCGGCGATGCTCTACTTCGCCGTGAACTTTGCGTACTCACAGAAGCTCAAGCACCTCGCGTACGTGGACGTCCTCACCATCGCGTTCGGCTTCTTGGTACGCATCGTTGCCGGTGCGCTCGCAATCGACGTGCCTGTCTCGATGTGGCTCTTCGCCTGCACCTTCACGCTCGCGCTCTTCCTTGGCATGGGTAAGCGTCGTCACGAACTGCTCTCCGCGGCTCATGGCAACGCCGTAAAGCAACGGAAGGTCCTTAAGAACTACGACCTCCAGAGCCTCACCATGGCTATGCACGGCACCGCACTCGGGACCGTCGCAGCGTACACGGCATATGCGGTGGAAGATCACACCGCCACCTTCGGAACGGACCTTCTGTGGACCACCATCCCATTCTGTGTGATCGGGATCACGCGCTTCTTCCGCCTCTCTTCAGATGCTGAAAACCCGTCAAGCCCGACCGAGAAGATCGTCAGCGATGCGCCGTTCTTGGTCAATCTGGCAATGTGGGGAGCGCTCATGATCTACCTCATCTACCTCTCGTGATGGCCTACCCCAGTGACGACACCTGGCTCGGTCGCGCACGCGCGGCGGCTGAGACTCGGAGTTGCGAGGCGGGCTCGATCGGCGCGATCGCACTTCTCCCCCGACATGCCTCCATGCGACGGTACGCGCGTGTCGTACTTGGCGATCGGCCGGAGATCGTGATGATGATGCCAGCCCCAGGCGAGGGACCGGACGAGGCTGGCGGCACCGAACGCACAGCGCTCTCCGAGGACCCGTTCGTGCTCGCCCAAAGGTGGCTCGTCGCTTTGGGCCAGCCGGTCCCCGCGCTCTACGCCATCGACGAAGCAGCTGACTGCTTGTGGCTTGAGGACGTAGGCGCGATCGACCTGGATGGCTGGGTTCGCTCGGGAAAGGAACCACTCGAGGAGGTCTATCGACGTGCGCTCGCCATGCTCGGGGAGTTTCAGCAAACGACACAGTTCAAGCCGCCTCCGGCCTTCGTCACTAACCGTGTCTTCGACGCCGCCATCGTCAAGTGGGAGCTGGAACACTACGTCGAGTGGCGCATCGAAGCCGCGCTCGGTAAGTCGTTGACTCGACGCCAGTCGACCCAGTTGGGTAGCGCATTCGATCGCTTAGTCGCGCAGTTATCGACGATCCCGTTGGTACCGATGCACCGCGATTTCCAGTCGCACAACATCATGGTGCGGGCCGACCGCTCGTTGGTGATGTTGGATTTCCAGGACGCCATGCTCGGTCCGGCGGTCTACGATGTTGTCGCTCTGCTGCGTGATAGCTACATCGAAATCCCCCGCGGGGTTCTCACAACGTTGGTTCGCCGCTACGGTGAGGGCGTTGCAGGCTCGCCAGCGCTGGCTGGCGCGAGCGTCGGTGACGTCGAACGCTGGTTTCATATGCAAACACTGCAGCGAAAGCTCAAGGACGCGGGTCGCTTCGTCTTCATCGATCGTGTGAAGGGGAATCCAGACTTCCTTCAGTATGTCGACGTGAGTTGCCGTTACATTCGAGATGCGTTCCTTTCGCTTGGCGGTGAGTTCGATGACTTGGCCTCTCTACTCTCTGACATCGACCCGGACGTGACTCCATGAGTCGAATTGAGTTTGGAATGCTTCTCTGCGCCGGACTGGGAGTCCGGCTTCGCCCCCTCACCGACCAGCTCCCGAAACCGCTGCTCAAGTTCATCGATCGGCCAATCGCGGACTACGGATTGGAGGCGTTGCGCCAGTTGGGCGTGGCTCGAATTGGAGTGAACGCCCATCACCTCCCTGACGCGGTCGGCCAGTGGCTTCGGTTCAAGGCCGATCAGTGGCCCGAACAAACTGGAGTTCGGCCTCAGACGGACCTCGTTGTTGAGGAAACCCTGATGGGGACTGGCGGAGGCGCGTATGGGATCTGGGAGAAACTCTCCTCCCCGAAGAGCACAGTCGCGGTCCTGAACGGCGACGTCGTGGCGGAGTTTCCGCTCGAGGCGATGTGGAAGGTTCATCGCCGAACCGGAGCAGTAGCGACATTGATGATGATGCCCGCGCAGACAGGTGAGTCGCCTGTCTGGCTCGACCCGACGGGGAACTTTATCGCGCAGGTCCCGTCGCCGAATGGCGAATGGAACTCTCCCCGTTACCAAGCTCACACCGCCTGCACGTTCGGCGGCGTCTACCTACTTGAACACGCGGTTTTCGAGAGACTCTCCAACGAGACGTCGTGCCTAATCCGTAACGGTATCGGACCGCTTCTAGCCGAAGGCGCGGTTGTCGCGGCCTACCGATACGATGGCTTCTGGGCAGATCTTGGGACGCCGAAGCGCTTCCTCGACGCCACGATTCAGGTTCTTGACGACCCGACGCTGCTACCGAGTGCGACAGTCCGTCCCCGCAGCGACAGGATCTTCATCGCGGATCGTAAGACTGTCGCGCCCTCCGCAACGATCAACGGCCCCGCATTCATCGCTGAGGGAGCTATCGTCGGCCCCGGGGCACAGATTGGACCGGGCGTTGTCATCGGATCAGATTGCGAAGTTGGCGCAGGCATTCGAGTCGAAAACTCGGTCCTAATGAACGAAGCCGTCGCCGACGAAGATGTGTCGGGACGGCTCGTGAGCGGCGCAGCCTCAGTGCGAGTCGCGCGCTAGGCGTATGGAGAAGACCGGACTCTAGTTTCTTCCGCCGAGGAGACGGAGCAACATCAGGAAGAGGTTGATGAAGTTCAGGTAGAGGCTCAGCGCGCCGATGATCGCGCCCTTCTGCTCTACCGACTCGTCGGCGAATCCCATCTGCGCTCTGACCCGCAGCCGTTGGGAATCGTAAGCCGTGAGCCCGACGAACACGAGCACACCCACGATCGAGATCGCCAGCCCCATCATTCCGCTGTGGAAGATGAACGCATTGAGCAAACTGGCGATAATCACACCGATCAGCAGCATGAAGCCAAGGCTTCCCCAGGACGTAAGGTCTTTCTTCGCGAAGAAGCCATAGGCCGCCATGAAGCCGAACGTCATGGTCGTGACGAGGAACGTCTGAGCGATCGAGCCTATGTTGTAGGCCAAAAATATGAACGAGAGTGTCACCCCGTTCAGCGCCGCGTACCCTAGGAATGCCACGATCGCCGTGACCGCGGACATCTTGTTGATGCGGGCCGAGAGGAAAACGACGAGTCCAATCTCGGCAGCGAAGAAGAGCCAGGTGAATCCCCCAAGGCTGCTGGCGAGCCCGCTCTGGAACACGAGCCACGATACGATCGCGGTGAGTCCCAGACCCATTCCCATCCATCCGAAGACGCGGGACATGAAACGGGCAACGTGTGCCTCTGTGGCTGGACGCGACTGCATCTGCCCATGCATCGCAGCCGCCTGCTCCTCCTGGAAATGGCGAGCGGCTGCCGCCTGAGCGGCGTACATTCCCTGCTGGTTCTGAAACTGATTCGGGTCGTGTTGTCGGTTGGACATCGGTGATCCTTGGTTGAGTTGTTCTGCAGAGATTTACGCACCGAAGCGACCAAGGGCAACCTGACTATTGACGGAGCGGCAGCGTACGGCCAAGCCACTCGCAGACGGGCAACACGAGCTGGGCTTGCGCCCTCTCCTCCCGCGACTAACTTGCGCGTCCCTGACCACGGAGACCCACCATGTCCAACGTACTCGACGTCACAGACGCCACCATCGAGGCCGAGATCCTCGGTTCTCAACTTCCTGTCCTCATCGACTTCTACGCCGATTGGTGCGGGCCATGTAAAACGCTCTCGCCGCGCATCGAGACGCTAGCGCAGAAGTACGCCGGCTCTTTGAAGGTCTGTAAAATCGACGTCGACGCTAATCCGACGGCCCAACAGATGTTCCGCATCCAGGCGATGCCTACTCTCGTACTTATGTCCGACGGACAGATCGTAGATGTCGCGCGTGGAGCGTTGACCGCAGCGGAGCTCGAGGAGTTCGTCGCGAAAGTCTCTCAGCAGCCGACAACAGGAACGGTCGAGAGCTTCGACGCTCAGCGGCTGAAACTCTCCCTTGAGATCGACCAGGTCGCCGCTATCGATCTTCGCGACGCGAAGGATTGGGAACGAGCTAGGATCCCCGGTTCGGTTAACGTTCCCGCCGATCAGCTCGCCGATCGCCTTGAGGAGCTGAGGGCCCTGCCGGTCACCGCGGTGTTCTACGACCGCAACGGGACCACGGCGGCAGAGGCTGCGAAGAGCGCACTCGAAGCCGGCGTAGAGGCCGGCATCCTTGAGGGCGGAATCCTGGCCTGGGAAGCGGAACTGCTGAAGGTAGAGAAAGGCCCGAAGAACTAATTTCTTCGCCTTCTACCGGCGCCCCGGCTCTCCCTCTCCCGAGATCTGCCAGCGCCCTGGGTCTATCAGCACCGGGAATCTACCGGCGCCCTAGAGCTCTGGGCTCCCCAGACCTACCGGCGCCGCAATGCGCGAGACTTCTCGGCGGAGCGTAGGGTTTTGACGATCGCTTCAACCGCAGGTCGTGCGACGTCTGGATCCGTACCCGGCATGAGATCGAAATCGGCATCGACCTTAGACCGGCCCTCGACGATCGCCACCTCGATACTAAGGACGACGCCCATACCCTCAGGGCCCACGACCTTAACGTCGACCGCGTTGCCATTGAGCCGTGTCGTGGTGCCGGCGTACCGCCACCCGTTGAACCGGCCCTGGTATTGCACTCGGCTCACCATGTTCAGCATGCGAGCGCGCCCGTGCGCCACGAGTGGGTCAAGACCTCTCGCATCCCTGGCGATGTCGAGGTCTAGGGGCTTCACGACCTCAACTGCCGGCGTCATGAGTTGGGACTCGGACCACCGAAGTAGCGAGGTCAGTTCCTCTTCCGGGTACCATCCGTCGACAGACAGACCGACGCGATAGTCGCTGGTCTCCATGACGACTGGCGGAAGATCGACCACCTGACCCTGCCCCTCGAGCGGCGCAAAGTAGAGAACTACGCCACCGCCGGCCGAGCGCTCTAACTGCAGCTCGATCCGACGACTTCTTGCGTCGACAAAGTGGTTTCCGATCGACCAGCCAGCGGGCGGAGCCGCAATGGCAGCCAAGACCAAAGGCTCGATGAGAGGAGCCGCAAGGATCGTGAAATTATTCCGATTCGGATCGAAACCGCGCAGGGCTTCCAGTGAAACGGGCGAGAACTCGTCCTCGCCGTAAATCTCTAAGTAGTCGGTGAAGACACCCGTGCAACGTGGGCGGAACGCGCATTCCGCACACTTATCCATGTGAACGCGCTGCGCATTGTGCACTTCGTACTTGTTGACCGGGCTCTCATCGAGCCCGTCAATGTTGGCCGAGTGAGTGACGGTGTTTTCGCCCGCGTGATGAATCCGGTGCCCCCACTGCGGCATGATGCAGTACGCGAGGTTTCCGATGTTGATATCGAACTCGGGGTTTGTCTCCTCGAACCCCTCCAGCATCTTGGAGTAGTACGGCGCCATCAGCGAGTACTGCGGCATGATCGCGCGGAGGTACTCCGGCGTGCGGATCCCGCTGCTCATTGGCCGTACGATGTCGATGTGCAGCTGTTTGATGTCGTAGGTCGCGACCAACTCGGGGTAGTCCGGCAGCGACCGATAGCTAGCCTCGGTGACGCACATATTCGCGGTCACTCGCTGGCCACGCTCCTGCAGCATGCGAATGCCCTTAATGATCCGCTTGAAGGAGTTCGTCTTCTCGGTAACGGCGACGTGAGCAGCCTCGTTGGCGCCCTGAATCGAGATTCGCCACGTGAACTTTCCGATGGAGAGGCACCGGTCGATGAACCCTTCTAGTCCTAAGCGAACGCCATTCGTAAAGATGACGATCTCGGAAAACCCGAGTGCCGAGGAGTGCTCCAGCGCTGGGAAGAACCCAGGCTGCAACGTCGGCTCGCCCCCGAGGAAGATCAACCGCTCGGCACCGTTCTTACGGGCGTTGGTGATGACTTCCAAGATGGGCTCGACATCGAGCGGACGAACCATGCGCATCTTGCTCAGATGACCACTGACGCAGAAGACGCAGCGGTTGTTGCACATGTGTCCGAGCTGAATCTCGAACTGGTGACCGGACTGTTGCGCTGAGACCACGGAGGCTTCGGCAATGTCCTGTTCTGACGGGGCGGGAAGTTCCATCGATTGGGGGAAGCGGCGATGGGAAATAGAATCAACCGAAGTATAGGGATTCTGCGTCCACGCGTACACCCCCGCGCTCTCAGAAGACCGACCATTCGCGCGGCGGTGGCTCCAGACGAACCGCTACTCGACCGCGATCAGCCCGTCTCCGGCTTCCACTGGAGCAGAATCTCCGGCGATTAACTCGGTGATTGTCACCTCACCGACGCCCTCGTAGACAACCGGGTAGAAGAACTTCATCACCTCGATCAGCCCGATCTTTGTGCCCGGCCCGATCCGCTCTCCAACACTCACAAACGTAGGCTCCTCCGGCGATGGCCGCTGGTAGAACTGCCCGTCCATCTGCGCTCGAACGACCGTTCCGTGCTGCGTTGCGTCCCCAACCGAGACGGTGTTCGCAGCTAGCTCGCTCGGCTCGACGGAGAACATAAGGCTACCATAGGCCACGGGAACACCGCGCTCGGTCACACCGTTCAGCAGTCGGCCCGAAACGCATTCGGGGACGACGACGCTGACTTCTCTGTTCAGAATCCGGAGTATCCCCAATTCGTCCCCCGCTTCGACGATCTGACCATCGCGGCGGGCCGGAGTGAACGTTCCTACGGCGGGGCTGGCCAGCTCGAACCCGGCTTCGGTTGTTCTAGCGATCGCTGGGGTGCTCATCGCAGCACCTCCAGGTCGTGCAGACTCCAGATTCTGGGGTTCTTCACTCGGCGATATCCATGTGTCTGATAGGACATCTCCACGATGGTGGTCAGGTAGTCTCTGAGTTCGTGCAGCTGCACGATCTCGTCGGTGTCCATCTGCCGTGCTGCCGCGTATGGATCCATGTCGGCCTCGATCCTCTCTTCAACGCCGCGCATGCCGGCCTCGATCTCCGCGCGCTCCGCTGGATCCTGGCTGATGATCTCAAAGTTGTCGTCGAGCTTGGTCCGGAACGCCCCTATCGCCAGCGTGCGACCTTCCATGACAGCCAGCCGTGTGAGCGGCGTGGAGAGCTGCAGCACTGGCTCGTAAGGAAGCCCCGACATTGCGTAGTAGCCTGCCCCCGATGCCTTGCGCAGCAAGACCGTGATCATCGGGGTCGTGTTGTTGGTGTTCGCGTAGATCAGGCTGGACCCGTACCCAAGCAGTCCCTGCTTCTCCGCCTCGGTGCCAATGTCGAAGCCGGCGATGTCTTGCAGCCAGACAATCGGGATTCCGTCGTCGTTGCAGGACCGACTGAACGTCGCGAGTTTTGCGACACCCTCACGGTAGAGGATCCCACCCGGACGCTTCCTCCCCGGCTTGTGGGGATGGTCGATCAGGCCCTGATTATTGGCGATAATCCCCACGTAGAGACCAGAGATGCGAGCAATGCCAGTGATCACCTCCTGGCCGACGTTCGGCAGCACTTCCCAGAAGAGTGACTCATCGACCAGTCGTGCGATGACTTGGCGCACATCGTAAGGCGCTGTCGCCTGCGCGGGCATCACGGATGCGATCTCCAAGGGCGAAAGCTCGGGGGGCTCTGGCGCACATGAGCGACGATAATAAGGAACCGCGCTACTCGGCATCGACTCGACCTCCGCACGGATCATGTCGAGACACGTCGGGTCGTCTGGCGCCCTGAAATCGGCACAGTTGGAGAGGTGCACATGCACATCAGCGCCGCCGATATCGAGCGAGCTGAGATTCTGAGACTTCGCACCTTGAATGAGCGCCGCCCCGGCGATCACCATGTAGGCCTGCTCCGTCATATAGACCTTGTCGCTGATGATCGGCATGTAGCCACCACCTGCGATGCAGTCGCCGAACACTCCCGCAACCTGCGGAACACCAGCCGCGGACAGCTCCGCATTCTTGGCAAAGATGTGGCCGGCGCCTCGCTTACCAGGGAACGCCTTCGCCTGTTCGGGCAGGTAGAGCCCTGAACAGTCGACTAGGTACAGGACCGGGATACGCAGGCGCAGCGCCATCTCCTGGGCGCGAATAATCTTCTCGGGGGTTCGTGGCCACCAGCTTCCGGACGCCACGGTGTTGTCGTTGGCGATGACGATGACCCAGCGCTCGGCCACCTGCACGTAAGCGGTGATCACACCGGCAGCAGGCGAGCCGCGCTTACCGAACGTGTCCCCATAGTTCACGAACGTGTTCACTGTTCGCACTAAGGCGGGGTCGTCGGCGATGTACTCCACTCGGTCCCAGGCCGTCATTTTGCCCTTGGCCGAAACGCGGTCGCGATACTTCTGACCCCAGCCGTCCCGAACTTCGGCTCGCCTCTCGTCCAGTTTGTTTGAGAGCGCAGCGATCTGAGCGGCAGCGACCGAATCAACGTCGCCGAGTGCTTCCCCAATGGGAGCGAGGATGACCTTGGCCATTACACGCCCTCCAAGAGATGCGGGTTCTGCGGAAGATAGTTACAGTCGTACTCGCCGTCGCGAAATCCGGGGCTGGCCATGATCGCCTGGTGCATCTTGATTGTCGTGGGGACGCCTTCAATATCGAGCGCGGCGAGCGCCTCTCTCATGGCGGCTACCGCGCTAGCGCGGTCCGGTGCATGCACGATCAGCTTGCCCACCATCGAGTCGTAGAACGCGGGGATCTTATAGCCCTCGATGACATGGGAGTCGAAGCGCAGCTCTGCTCCTTCGACCGTCGGCGCGGAGAATTTGGTGATCGTTCCGGGCGCCGGTCGGAACCCTTCGGAAGGATCCTCAGCATTGATCCGGCACTCGATCGCGTGGCCGGTAAGGCTGATCTCGTCTTGCTTCAATGTGAGCTTCTGCCCGGCAGCAATCCGGAGTTGCCATGCGACTAGATCAACTCCCGTCACCATTTCGGTGACCGGATGCTCCACCTGGATGCGAGTGTTCATCTCCATGAAGTAGAGCGCACCGCTAGAATCCATCAGGAACTCGATCGTCCCCGCGTTTATGTATCCGGTCGCTCTCACGGCCTCTCGAATTCTCTCACCGAGTTCGGCTCGTATTTCCGGGTCGAAACGTGAGGCGGGAGCCTCTTCGATCAGCTTCTGATGATTCCGCTGAATCGAGCACTCACGCTCGCCGAGGTGAACGACATTTCCGTAGCGATCGGCGAGGATTTGGAACTCGATATGGCGGCCTCCGACGATGAACTTCTCCATGTAAAGGTCGGGATTCCCAAACGACTTCCCTGCTTCCCGTTCCGCGTCGCGGAAGAGCCGTTCCATCTCATCAGGAGCGTTGACCCGTCTCATCCCCTTTCCGCCGCCGCCTGCGGTCGCCTTGAGAAGCACCGGGTAGCCGAGGTCTTCCGCGGCGGCCAAGGCTTCCTCTGGCGTGTCGAGAAGGTCGTCCGTGCCTGGCATGATGGGCAGGCCGGCGGCCTTCATCGTCTCTCTCGCCGTCGCCTTGTCGCCCATCATCCGGATGGAGCGAGGCGAGGGACCGATGAACGTGAGCTGCTGCTGTTCGCAGCGACGGGCGAAGAGCGCGTTCTCGGCGAGGAATCCATAGCCTGGGTGAATCGCCTGACAATCGGTCTGCAGCGCGGCCTGCAGGAGCGCGTCCTGATTCAGGTACGACTTTACGGACGGACCGGGCCCGATGCAGATCGTCTCATCCGCCTCTGCGAGATGCGGAGAGTCAGCATCGGCCGTGCTGTGCACCGCGACGGCCTTGGCGCCCACTGCATGGCAGGCGTGGATGATGCGTAGCGCGATTTCGCCGCGGTTGGCGACAAGGACTTTTCGAAACACGATGCCTACTTGTCGCGGAAGTTCTTGAACTGCAGCGCGACGCCGTAGTCATTCTCCTTGAGGAACGCGATGGCAGCCTGCAACTCGTCACGTTTCTTGGCAGTCACTCGAACAGTTTCGCCCTGGATCGCGGCTTGGAGCTTCTTGTTGTCCTCCTTCAGGGCCTTCACGATCTTCTTCGCGGTTGCCACGTCGATGCCTTCTTGGAGTTGCACCACCTGCCGGACTGCGTTGCCGGTCGCGGATTCAATCGTCCCGTAGTCGAGGGACTCCACCGGAACTCCACGTCGGGTCATCTTCTGGCGGATGACCTCGAGGCAGGCCTCAAGTTTTTGGTTCGATGCAGTCGTGATCGTCAGCGACGCCTCGGACTGTTCGACCGTAGTGTTGGTCCCGCGAAAATCGTAGCGGTTCACGATCTCTTTCCGAGCGGTGTTCACCGCATTGGTGAGCTCGGCGAGATCAACTTCGGAGACGACGTCGAAAGTAGGCATGACAGGTGGGGTTAAGGACGCCACGGGAGTACGACGAGGGCGGTGCAGCGTCAACGACTGCGCGTGAATTGAGTGCTATGAGGCGGCCCTCAAAGAGGAACCTCAATGTCGACTACAGCGACGCTCAAAATCAAGGCATCGGCCCAAGCCGAACTCCGAGAACAACTAGCTGCGGCTGGCTTCGAGTTTCGCAGTGTCGACCACGCCTTCTGGCAGGCCCGGGGTGACGCGACCCTAACGTTCTACCGCTCGGGTAAACTCGTTGTGCAGGGCAAATTGGTAGAGCCCTTCGTCGTACTCGGCGAGGAATTCGGCGGAGCGGTCTCCAAGTGGTCTGGGCCCGGCCGGGATCAGAGCGATTGCGCCCCATCCGCTCCATCCCCTTTGTCGTCAGCGGACACGGGGCCATTCGCGTCCGCCGTCGCCAAGCTCCCGGACCCGAAGCCAACGGCGTGGATCGGGATCGACGAGGCCGGAAAAGGAGACTATTTCGGGCCGCTGGTCACCGTCGCCGCGCGCGTCGAACTCGCCCAACTACCTCTGCTCAAAGAGCTCGGGATCGGCGACTCGAAACGGATCGCTGACGGCAAGATCAAGAAGATCGCCGCGAAGCTGAAGCACGTGGTTCCGTACCAGCGTGTGGTCCTGATGCCACCCAAGTACAACGAGCTCTACAGCAAATTCTCGAACCTCAACCGTCTGCTCGCATGGTGCCACGCGGCGGCTGCGGAGTCGCTGCTGGAGCAAGGCGTTGAGGCCGAACTGATCCTCTCCGACCAGTTCGCCAAGACCGACATCGTCAAGCGCTCGTTGAAGGAACGGGGCCGAGCGCTACGCTTCACTCAGCGGACGAAAGCCGAGGAAGATCCAGCCGTCGCCTGTGCCTCGATCTTCGCTCGCGCGGAGTTTCTCTATCGAATGGACGAGCTTGCGACTCAGCACAGTGTCGCGCTGCACAAAGGAGCGGGTCCACCGGTTGTTGCGGCCGCTCGTGCGATCGTCGCCGAGCGTGGCAAGGGGCTGCTGCCTGAGCTCGTCAAAATGCACTTCAAAACGACGCAGGGCCTCTAAGAGTTCGCTACTTGGCCCTATTCGCCGACGGTCAGGGTGTAGCGAATACTCTGCCCTTCCTCGTAGCTGCCAATGTAAACTTGGTAGCTACCTGCGGGGAATCGGCCTGAGATAGCGGGGTTGTGCGACTGCCCTCCGTCGTCGTTGCAGTGGGTGCCGTCCGGACCACGCACGACGAGTGTCGTATCACTGGGAGCGTTCACCCTAAGAGTGAGACTCGTTGCGCTCGTCAGCTCGATGGTGTGATTCGGAGACGACGAGATCCACCCTTGGCACATGCCCTCCGCAGTGTTCCCAAAGCGGACGGCCCGCTCGCTCCCGCCGGCAACACCCGAGAGCGTCGTCGATCCAAAGCCGGACACGAGGGTCTGAGCGGCCCCGGTCGAACTGAGCAGCAGCAGTGCTGCGGCCGCGGCAAAGAGCTTCGTTCGGTTGTGAGTACGGAATGACATAGTCTGAAGGTAGCGGGGCCTCTGCGATCTCGCCAGAGATGGGACTCCAAATTTCTCGGGCGCCAACACCTGACAATAGGTTTAACGCAGATGGCGACCCACAAATTCATGTCCGACGCACACTCTCTTGTGATACCGCGACAATCTGGACCTTGGATTCTCCAGCTTCGGCGCTTGCTACGATGAAGATCGGAACTCACACAATTGACCCACCTATTGCGCTCGCTCCTATGGAGGGGGTGACCGATCGGGCGTTCCGCGGCATCATCCGTGGGCTCGGCGGCTGTGGCCTGACGGTGACGGAGTTCGTATCCTCGGAGGGCCTCACTCGGGATATCCAAGACGCATGGCGGATGGCGGAGTTGGACGCCGACGAGCATCCTGTCTCAATTCAGATCTACGGTCGAGACCCGGGCCGCATGGCCGACGCCGCTAGACTCTGTGAGCGACTGGGAGCTGACTTCGTCGACATTAACCTCGGCTGCCCATCGAAGCGTGTGACCAGCGGCTGCGCCGGGTCTGCGCTGATGAAGGAGCCTGAGCGGGCCAGGGAGATCTTCGACGCAGTGTTCGAAGCGATCACCGTACCGCTGACCGTGAAGATGAGACTCGGTTGGGACCTGAACTCGTTGAACGCTCCCGAGATCGCCGCTTCAGCGGTGGAAGCAGGCGCACAGATGATCGCGGTGCACGGGCGGACCCGGACATGCGCGTACAAGGGATCTGCACGCTGGGAAGAGATCCGACATGTGAAGGAAGCCGTCCCCGTGCCCGTGTTCGTAAATGGCGACATCATCTGCTCGGACAGCGCTCGAGCGGCGCTGGAGGCATCGGGTGCGGACGGCATAATGGTCGGCCGTGGCGTCATGAGAGACCCGTGGGCGATCGCCAGGATCAGCGCGGCCCTTAGCGGAACTCACGCGCCAGCCCCAACGATGACGGACCGGCGCGACCTGCTCAACGACTATGTGAACCGTCTGGGTTCTGACGGCCCACTCGGCCGTCGAACGGTCGCGAAGCTGCGGCGCGTGATCGGATACCTATCGAAAGGCATGCCCAACGCGTCCAAGCTCCGCAACGCGATCAACACCGTTACGGAAGTGGAGGTGGCGCAGGGCCTTATCGACGAGTTCTTCGCGTCTCAGCCCGCCCAAGCGGCCTAGTCTCGTCAGTCCTTCAGAATCGTCAGTGTGTCGCCAGCAACTTGCGTGGTGAACGCGGGCATTGCCTGACTCGCAGGCCCGCCGGTTACCTGTCCGCCCTGGGAGAACGTAGCGCCGTGGCATGGGCAGCGGAACCCGCCGCCCACGGCGTTGACCGCACAAGCTTCGTGGTCACAAAAGCCTCCGAGCGCCGTGTACACACCACCATCGTTTCGGACAAAGATGGGGAATGGGTATCCGGAGATGCTGGACGAAATCTCAACCTGCCCACCGTTGGCGGCCAGAACTGGATAAGCAGCGAGGCTGAGTACCACGTCGTTGGCCAGTAAAGGCGCCCCACCGCTATCCGAACAGCCGCCAAGAAGCCGAGCAGCCGCGCAGCCTGCAGCGCACATTGCAGTGAGTTCGAGAAATTCGCGTCGAGTCTTGGTCATCGTGGCTGCCTCTTGTCATTCCTCACAAGCGATGTTGCTTGCTGAT
>JBLHWZ010000116.1:0-15427 GCA_047629415.1 Bradymonadia bacterium | reverse complement strand
ACGCTGGAGCCGACAGCGGCGCCGACTCCAGCGAGACGGATACAGGCGCCGACGTAATCATCGAATGTGGCGACGAGGTTGAGCCTGTTGATGGCGACCCCTGCGACTGCGAAGGCGACCGGTTCGACGGCCGCGTTGATAATTGCGACCGTGCCTGTTTCTGCGAATTCGGGTTCTGGTCTTGCGAGGAAACCTGCGACGCGCCGGACGTCCTCGCCCTCTCGTTTGTGGGCGAACCCGCGGTTGAGGAGCAGACCGGCAACGGCGACGCTCTCGTCAACCCAGGTGAGGTCTGGACCATCAGCGGATCGGTCGTCGCCGCGAACGCACCTGACGAGGGCGCCTCCACATCCGTTCGGCTCCGCTCCGACACAATCTTCGCCGACACCGACGGAGCGACCACGGACATCCCGAATCTGAAGGACGAGCCTGTAGCGTTCAGCTTGCCCTTCTCCGTCAGCGAGGATGCACCGTCTGCGGTCGTCGCGCTCACGGTCGAGGCGTTCTCGGGCTTCGCGACTGTCGATGAGACCGTGAACGTTGAAGTCATCACTCCCGACGTCGCCACACTGAGTTGGAGCCGCATCGAGGTTCAAGACGCCGAAGGGAACCCTACGGTGCGCATTGAAGCTGGCGACCAGCTTCGCATCACGGCTGAGCTCCGCAACGAGGGCTCCGTCGCTGCAGAGGCAGTGAGTGCGTCCGCAAGCCCATCCTCCTCAGTCCTGACCGTGGCCGGCGGAGACCTCGAGCTGGGCGTGGTCGCGTCGGGAGGCTCCACCACAGCGGAGTTCTTCGTCGACGTCTCTGATGATCCATCCGAGCTCTCTCCGATGCTCACTCTGGCAGCGACCTCCGGCAACACGGACACGGCAACTGAGGTGATCGACATCTCGATCTTCGCGCCGGACACGCTCGAAGTGACCTCGCTGGTTTGGGAAGGCGCAGGCCCCGACTACACGCTCGTCGTCAGCGTTCGGAACTCCGGGCGCTTCGAGATCTCTGGTATCGACTGGTCAGCAGTCAACTACGCAAGCCCGGCAGCACCAACCGAGCCCGCCGACCCTCCGCAGTGCGCCGATGATGCGGATTGCGACTTCGGGCCCGACTTCTCGTTCCGGTGCGACGTACCGAACGCTACCTGCGTCGAGGACCCTCTGGTCGTTTCCCTGGGCTTGGGCGAAGCTAGCGGCCCGATCGTCTTGGGCGCTGACGCCGACGCGACCGTCGAGATCCCGCTGACAGTCACCGGCGATACTCCAGAGACCGGGCGGCTGATTCTGCGCGCGAACTCCGACTTACGCTCGCACGGCCCGTTCGCGCTTGAGTTGACGCGCCCCTAGATCCGCCAGAAACGACACCGGCTCAGAATGCCGGGAAAAGCCAGCAAGGAGCCCAGTGAAGAAGATCGCGAGCTACATCGCCGGCGAGCCCCGGTTTGAGAACACCGCTGGGAAGTTCGAGCTTTACTACCCGGCAACTGGCGAGGTCATCGGTCATGTCGCCGAGGCGAGTGCCAGCGACGTCAACGACGCGGTTACCGCTGCCCGCGAAGCGCTGAAGGGCAGGTGGGGAAAGATGGGGCTCGAGGAGCGCCTGACACTCCTGGACAGGGTCGCGGACCGAATCATGGAGCGCTTCGACGAGTTCCTTGAAGCCGAACTGCAAGACACCGGAAAGCCGGCATCGTTCGCCCGAAACGTCGACATCCCGCGGGGCGCTGCGAACTTCCGTATCTTCGCCAATATGATGCGCGCCTTCGGCACTGAGGCTTTCGAGCAAGAGACGGCCGACGGGTTCGGCGCGCTCAACTATACGATTCGCCGGCCGGTCGGCGTCATCGGAGTGATCTGCCCTTGGAACCTGCCGCTTCTGTTAATGACATGGAAGGTCGCGCCGGCGCTCGCCACCGGCAACACCGTCGTGGTGAAGCCCTCGGAGGAAACCCCGCAGACAGCGACGCTTCTCGCCGAGGTAATGCGCGAGGTCGGTGTCCCTGACGGCGTCTACAACGTGGTGCACGGCTTCGGTCCCGGTTCCGCGGGCGAGGCGCTCACAACCCATCCAGGCATCGACGCCATCACGTTCACTGGTGAGAGTGCAACGGGCACTGCGATCATGCGAGCAGCGGCGCCTGGCGTCAAAGCGGTGTCGTTCGAACTCGGCGGAAAGAACCCGGCTGTGGTCTTTGCCGATGCGGACATGGAAGAAGCAGTCGCGGGGACGATGCGGTCGACCTTCTCGAACTGCGGGCAAGTCTGCCTTTGTTCGGAGCGCGTCTACGTGCAGCGGCCAATCTTCGATGAGTTCGTCGAGCGCTTGGCCAAGGGAGCGAACGAGCTCACGATCGGCGACCCATTCTCCGAGTCGACCGGAATGGGTCCTCTCATTTCACGGCAGCACCGTGAGAAGGTGCTCGGCCACTTCGAGCGAGCAAAAGCCGACGGCGCCACAGTCCACGCTGGCGGTGGCGTTCCGCAGGTTGGGAAGCGATTCAGTGGCGGCTACTTCGTAGAGCCAACAGTTTTCAGCGGCCTCTCGCAAGACTCTGCGCTCGTGCAGCAAGAAGTGTTCGGGCCTGTCTGCCATGTAGCGCCGTTCGACGACGACGACGAAGCGATCCGGCTCGCGAACGACACCGAGTACGGCCTCTGTGCGGCCGTGTGGACCAGCGACCTGAAGCGAGCACACAGAATCGTCCGCGAGCTTGAGGTCGGTATCGCCTGGGTCAACACGTGGTTCCTGCGCGATCTTCGCACGCCTTTTGGTGGTGTGAAGTTAAGCGGTGTGGGGCGCGAAGGTGGAATCCACTCGCTCAACTTCTACTCTGAGCTTCGTAACGTCTGCATCAAGCTCTGAAGTGCGAGCTTTGACACCTGCAGCGGCCTTGGCGATCGGGCGGTCCCAAACTATCCTCGGGGCACTCATCCTAGGAGTCCGTTGAAGACTGAAGCGATTATTATCGAGGGTCACGCTGGTGCGCTAGCGAACTACCCGCACGCGCGCCGCGCCGGAAACATGCTCTTTGTGTCCGGATGCTCCTCGCGCCGCGCAGACAACACGCACGCCGGAGTCACCCAAAACGACGATGGCTCGGTGAGTCTCGACGTCGCGGAACAGACCCGCGGCGTGATTCGCAATATTGAGACCGTCGTGACGGCCGCTGGTGGCTCACTGGCGGACGTGGTCGATCTAACGACCTTCCTGGTGAACATGAAGGACTACCCAGGCTACAACGAAGCCTACAACGAGTTCTTCGACGCCCAGACGGGTCCAAGCCGAACGACGGTCGCGGTGGCCCAGCTGCCCCACCCGCATCTCCTCATCGAAATCAAAGCCATCGCGGTACTGCATGATTGAAACTTCCGCCCCCCCCGAGAAGCTGAGGGAGCTCGCCGAGCGCCTCTGGCAAGCTCAGTTCACGCACACTCCTACGGAGCCTTTGACGCGCGATAACGTGCTGACGGTTCCCGATGCGTATGCGATTCAAACGATCAACGTCGACCGCCGCATCGCTGAACGCGGGCTGGTGGGTGGCACCGCGCGGCTCATCGGCCACAAGATCGGGCTGACGAGCCACGCCGTGCAAGACTGGCTGGGTGTCAACGAGCCGGACTTCGGCGTTCTGCTAGACGACATGGTGGTTCCCGATAGCGAACTCGCGCCAACCGCCGAGCTCCTGCAGCCACGAGCAGAGGGCGAGATCGCCTTCATCTTGAACTGTGACCTCGCAGGACCGGGTGTGACAGCGGCCGATGTCATCAACGCCACGGCATACGTTCTTCCTGCGATCGAGATCGTCGACTCACGAGTCGCTCGCTGGGAGGTGAAGTACGAAGACACCGTCGCGGACAACGCTTCCAGCGGGATGTTCGTACTTGGCACCACCCCGACGCTGCTCAAGGACGTCGACCTGCCGATGGTCGGCATGACGCTGCGCAAGAACGGGCGCGTACGTTCCACCGGCGCTGGTGCGGCCTGCCTCGGCAACCCAGTGAACGCGGTGGTTTGGCTGGCGAATAAGTTCGGTATGTACGGCAAGACACTGAAGGCCGGTGAGGTGATCCTCTCCGGTGCTCTCGGCCCTGTCGTTCCCGTCTCCGAAGGGGACCACGTTGAGGTGCGAATCGCGCACCTCGGCACAGCTACGGCGAGGTTCTAATGGCGACCGAAGACAGTACCCTCCAGGCGATCGCTGCAACACTCGATCAAGCCGCTCTGGACGGCGTCGCCGTGCCTCAGGTGACCACCGAGCACGAGTCGCTGAGCCTAAGCGACGGCTACCGAATTCAACGGGCCTCAATGGCCCGACGCTTCTCGCGAGGTGAGACCCTCGTCGGGATGAAGATGGGCCTCACGAGCCGCGCGAAGATGGAGCAGGTCGGCGTTCACAGCCCGATCTACGGGCACCTCACGAGCCGCATGCAGCGCTCCGATGGCGCGACGCTCTCCCACGCGCGCCACGTGCACCCGCGCGTCGAGCCCGAGATTGCGTTCATCCTCAACCAAGAGCTACGGGGGCCTGTCACCGCTGCTCAGGCGATGCTCGCAGTTGGAGGCATCGTCGCGGCCCTGGAGATAATCGACTCGCGCTACCAGAACTTCAAGTTCAACCTCGTGGATGTCGTCGCTGATAACGCATCCTCATCAAAGTTCTTGTTGGGAGACACGATCGTGTCTCCGCGCGACCTGGACGTCTCGAATCTCGGGATGGTCATGGAGGTCAACGGTAAGGTCGACAAGATCGGCTCCAGCGCCGCGATCTACGAGCATCCAGCTCGGTCCTTGGCTGCGTTGGTGAACATCCTGAGCGAGCTCGACGAGCAGCTCTATCCAGGCCAAATAATCCTCTGCGGCGCTTCAACCGCGGCAGTGGCGCTCTCCCCGAACGACCGCGTTCGCCTGCGTGTGGATGGACTCGGTACCGTCAGCCTTTGGATGGGCGAATAGCGCTCTCCTCGGAGAGCCAATCGGGAGGCTGGTATCGCCGCAGTGTGTCATGCGCTGCGCTCCCGATCGCGTGCGCGCGGTGCTAAGGGTCTTCGGACACTCAGCCCCCGCATCGCCATGGCACTGCTCCCCCCATTTGATTTTCATTCTTGGATTGAGGAGAACCGGCATCTCTTGAAGCCGCCCGTCGGCGCCAAGAAGGTCTTCGAGAACGCCGAGTTCATCATCATGGTGGTCGGCGGCCCGAACGCTCGGAAGGAGTATCACGTCAATCAAGGGGAAGAATTCTTCTGGATGCTGGAAGGCGACATGATCCTGAAGGTCGTCGACGACGGCGAATTCAAGGAGGTGCGAATCAGCGAGGGGGAGATTTTCCTTCTGCCCGGCGGCGTGCCTCACTCTCCGCAGCGCCTTGAGGAAACCGTCGGTCTCGTCATCGAGCGCCCCAGATTTGGCGACGAGAAAGACGGCATGCGCTGGTACTGTGAGAACCCAGATTGCCGCCACGTGCTGCATGAGACCTTCTTCAAGGTCGAGAACTTCCTGGGGCAAATGAACGCAGCGATCGAGCATGTGAATGAGCATGAAGAGCTTCGGACCTGCAGCTCATGCAGCACCGTGATGGAGGTTCCCAGTTGAAGATCGATATCCACACGCACATTCTGCCGAAGACTTGGCCGGACCTCCACGAGCGATACGGTTACGGGGGCTGGGTCCGCCTCGATCATCACAAACCGTGCTGCGCGCGGATGATGATGGACGAGCGATTCTTCCGCGAGATCGAGCACGACTGTTGGGACCCAGGCGTGCGGATGTCCGACTGCAACAAGCATGGCGTCGACGTACAAGTGCTCTCAACGGTGCCGGTGATGTTTGGGTACTGGGCTCGTCCGGAAGACACCCACGACCTCTCCCGGATCCTTAACGACCACATCGCTGGCGTGTGCGAGCAAGCACCAGAGCGCTTCGTCGGGCTCGGTACTGTCCCGCTTCAGGCGACTGACCGCGCAATACAAGAACTCGAGCGGGCGATGACTCAGCTGGGCCTCGCCGGCGTCGAGATCGGCACCCACGTCAACGGGATGGGCCTCGACGACGAGAGCCTCTTCCCGTTCTATGAAGCCGCACAGGACCTAGGTGCAGCCTTGTTCGTGCACCCTTGGGACATGATGGGCAAGGAGCGGCTCTCTAAGTACTGGATGCCCTGGCTCGTCTCCATGCCAGCCGAGACCAGCCAGGCGATCTGCAGCATGATGATGGGTGGCGTGTTGGAGAAGTTCCCAAAACTGCGGGTCGCATTCGCACACGGTGGCGGGTCGTTCCCGGCCACCCTCGGCCGTGTCGATCACGGGTTCGATGTCCGACCCGATCTCTGTCAGGAGATCACGAAGACCCGCCCGTCGACCCTGCTCGATCGTATCTACCTGGACACGCTCGTGCATGACCCACGCGTGATGCGCTACTTGCTCGACGTGATTGGTGAGCAGCGCTTGGCGCTCGGCTCTGACTACCCGTTCCCGCTCGGCGAGCACCACCCGGGGCACATGATCGAGACGATGGATCTGCCTAGCCCCACCAAAGAGCGCATGCTCTCGGGCACCGCCCTGGAGTGGCTCGGCTTGGACAAAAAGCGCTTTGAGAGCGCTGCCAGCCGCGCCCACAGCGAGCACATCCGCCAGCGCGTCCGATGAGCATCGAGGCCACGGCGAAGTTCGGACGTATCGAGCGGCGCGTCGCCCTCATGGACGGTGTTTGCATCGGGATTGGGCTCGACTTCCGCGGGCCTCAGCCGAACGCGTTCTTCCTGCCACGCGCCGAAGCTGGTCCCTTCACATCCGACGATTTCGTTGGCGACACGCGGCTCGGCGGCGCGGTGAACTGCGAGGTCGTGTCGATCGCGCCCCACGGTAATGGAACCCATACGGAGTGCGTCGGACACGTCGTAGATGAGCTCGTCGACGTGCACACGATCGTCGATAAACAGTTGCTGACGGCTGCTCTCGTAACGGTGCCGCTGGTTCGGTTCGGCGACACCAGAGACACATACGTCTGTGAGGTTGGCGACAATGAGGAAGTGATCCCGTCCTCGAGCCTTCGCGCGGTCGTGGAGGCTTTGTCGGGCGCTCCCTCAGCGGAGGCGCTGGTCATCCGAACGATGCCGAACCCGCCGGACGGACGGTATGAGACGTGGTCGGGCGCGAGTCCACCCTTCCTGACGACCGAGGCGATGGCCTTCCTCGCTGCGGGCCACTGGAGACACATTCTGGTCGATCTGCCATCGGTGGACCGCGACTCGGACGGCGGGCAACTGAACAACCACCGACAATGGTGGGGACTTGCATCCGGCGTAAAGACCACGGCTGGCACAACCTCCGAGCGTACGATCACTGAGATGATCTACGTTCCCGACGAACTTTCGGACGATCTGTACGCACTCTCGCTGCAGGTCGCACCATTCATTCTGGACGCAGCGCCCTCGCGCCCGATCCTCTTTCCACTTCACGCTGAGTAACCTGCTGTGACCAGCTTCGACACGACACTGGAGGGCGCCAATGCCCTCGACGCAGCCGACCCTCTCGGGAAGTTCCGCAGCCGATTCGTCATCCCACGCGGGCAGACGGGGGAGCAGCTGATCTACTTCTGCGGCAACTCGCTAGGGTTGCAGCCCAAACAGGCCAAGGAGTACGTCGACGCCGAGCTTCTCTCGTGGGCGTTGCACGCCGTGAACGGGCACTTCGAAGGGATGAATCCGTGGTTCGGGTACCACGAACTCTGCACCGAGGCCGCGGCACACATCGTCGGGGCGTTGCCCCACGAAGTCGTCATGATGAACGCGCTGACGGTGAACCTGCACCTGCTGATGACATCGTTCTATCGGCCCACACCTGAGCGTTACAAGATCGTGATCGAAGGCGGAGCGTTTCCGTCTGATCGCTACGCTGTCGCGAGCCAAGCCCACGCGCATGGTTATGACCCAGCGAACGCCGTGGTTGAGCTACAGCCGAGAGAGGGCGAGGCCTTCCTCCGAGACGACGACATCGTGAAGTGGCTCGAAGAGAACGGCGAGTCCGTCGCGCTCGTTATGATCAGTGGCGTGAACTACTATACCGGCCAGTTTTTCGACATGGAACGAATCACGACCGCAGGCCACGCGGCTGGTGCGAAGGTCGGATTCGATTTGGCACACGCCGCCGGAAACGTCGAACTCAAGCTACACGACTGGAACGTCGATTTTGCCGTATGGTGCTCGTATAAGTACATGAACTCTAGCCCCGGTGGGGTTGGCGGCGCGTTCGTTCACGATCGCCACAGCGAAGACGAGTCACTCGCCCGATTCGCAGGCTGGTGGGGCAACGAGCCTGACACTCGGTTCTCGATGCCCGACAAGTTTATCCCGCAGAAAGGAGCAGGCGGCTGGCAACTGTCGAACGCGCCAGTGCTACCGATGGCAGTCTTCCGTGCCAGCGGCGACATGTTCTTGGAGGCTACTATGCCGGCGCTCCGAACGAAGTCCGAGAAGCTGAGCGCGTACTTGCTCGCCCTCATCGATGAGTTGCCTGCAGGCTCGATAGAGGTGATCACGCCGAGCGACCCAGCAAGGCGCGGATGCCAGGTGAGCTTGCGCGCGACCCGCAACGCCAAAGCTCTCCAGGAGCAACTGGAAAAGGCGGGGGTCGTAAGCGACTTTCGTCCGCCCGATGTTGTCCGCATCGCTCCGGTACCCCTCTACAATACGTTTGAGGACGTCTGGCGTTTCGCCGAGGTTCTCCGCACGACGGTGAACGCATGAGCGATGCAAGAGTTGCCGTCGCAGGCGCCGGGTTGGCCGGGTCGCTGCTCGCGATTTACATGGCGCGACGCGGGCTACCCGTCACGATTTACGAACGCCGCCCGGATATGCGGAAGGTCGAAGTCCCCGCTGGCCGCTCGATCAACTTGGCACTCTCGACGCGGGGTATCGCCGCACTGGAGGGCGTGGGGCTCGCCGACGAGGTCCTCCGGATGGCGATTCCCATGCGGGGACGTATGATGCACTCCGTCGACGGCGTGCAAACCTACCAGCCTTACGGACGCGACGGCGAAGCGATCAACTCCGTCTCTAGGCGCGCTCTAAACGAGCTCCTCATGTCCACTGCCGAGACGGAAGGTGTCCAGATCGAGTTCAACCAACAGGTCCGCGATGTCGACGTTCGAGACGCGACCCTGACACTCGAATCTGACGGGGTGAAACGCGAAGTGCAGACTCGGTTCGTCGTGGGTGCCGACGGCGCGTTCTCTGCGGTGCGTGCTCGGATGATGCGACGGGGCCGGTTCAATTATAGCCAGACGTATCTTGAGCACGGGTACAAGGAGTTGACTATGCCTCCGGCCGAGGATGGCGGGTTCCGGCTCGACCCGAATGCGCTCCACATTTGGCCGCGTCATGACTTCATGATGATCGCGCTGCCCAACCCGGATCATACGTTCACCTGCACACTCTTTCTTCGGCACGAACGTGCGGAATTCAGCTTCGAGTCTCTGCAAGACGACGAATCCGTTCGTGGGTTCTTCGACGAGCACTTCAGCGATGCCGTGCCGCACCTCTCGAACCTGTGTGAAGAGTTCGCAGAGAACCCGATCGGCGCGCTCTCTTACGTGAAGTGCGGCCCCTATAACCACGGCGAGCGCACGCTCCTCATCGGTGACGCCGCACACGCGATTGTGCCCTTCTACGGCCAGGGAATGAACGCGGCGTTCGAGGACTGTCGCCTCTTTGATCAACTCGTCGGACGGCACGGGCCGGAGAGCGTCAGCGACGCGATCCACGAGTTCTCGGACACTCGGAAGGACGACGCCGACGCCATCTGCGATCTCGCCGTCTACAACTTCTATGTCATGCGCGACTACGTCGCGGACCCGGCGTTTCTGGCCCGAAAGCAACTGGAGCACGTACTCGAAGACGCGTTCCCTGAGACCTATCGCTCGCTCTACGGGATGGTCTCGTTTTCAAACATTCCGTACGCCGAGGCGAAGTCGATCGCCGACAAGCAAACAGCCTGGCTGGATTTGGTCGGGGAGTCAGGCGGGACCGAACTGCTTGGGTTGTTGATGTTCGCGTGGATTCGGCACATTGCGAAGGCTTAGGCGCCGTCCTTCATTTGATTGCCCAGTTTGCTAGTGCATTGCGCCCGTGTCTTCGTCACTCGTCCTTCCAGGAACCCGCTCCAGCTGCGGACACACTCCTGGACACGAACGAAGTGTCCGTCGCAAACATCGGGAAATCCAATCTCGGACGCCGCCTTAGGGGCCAAGGCTGAGTTGGCTACCTAGCGTGCTGCGGAGCCCGCCCGTACTCCAAATTGGATGGTGGGCGGAGACCGGACGAGGTGAGCCATGCGGGCCGACGACCGGCGACGTGGCGAGGACGATACCGCGCTCGGCCAGTGTTATGGGAGTGCGCTCGCCGGGCGCGATGCGTTCGACGCCGGCGCAGGCCGACCCGCCGGGAGACTCCGCCGTCTCGTCCGTGATGCGCCCACCGAGGTCATGGAGGCATCATTCGCGCGCACGCACGGATTCAACCTGCACGCCAACGTCACCGTGAGAGCAGCGGACCGGGGAGGCTTGGAGAGGCTCTGCAGCTATCTCACGCGGCCTGCCCTCTCGCATCGACGCCTGCAGAGACTCGACGACGAGTTCCATTGACGTTTCGTCAATTACATTTTGACGAAACGTCAAAAGACGTCCAGTATGCCCCTATGAACCAGTCAACCGACACCCCGACCGCACGGACCGCGCTCCGGATGAACGACCAAGAGCGCCGCGAGCACTTGCTGCTCTACGGGCGCAGGTACTTCGCTGAGTTCGGCTTCGACGCGATGTCGATGCAGGAGATCGCCAAACGCGCCGGCGTCTCGAAGGGCCTTCTCTACCACCACTTCGGCGGCCGTCGAGGCTTCTATTTGGCGACGGTCGAACACGTCATCGACTCGCTCCTCGAAGACATGCAGGTGCCAGACGGCCTCGACCCGGTGACCGCGCTTCGTACAATGATCGAGCGGTTCGTCGTCTTCGTGGAAAACAACGCGGACATCTACCAAGCGCTCATTCGCGGAGGCCTCGGCGCTGACTCCGACGTAGTCGCCCAGCTCGATCGCGTACGTGCTCACTCGATCGAGCTGATCACGGCCGGACAGGCTGAGCTCCTGCTCACGCCTCTCCAGCGGGTCCAGCTGGTCGGCTGGATCGCCTGGGTGGAGTCGTCCACCTCAGCATGGCTGGATACCGACGACATCGCTGCCGACACGTTCATCGGCGTCGTGCAGTCCACGCTGATTCGCGCGGTGGCGCATCTCTTTCCTGAGCCGCGTTCGTGAACCGAGAACTTGAATCATCCCGACTCGTCGCCGGCCTTACGAAGACCGAACCGACCGAGACGAACACAAGAGCCACGCCGGACGCACTGCGCGATCGCTGGCGTGCATACACCGGATTCATCGCGTGGCCGACGGTCGCACTGATGACAGCCCTCGTCGCCGGCGAAGCCTTGGTCTGGGCTGGTGTGCTCGGCGGCTCACTGGCGATCGGCTGGGCAATGCTCGCCGCCACGGTCCTCGCCTACGCCGGCTTCACCGTGATGCACGAAGCGTCCCATGGGAACATAGATGGCGGCGAAGCAGCAGCGGCCTGGCTCGAAGAAGCGCTCGGCTGGATCGGCGGGTTCCTACTCTTCGCGCCCTACCCGGTCTTTCGGGCCATGCACTTGCAGCACCATGCACACACCAACGACCCGGAACGTGACCCCGACCACTGGGTAGCGGCCGACACGCCGATGTCTGTCTTGGCGCGGTGCTTCACAATATTCCCCCACTACTACGCCGAGTTCTTTCGCGGACGGTTTGGCGGACCAGGCGTCGGAGTGCGCTCCCGCGCTGGCTCGATCGTAGGCGTTAGCGTGATGATCGCTTTGCTAGTTGGACTGGTCGCGGCGGGACTCGGCCGAGAAGCGCTGCTTCTTTGGGTGGTGCCTGCGTGGCTCGCTTCAGCGGTGCTGGCGTTCGCGTTTGATTGGCTTCCACATCACCCACACGCCATCCAAGAGCGATTCCGAAACACACGCGTGCTCTTGGGACCCGGCCTCACCTTGTCTTTGCTGTGGCAGAACTATCACCTGATCCATCACCTCTACCCACGCGTTCCGTTCTACCTCTATGGACGCTGCTTCGACGAGGTTCGCCCGCTGCTTGAGGCGGAGGGAGCGCCGATCGAAGGGTTTGGTGCCGGTGCGCTCACCGCGCCGTTTCTATCGCATCCTGCGGCACCTCGCCAAGCACTGGACCGCGGTCGCTTCGGGGTGGTCGTGTCACGGTGCGAGCGGCCCAACCCGTCGGCAATCACGCTCCACTTTCGCCGGGAAGATGGAGAACCGTTGGTCCACACCGCCGGCCAGTACATGACGTTTCAGTTGACGGTTGAGGGCGAGGAGTTAAGCCGTTGTTACTCGCTCTGCACGGCACCAGACGCTTCCGGTGAACACGCGATCACGGTCAAACGCGTAGACGGTGGGCGGGCCTCGAACTGGTTCAACGACAACGGGCGCGTGGGCATGGTGCTTGTCGCGAAAGGCCCCTCAGGGCGGTTCATGTTCGCCCCTCAAACGCCGACACCAGAGCTTGTTTTGATCGGCGGCGGCAGCGGCGTAACACCACTGATCTCGATGGCGATCACGGCGATGCGTGACACCGAAAGCACACGTGTCACGGTGATCCTCGGCAACCGCGACACCGAGCACATTCTCTTTCGCGAAGCGCTGGACGAGCTCGAGCGGGAGCATCCGCTTCGACTGACCGTGCTCCATGTGCTCGACAATCCTCCGCCCGATTGGGACGGAGGCGCGGGTCGGCTCGACGAAGACAATCTAGCCACACAGCTCACCCGGGTCGGTCCGAGTGACGGCGCGGGCGTCTTGTACCGAGTCTGTGGTCCGACGCCGATGATGGACGCCGCGAGACGAACGCTTCTTGCACGCGGGGTTGATCCCGAGAGGATCGCGGAGGAGCGGTTTGTCGCGGCGCCAGCGAAAGCGAAACGAGCGGACCTTCCCGCACAGCAGGTGACCTTTCGCATCGGAGGCCAGGAGCGCGAGATCCGAGTGGAGGCCGGGCAGACCTTGGTCGAGGCCGCGATCGCAAATGACGTGCCCGTCCTATGGTCTTGCGGGGCCGGTAACTGTGGCACGTGCATCATGCGGCTGGACTCCGGCGAGGTGGACCAACCCGACGCGATCGCCCTGCTAGCGCAAGAGCGGGAGGACGGATGGGTCCTCGGTTGTTGCGCCAGACCGCGGACGGCCTGCGTCGTCACCCAACGCTAACCCTACCGACGAAGTGACAATGACGACTCCAAAAATTGGCCCCGTTCCGCTCGACGCAAATCAACGCCGGCTAGTAGGACACGGCCTGAGTGTGATTCTCTGCGCGATGTTCGCGGGCATCGCGCTGACGCTCTCGCTCTTAGGCGGTCTTGAGATCTTTCCGGGGAACATTCAGCCGGTGTCGGTCGGAGGCACGCCGGAGGGTTGGGTGCGCATGCACGTCGGATCGATAACGAACGGCTTGCTCCTCATCGCGATCGCCTTCGTTCTGCCGCGCATCGGCATGAATGCGTGCTCCCAGCGTCGGGTTGCTTGGACCTTCGTCGCGGTCGCGTGGGCTAACACCGCCTTCTACTTCTTCGGAAACCTGGCACCGAATCGGGGCATCACGTTCGGCGGCAATCGGTTCGGAGACGCGACCTGGATGGGTCTCTTCGCGATGGCACCCGCGTTCCTCGGCGCGGTCGCGACCGTGATCGTACTCGTGGTATTGATTCGCCAAACATTTCGAGACTGACACGTGACTGCAACAGACCAGCTTGAAGCGGACTACCTCGTTGTAGGCGCCGGCGCGATGGGCGTCGCATTCGTGGACGAACTGCTGACGCAGCAGTCGAACGCCCAGGTAATACTGGTCGAGCAGCGCGCACGGCCTGGTGGGCACTGGAATAGCGCGTACCCCTTCGTCTCGCTGCACCAACCTGCCGCGTTTTACGGTGTTTGTTCTGAGCCTCTGGGAACCGGTGGGACGGCTCTGGCGAGCGGTGGAGAGGTGCTGGCATACTTCGGCCGCGTCGTCGCCAAGTGGGTGGCGACTGGCCGGCTGCGCTTCTTTCCGATGTGCTCGTACGTGGGCGACCACCGCTTCGTTTCGGCGCTCGACCCGGAGCGCTCCTACCAAGTCACGGTTCGGAAGAAGTTGGTCGACGCATCGTACATGACCGTGTCGGTGCCCGCGACCAGTCCACCGAAGTATGAGGTAGCCGACGAGGTGGCGCTCGTGCCACCAAACCACCTAGGGAACCTCAAGAGACCCTGGTCAGGGTACGTCGTAATCGGCGGCGGCAAGACCGGGATTGACGCAGTCTTGTTTTTGCTCAGTCTCGGGGTGAGCCCCGACATCATCCGCTGGATCATCCCGAACGACTCCTGGTTTCTCGATCGCGACGACTACGCCCCTGGAAGCATCGCTGATTCAACCATCGCCCAGCTTGAGCTGCTCGCCAATGCGGAGACCCTAACGGGGCTCTTCGATGCCCTCGAGCGCGACGGCCGTGTTCTACGTTTAGATCCGAACACCAGACCGCGGAAGTACCGGTGTGCCACGGTCAACGCTCGCGAGCTTGAGGCGCTCCGAAGTATTCGCGGTGTCGTGCGCCTCGGCCGAGTCGAGCGAATCGAGCCCACTCAAATCGTGCTAGAGCAAGGCGTAATCACGACTGACGCTTCGACGCTGCACGTTGACTGCACAGCGGACGGCCTCGCCAAACGTGAAGCTCTGCCGGTCTTTGACGGCGAGCTCATCACGCTGCAATCGGTCTTCGTCTGCCAGCAGGTTTTCAGCGCCGCGCTGCTGGCATATTTGGAGACGAACTTCGAGGACGACGTCACGAGAAACTCGCTCGCCCAAGTCATTCCGCACCCTGAGTTTGACCGCGATTACGTCGCCGCGCTGGCCGCCAGCATTGCAAACGCAGAGTTGTGGGCGCGACAACTGCCGGGGTGGCTTCGGACCTGCCGCCTCTTCTTGTTCCGACACGAATCATGGTGGAACATTCTTCGGTGCGCGCTCGCTCTGCGGCGTCTCACCCCTCGGCTCGCCACGGCCGTGGATCAGCTGGTCAGATAGTCCGATTCAGCACGGACGAAACTCCGATAGTCGACGGCAAAAGCGTACTATCGCAACCTGGCTGGTCGGCGGCAGCATGCCCGCGCTTGACCTCGGTGATCAGGCCGGCCGCTGAAGTGTCGAAGGCCCCAGCGACGCAGACTTCGCCGAGATCGTTGGGCGCGCACACAAATCCGGGGTCCGCATTCTCCGGCGCCGCGGCCTGGTGCCGACCGCCGGTGAAATCGCCGACGATCCCATCAGCGAGGACGAAGACGGCTGCCCGGATGCGGTCG
>JBLHWZ010000115.1:0-15482 GCA_047629415.1 Bradymonadia bacterium | reverse complement strand
CCCTTTGTACGCGGTGTGATCGTGCGGGTTGATGGCAACCCCGTCCACGGAGAGTTCGAGCCCACCAAGAATCTGGAGCTTGAGTCCAGTTGCCGTGACGATGATGTCGGCGGTCAACTCCTCGCCTGATTTGAGTAAGACACCGCCAGGGGTGAGTCGCTCGATCTGGTCCGTGACGACGGTCGCGCTGCCCTCCTTCAAGGCGTCAAAGAAGGCGTCGTCGGGCGTCATGCAGACCCGCTGGTCCCACGGATCATAGGCGGGTGTGAAGTGAGTGTCCGCGTCGAAATCAGGGCCTAGCTGCTCCCGTACTCCCTTCATGATCTCCTCCCGGGCGCGCTCCGGATAGCGGCGGGCAAACCAGAATAGGAAGCGGGAATGGGCGATGCTCTTCCAGCGTAGCGCTGAGTGAAAGAGGCCGTCAGGGATACGCCCGAGCAGCTTCTTCGACAATGGATCCTGACGCGGAAGCGACACCACGTAACTCGGCGACCGTTGTAGCATCGTGACGTGGCGGGCCTCCTCTGCGAGCGCGGGAACCAACGTGACCGCGGTCGCGCCGCTGCCGATCACGACAATCCGTTTGCCCGCATAATCGAGTTCCTCTGGCCAGTGTTGCGGGTGAACAAGTTCTCCCGAGAAGTCCGTGCTCCCTTCGAACGACGGCGCATGTCCACGGTCGTAGTCGTAGTATCCGGCACACGACCACAGGAATCGGCAGGTCAGAACACGCTCTTCGCCAGTCTGGTCATCGACGAGGGAGACCGTCCAGAGGGCGTCAGAGGTGGACCAGCTCGCCGCTCTGACCGAGACGCCGAATTGAATCTTGTCCCCGATCCCATGCTCGGTTGCCGTCTCGTTTAGGTAGTCGAGGATCTCGTCCCCATCTGCGATCGAGTTCTTTCGCGCCCAGGGCTGGAATCGAAAGCCCAATGTGTGCATGTCCGAATCTGATCGAATTCCGGGATAGCGGAAGAGGTCCCAGGTTCCCCCAAGCTGTGCGCGCCGCTCCAGGATGGCGAAGGTATGGTCTGGGCACATCGTCTGCAGATGATAGGCCGCGCTGATGCCCGAGATTCCTGCTCCGATAACGAGAACGTCGTAGTCCGCGCTCTTCTCCTCGATGGAACTGCTCATGCGCTCTTTCGGGCCTTGATCTCGGTCAGCCCGTCGAACGGGGATGAGCTCAGTCGCTCCTTCCAAACCTCGACTAGCGAGGAATCATCGATGTCCCAAGGGTGGAAGTTTGGTTTGAGCAACGCGAGATAGTGCGGCATCACACCGACGATCATCCCGCGTCTCCCGAAGAGGAACCGCGCCGTCCGTTTCAGGTCTCGAACGCTCGGAACATGCCTGAGCCGCCGGTGGATCAAGAACTGAGCAGCCGCGACCGCGTAAGGAAAGAGCAGCAGCTGTTGGACGAGCAGTCGACGCAGCCGACCGCGCTCCCCGACGCACTCCGCGTAGACATCGAACGCGACTGCCTTGTGCTCGATTTCCTCGATCGCGTGCCAGAAGATCAAAGTCTGAACAGACTGAGGAAGGCCGGCACAGGTCTCGGGATGAGTCAGCGCGAAGTGCGCCATCACCGCCGTCACGTGCTCAAGAACAACTGTCAGCCCGAGCCGCTCCTCGTCGCTGGCGCTCTCTTCCCACTCGCGAATCTCCTGAGCGACCTGCTGGGAGAGCTCAGTCGCCGGATACCCCAGCGCGTCGAGCGCCTCGTTGGCCAGTTTGTGTTGGAGCGAGTGATGACCTTCCTGAACCGCGAAGAGCCTCACCTGCTCCTTCAACTCGTCGTTTTGAAGTCGGTTCATGAAGAGCCGTACAGACTTGATGAACTCGGCTTCTCCTGGAGGGAACATCGCCGAGAGCGCGACCCCCATCGAGCTTAGAACGCTGTTTTCGTCGAAGAAGAACGTTCGATTCGCGTCGGCGTAGTCGAGATCCGCACGGCGTGGGGTGATCTTGGGTACTTGTGAAGGGCGGGTCGTATTGGCGTTCATTTTGTCTCTCATTCTGTACTTACAGGATTGTAAATAAGAGCCGTGAGCGAATGCGTCAAGTGAAAGTGCGTCGTTCTCGCGAAGGTTGGGGACACAGGCTCGTTACGCTAAGTACGTAGATACAGCTCTCCTGACCCAACGCCATGTCCCAGCCGGCAAACAAGCGCGTCCGACGCTCACCCGAAGAGGCGCGCACCGCGATCCTCGATGCGGCCGAGCCGATCGTCGTCGAGGTTGGTCCGGCGGGTCTACGGGTCGCCGCGGTGGCCAAGAGAGCCGGGATGGCTCACCCGAACATCCTTCATCACTTCGGCTCGCGCGAAGGCCTTCTCCGAGCGCTCGCGGCTCGAGTATTCGAGCGGGCCACGGCACGCGTAAGCGAGGCGATCGCGCCCTCCTTTGCTTCTCCTCCGGAGGACCGGATTGGCGCCTTGGCTGCCGTTCTAGACGCGGTCTATCGTGATACGCAGGGGCGCCTGGTCGCTTGGCTCGTTCTCAGCGATTTACTCGATGAAGGCGACATCCCCGAGTTTGAGCCTCTCGTCGACATCGCGCACCAGTGGCGCGTCCATAACTTCGGCCCGAAGGATCCTGTGGACACTCGGCGAGTGATCCTGCTCGGGGCTTCCGCCATGCTCGGACATGCGATCATCGGTGAGGGCGTCGCGAAGGGGCTTGGGCTGCCCGACGAGCCCGGAGACGCCCCGTCGGGTTTTACGCTTTGGCTGGCGGAGCTGATCCTCTCTCGCGAGGTCGTGGGGGGCGCATAGCTCAGCGTCTGGTTTGGCGTGGACGGAGTTCTAGGCTCAGTTCCACTTCGTTCGGCCCCCGCTGCGCTGCGCTGGCTCGCCGCTCAACGTGTTCCTGCGCCCAGTTTACTCGCGATGGTAGCGGAGGTGCGGCGGATTGAATTCTGCAGTGTCGCGGGCGTCCGTGGCGGATGATCCTCAGACCAGAACGAAACATGAGAACGCTCTTCATCGCCGCCGTGACGCTCACCGTGTCGGCTCCAGCCTTCGCCCAACACCGTGACCCCGCCCCGCTCGAAGAGGGCAGGGAAGAGTCCGCGGAGATTGCCACACCGGCGGGCGCCGAGCGTGTCGACGAGGAGGGATTCAACGAGGTCGACGAGCGCACCGACCCGATTCAGAGCACCGAGGCATGCGAGATCGACGACATGTGCCTCGGACCAGAGGAGCCAATCATCCCTACTGGCCGGCCTATGTGAGTGAACCTGGATAGCATCCAGCGCAACGCCGCCACTCGATGACCAGGGCGATCTGCAACCAGTGGGTTCGGCTAGACTGCTCGTGCCTCAGCGAGTCTCCATGGGAAGATTCGCTGTACAGTGGGTTCGGTATCGCCCTTGAGAGAAGGCACTGCCTCCGACACCTGAGCGCCGAGTTGACGCAACATACGCATGTCGTATCCGAGGACAACGTCCTCTCCGACCGCCGCAAAGTGCTCCGATACGCGGGTGGCGAACGCAGCCAGTCTTGCCCCGCGATCCTGCCGAACTTTGATCGCCAGCGCTGCCCACTTGATGAGCCCCTGCATCAACTCGGCCTCAGAACCCGCTCGGCCAGCGGCCAGCCAAACGGCCTCCCAAGCCTCGTGTGCCTCCCAGTAATATCCTGCGTCGAAGAGCGCTTCGGCATGTAGGAGGAGCCTACTGTCGAACGCGACCGGCCACTCGGCTTCGGGCTCAGCTAGCCCAAATGAGTGCCCGCTCTGATCGCGTCGCGGGTGCGGCCGATGGCCAGGCAAATATGCGTAGTCGGGGAATTCCATGGTCCCTTCTCCTCTGCCCAGAATGGCGTGAGCGCAAGGCTGAACCTTGCATCGGTCGGGTATACGCCGCCCTGAGCCTGAGATGGCTAGCGAGTTCGAGCCTCGCAGCTCTCTGGTATCCGACTGGGCTCGGTCACGGTTTTTCGATTCTCGACATCTCCATGCATCGATCCACGCTGATGCTCGGTGAAGGTCGATGAGAGCGTGCCTTCGGACGAGCGGCACGTGGTCGTTGCTGCGATCGCGATCCTCGACCCATGGGAGGACGAGCGGATTAGGACTTTGGCCACCGCCAACGGGGACCGTGGGCGAGAGAGCACGACAACGAAGTGCCGTGGGTTCTGGGAGAGCGCGGCCGTGGAGCCGTGAGTCGAGGAGCGGGCGGCGCCTACTTCAAATGCGCGTCGAGCGGCAGCCCGCTGAGTTAGTACGTCCGTCGACTAGTCGTCTAGCGCGCCGGCTGCGATCCAATCGCGCACGAGCGCGACTTGTTCGGCTGGAAGCAGCTCCGGTGCGTTCAGAGGCATGTGGGGCACATCGGCGGCTCCAGCCACCGGGTCGCACTGAGACAAGAGCTGGTAGAGGTAGCTCCCATCGGGGTCTCCGGGAACGACCAGCGGAGGAGCGCCTGGCCGGCTGACTTCGTGCTCCAAGATGTTCTGCCAAAGCGTGGCCCCCTGCAGGTTCAAGTCGGCCGCTGAGAGTTCGCCGCCGTGACAGCTGCTGAACGTACAGCTCGGCAGGAAGATGGAGGCGGCCAAACCAGAGAGGGTCGCGTCGCCATCGGCCTCTGCGTCTGCTGGCGTGTCCTCGCAGCTACCTTCAAGCGGACGGCTAACTGTGCCATCGCTTGGCGGGAGATAGAGAGCGCCTTCCAACTCCTCGTCTCTCGGCATTCGCTGGTTCGAGTTCAGCGGGAGGCCGGCGACCAAACACGCGCCGTTGTTGATGTAGATCCCCTCTTCTTCGACGGTTGTGTCAGTGCGGTTCACCAACCCCTCGATCATGCGGTCGGCTTCTACCAAGGCGAGCATCACGCACATCTCTTGGTCTCCGATGCCCCAGCCAACCGTGGCTTGAGTCGGGTTGTAGTAGCCGCAGGTGAAGCGAATGCCGGTCGCGCCGTCGAGATCATACGGCGGGTCGTAGGCTTGGCCGTTGGCGTCGGCGTTGAATCCATCAAGCTCGTAGATGGACTCGCCGTCGTTGGGGCCTCCGAGAACGGAGAGACGGAAGTGGTTACCCAGGTAGTGGTAGTGAGGCAGTACCCAATGAATCTTGATGCTGTCGTCGCCGGTTCCCGGTCGGATCTCGCAGTCGCCGGTGAACCGTGAGTCTTCTCCTGCGGGGATGTTCAGGTCAGTGTACGTGAGCCTGATCGGCGAGAGAATCGCCTCCACTTCGGTGGGGTGAATCAACCCAAGTTGCATGCGTAGCTCGGTGGTCCGCGTGGTGTCCGAGAGGTTAAGAAGGTGGGCGCCCGCGACGACGCTGTGATTTGCGGGTATTTTGACGACGGACCCGGGCCGGAACTGCTGGCTCTCCAGCAGAGACTGGGTGCTTTGCGCGAAAAGAACTGAGCCTTCGAACGCCGCTCGCAGCTCGGTGAACGCTCGGTCTGCACAATCGAAGAAGCCGTCCTCGCCTTCGTAGAGATCGTCCGGAACGACGAACCAGTTGGAGTGATGGAAGCCACCATCGTTCGCCAACACAACCTCGTTCACGTAGAGCGGTGCGTCGTTGTTGAGTGTCCAGATGACACAGGGCGACACCTCTTCGAACGGGGCTAGTTCGTAGGTTCCGAACGAGTGTGTGACCGCGTTTGGATCGGGCTCAAACACTGGGCCCGTGTCGGGGGCCGCATCAGCGCTCTCGGTGACATCGGGAGCCAGGGGCACGTCCGTCTGTGCGTCGGCCCCACTGGTGACACCGGTCTCGGAGACCGTGCTATTCTCGCTGCACGCGAGGGTCACGCTGAGCGTGCAGAATAGAAGAAGCCGACGTGCTCGCATTTCTTTGGGGGGTCGCGATAGTGGAGTGACAGCGCTACGATAGCGGCGTGACACGATTACCGAAACATCCAAGCCACGCGCACAGTCTCCGCTCGGTCGCGGGCCTGGCGAGAGCGATGGCCGTTTCCATCGTCCTCGCGGCGTGCGGCGATGACATGGTGCCTAGCGCAGAGTGCTCGGCAGGAGAGTCGCGCGTGGTCGCGTCGGCGGAACTCTGGCGCGCTGTCGAGATCGAGCAAGACCCGTTCTATGACCGCTACGAAGGCGACCCTGTGGTGTGCGGCGCGGAGTCTACCGGGTTTGAGGTCGGGCTAGACGGCTCGTGGTGGGGAATCGAGACCGTGCGTTGCGGCTATCTAACGCTGGAGCAAGAGGCGCTCGAGCCCGCCTGTCCGGGCGATGAACTGGTCGTTCGACTCTGGCACTTCAATCTGTTGGATGCCGGAGCCGACTTCCAGGTCGCACTCGCCATCGAGGACGACGAACCGCTAGCTCGAGAGACGATCCGAGTCCCGACATCGGCCGAGCTGGTCGAGTTCCGCGTCGAGGTGACGGAGGCCATCGAAGCGGGCGTGATGCTCCGGTTCAATCTGTCCAATCATGGCACCAATAGCTGGGGCCTGATGGACATCGTCGCGGAGTAGCGCCCATGCTTCTCCTTGGCCTGCTGGTCCGCGGAGCCCTCGTTCTCTCTCGTTGGTTCTGAGCCCTAACACTCAGACTTGACGCGGAACAGCTGTCGGCTCTCAGTTGGCCACTGCTCTCGACGGTCAGGACTACTCGTCCTCTACTGCACCACGGTCTTCGTCTTCGACTCCGTACATGCCAGCTGCGGCCTGCGACATCGTCTCGATGGCTTTGTCGCGCGGCATCTTGCCCATGAACTTCGACACCATTCCGGTTGAACCGGGGTATACGTTTGGTGTGCCTGTGCTCAGCCCGTTCAGCGCATCCTCGGCCACGCTTTTTGGTGTCATCGGCGGCACCATCTCGCGGCGCGGATTACTTCGCTCATAGTTGGGTGTCGAAATCGCTCCCGAGTTGACGGTCACGACATCTACTCCGTGGTCCTTAAGCTCGTACCAGAGCCCCTCGGCAAGGACTCTGTCGTACGCCTTACTCGCCGCGTAGGTGGCGATCAGACCGCAACCGTTGAGCCCGGACAGGGACGACATGAGCAGAATACCGCCTTGGCTTCGGTCGACCATCGGCCCTGCGTAGTGGTGCGCCAAGAGCGTCGCCGTTCGACAGTTCACGTCTGTGACCCGGGCCAGTTCCTCAGTCGTCGTCTCCAGGAACGGTCCGATGGGGTGGTAGGCGGCGTTGTAAACGAGCAATCCAACGTCGAGATCTTCGGTCTCTTCGGCGATCGTGCTCCAGGCGTCGGGCTTCGCGAGGTCACAGAGCACGACCTGCGCTTTGACTCCATGGGCTGCGATTACCGAGTCCGCTACTGCACGCAGTGGCTCTTCTCGGCGCGCAACTAGCACAACGTTGAGGCCGCGATTGCCGAGTGCATCCGCAAAGGCGGCGCCGAGCCCTTCAGAGGCGCCAGCGACTACGGCCCAGGGGCCGTACTTGTTTTGGAAACTAGGTTGAGTCGTCATTGTTCTGGCAGGTCGGGTGGACTGGCGTCGGAAGAGTTTCATCGCACGGCTTCACCGGCTCGCGCTGGCTGGATCGCAGCGGTTGGAGTTTACCGTGCTAGGGGTGCGGGCTACAGCTTCATGCTCCCTAGCCTCCACCTCCCGAAGATCATGAGCACACCAGAAGGAGTCACTCTCGGCGAGGACGGACTTCCGCGGTGTAAGTGGGGCGCGAGTCACCCGCTCTACGAGCCCTACCACGACAACGAGTGGGGATTCCCCGTCGATGACGATACGCGCCTCTTTGAGAAAATCTGTCTGGAGGGATTTCAGTCTGGGCTCTCTTGGCTGACGATTCTGAAGAAGCGCGAGTCATTTCGGGACGCGTTCCTGGGGTTCGACGTCGACGCGGTGGCTGCCCTCCCTGACTCAGTGGTGGACCTGCTGATGACCAACCCCGGAATCGTTCGCAACCGAGCCAAGATCGAGGCGACCCTGAACAATGCGAAACGAGCCCAACGATTGCGGGCGGAGTTCGGCTCTCTTGCGGCATACTTTTGGTCATGGGAGCCGCCTCGTCGCGAGTCGCCTCTCGACTGGGAAACACTGCGGTCAAACCCGAAGACCTCGGAGAGCATTGCCCTCGCAAAAGACCTCAAAAAGCGCGGATGGAAGTTCGTCGGGCCGACGACCGTTTACGCGTTCATGCAGGCGATGGGTCTAGTGAACGACCACGTTGCCGGTTGCTCTCTGCACACACTGGTCGAGCGGTCCGCGACAGAATTCCGACGACCCGAATAGCGGCTTTACTGGGCTCCACACCACATGGCTTCTTGGGCCTGGTGCCACACACACCCTGCGGCGGCGAAACCTTCGGATGCGAAACAGAAGTTGTAGTCCTCCTCGCACTCTCCGGGGCAGACGTCGGTGGAGCAGCTGATGTCCGTCACTTCGGAGCCCTCAGTGTAGGCCTCAGCTTCCGGTTGCCAGGTGCCGCCATCGGCGAGTTAGACCTCGCAGGGATTACGTGCTGGTTCGGCGGTCGGTTCGACCTTCATTTGCTCGGTAAAGTTTCTATCAGCGCTGACTGATACTGCCTCTTCTGACGTTCGCCCGGAGTCGTGGACTGGCATTGGCCGGGGAGCGGAGCAGTCGAGAAGAAGGAGCGCGAGTGGGATGAGTGACTTCATCTTTGGCTGGATCGGTCGGACAATCGCGATGTCGTGAGCTTGGAACGAGGCCAATCTTCAAGATTGGCCTCGTTCCAAGGGGAACCGCGAAGACTTGCTCAGTCTGCCATGCTCCCGGACGCCATGTTTTCTTCGCCTCGCAGTCCGTCGACGGGTTCGCAGGACCATCGGTCCTCACAGTCCGCTGTGTAGCCGGTCCACCCTCCGGCGGACTCATCGCACTCGCAGCGACTGGGGCGGCAGGTATCGAAGGTTGGTTCTTGGCAATTTGTCAGCCGGGGCAGGCGAAGTCTCGACAGTCGGACGACGGGGTCGTGTCTGCAGGGCAGTCGATAGTGCGGGACAGGCAGCCGACTGCGAGAAGTGACGCCATAGCGAGTACGACGAGCGGCAACGGGGTGAATGGGAGTCAAATCGTCATGACGGTGTCCTCTTCGAGTACCGATGCGCTCTTAGGCCGCGCCGCGGTCCAATGTATACGGAAGCACACGGCGCTGCACGCGAGGACAGTGCGCGGTCAACGTTACTTCGCGAACGGCGATGTTCTCGCTGTTAACCGTCACGGATTGGCGCTGTTCGTTCATCGATACATTACCCGCTCGTCGATCGATACATCACCCGCCGTCGGTACATGGAAGCTGCTGCCGAAGCCGCCCCACTCCAACCAGGCGTTCATCTGGTCAACGAAGTGGGGGGGCGCAGTGAATGCGACCGTCATGTCGAGACTGGAGTGTGAACGTTATGTCGCGACTGGAGTGTGAACGTCATGTCGCGACTGGTGTGTGAACGTTATGTCGCGACTGGAGTGTGAACGTTATGTCGCGACTGGAGTGTGAACGTTATGTCGCGACTGGAGTGTGAACGTTATGTCGCGACTGGAGTGTGTCGCGACTGACCGCACGAGCGTGTCGCCTTGGTGAAAGAAGACGCTGTCGAATGAGGTGTGGCGACCACGTGCTTGCATCGAGGAGCCTTCCTTGGGCAAGCTGTCTAAGGAAGGCTTCTTATCCGCCGCAATGCGCGGGCTTCGACACCGCCCTCACACCGACCGTCTCCTCACTGTGTCCTTGCTCTTACCCACTCACCAAGTCTCACGCGCATGAAGGATGGGCCCGTTCGCGCCATCGTGAAGGCAACCGCGCGGGCGGTCTACATGAGCGACCTTCAGGTGAAGAGGACCTGGGCGCGCCTGCGTGGCCGCCGCCAGTGGCTGCTCGCCGGCGAGTGCGGCGGGTGTGCGAAGTGCTGCGAGCAGCCGACAATTCTCGTGCCCAGGACCATCGCTACCTGGTGGTCACTGCGAAGGCTCTTTTTGTGGTGGCAGAGGGCAGTCAACGGATTCGAGTTGATCGCGACCGAGCGCCGCCCGTGGTCGTTTGTATTTCGCTGCACACACTTCGACGAAACCACGCGCCGGTGCGACAGTTACGAGACCCGACCTACGATGTGCCGCGACTATCCGCGGCTCCTGCTCGATCAGCCCTGGCCGGAGCTCTTCGAAGCGTGCGGGTTCCGAGCGGAGCCCATCGGAGCTCCGAGCCTGGTTGCGGCGCTAGAGGCGGCCGAGTCGTTGGACGCGGATCAGCGTGAGGAGCTTGAAAAACGGCTGGGCCTGCGCGGGTGAAGCCGTTGGGCGGCGCGCCCGATTCCGTTGGGCCGGTGGAGGTACAGAGCGTGTGCCGTCTCACCCTGCGAGAGCCTCTCTCTGTCACCGAGGTTTGTCTGTCGCTCGCCCGGCCTGGCTTGATTCCGCGGCCTACGGAGCGCAGGTGCTAAACCGCCACGATCCCGAGCCGATCGACGAGGTGCCGAAGTACCGCTGGACCCCCAGAGTGCCGGACGCGTCCTCAATCCCTTGTGAGTGCGCACCGGACTCTGTTGTGCAGTTTTGGCAGTTGATATCGATCAAGTTTGAGCCCTCGTAGAGCACCGCCTGCGCGGTAATCGGCGTCCCGCTCGGATAGTGCTGAATGGAGGAGTACTCCACGATGAAGTAGCGGTTCGGCGCGACTCCCCCGGTGCCGTATCGCACGGTTCCGCCGTCCACCGGGTCGAGATCTTCCCACCAAATAGCGACGTGATTATTCGGCGTCGCGGTGTTCGGAATCGCGACCCCGGAACAACACCCGTTGGCAGTGGAGTCGTCGAAAGTGAAGAACCCGTTCGACGAGATTCGGACCTGACTATAGATGCCACCGAAGTAGACGAAGTTGAAGCCGATCGGCACGAACCCGCTGACCGAGTCATCCGAAAGCGAGACAGTGTTCGGAGTCTGGCCCGAGAGGTAGTTTGTTGCGATGGTCTCGACCGTCGCTCGCTCCGGCGGGCAGGAGCACACGAAGCCGTCACCAGCCCAGCCAGGTGGGCACTCACATGTGAATCCATCCGAGGTGTTGGTGCAGGTTGCGAGAGGATCGCAGGTGTCGGTACCCGCTGCACATTCGTCGATGTCGACGCAGGAGAATCCGTCTCCGGAGAATCCGTCCTCGCACTCGCACGTGTAGCCGCCGGCGGTGTTCGAGCAGGATGCGTTCACGTCGCAAGGCGCGCTTGCGCACTCGTCGATGTCGGAGCAGCTGCGGCCGTCGCCCTCGTAGCCCGAATTACACGTGCAGATCACGCCGTTAGCGTTCTCGGTACACGAGGCGTCTGAGTCGCATGAAGAGGTGTCGCAGTCGCAATCGTCCGGGACGAAATCCGCGTCATCATCAAGCTCGTCATCGAAGCCTCGGCAAATGTCGCAGGCGTTCGGCACGCCATCGAAGTCCGCATCCAGGGCGTCGTTCTCGCCGGGGCAGACGTCGTCGCTCTCACAGACTCCATCACCGTCTGTGTCGTCGGGAGCGTCATCAGGACACTCATCACAGAAGTCCGCGACTCCGTCGCCATCAGCATCGGCTAAGTCATCACCGCCGGGGCAAACGTCGTCGTCGTCACATACTCCGTCGCTATCTGCGTCGCCGTCGGCGCCGAAGCAAAGGGTAGAATTCAGGCCGTTGCAGATCACGATCCCGTCGCCGCAGAGTCCACACATTGAGTCAATTTCACGTGCCAACTCTGAGCACCCACCGCAGGCGTTCCGAGCGCTCTCGCCGCCGTCGTCCACGCATGCCAGCCGCTCGACTCCGTCGCATGCCAGAGTCCCCGATGCGCACGTTCCGCACGATGCGCCCGTCGCTCCGACCAGGTCGGAACAGCCGCCGCACTCATTGCGCGTCGGGTCGCCCAGATCTCCGTCACAGCTCACGCCTTCCTCTCCATCGCAGACCCATGCGCCGGACCCGCAGGTGCCGCAGGGCGTGCCGATTGACTCGGGAAGTTCGCCACAACCGCCACACGCGTTCCGCGCACCAGCTCCGAGGTCACCAACACACTGTACGACTGAGGCACCGCTGCAGACCCACCTTCCACTTTCGCAGACGCCGCAATCCGCGCCGGGCTCATTCTCGAGCTCGTTGCATCCACCACAAGTGTTCAACGCATCCTCCCCGTCGTCGTCGACACACGCGACGGCATCCTCGCCGTTGCAGGCCCACTCACCCGAGTCGCATGAGCCACAGGCATTGCCGACCGCCTCTGGCAGTGCGGCGCAGCCGCCGCAGTCGTTCAGTACACTCTCTCCGAGGTCACCGGCGCACGAAAGGTTCTCCAGGCCGTCGCAGACGAAACTACCGGTATCGCAGGAGCCGCATCGGTCGCCGGAACGCTCTTCAATCTCTGAACATCCGCCGCAGACGTTCAGCGCCTCGGCAGCGCGCTCACAGCCGTTCTCAGGCTCGTCGTCGCAGTCGCTGTATCCTTCGTCACAGTCGACGACTCGGCAGCTACCGCTGACACACGTCGAGAGTGAGTTTTCGCCGTCACATGCGTTGCCGCACACGCCGCAGTTCCCGTCGTCGTTGCTAAAAGAGAAGTCCTCGTCCGTGTTCAGGTCGCAGTCATTGTCGATGCCATCGCAAAGTTCGGGCGCACCGAAGAACGCGCCCACCTCAAGGTCGTCGCAGTCGAGACCGAGGCAAGCGGGGCCGATACCGAAACCATCATCGTCGTTATCCACGCAATCTGCGCAGACCCCGGCGGATGGCACACAAACGTCGAAGACGTCGTCTCCCGCCGTGATTTCCTCGCAGATAGCACCCGTCGGGCACAGGCCATCTCCGATGCAAGGCGGCGCACAGAAGTCGCCGTCGATCAGCTCTAAACAGAGCGAGCTTGTACTGCCACAGTCGGTATCGCGGAAGCATTCCTCACAGTAGGGAAGCGCCTCCGGTAGGCAAAGCGCTAGCGCCTCACGGTCCTGCTCCAATAGCGAACAGATCCAACCCTCTTCAGGGCACTCGTCCACACAAGGGACGGTGCAGACCGAGCCCTCGTCTCCGCCCAAGCGAACGCAGTAGTCACTCCGGCAGTCCCGCGATGTCTCACAGGGACAACCTAGAGTGTCGCAGACCTCGACGTCCTCGATGGCATCTTCGCCAACCTCTGATGTGGAGTCCGGCATTACCAGGATGTCGGGCGAATCCAACTCATCGTTGGATGTGTCAAGGGAATCTCCGCTTTCCAAAGTCGCGGCGTCGGTCTCCGCGGCCGATGAGGGCACGGGAACAGAGTTGCAGCCAATGAGTGACAGTGTCGCGGCGATGGCGATCAAAAAACGCATGTTGGCTCGTTTGGAGGAGCAGGTCGCGACGGGGAGATGCGCGCGCTGGACCAGGATAGCAGGTTAGGGAAGATCGCGCGCGACCGTTGCGACCGTTGCGACAGCGCGCATCGTGGTTCGCGGGGGCTCGCGCGCGAGATCCATCGGGGCCGCCGGTGTTGCCCGACAGAGATCGTGCTACCTGGGTCCGTCGACGCCAACCGCATCCAAGCTCGTCACCAGAACGTCAGCTCGAGTTGGACCGCGAGACATGGAAGGCCCATACGCGGCGTGCTCAACCGAGCCTCCGAGCGCCAGCTGCAGCATCGTGTCCTCATCGAGACAACCGCGTTACGTCACAGCGGTGCGAGTTGTCCGCCGGACGAGTGTACGATCCGGCGAACGGACGAGCGGACGAGGCGACGCAGCGACGAGACGGCGAGGCGCCGAAGCGACGAGCCAAGCAAGTCGACCGGCCAAGAAAGACGAGCAGGTCAGGGCTGCGTGCAGTCCGTACCCAACTCTGCGGGGGCAGGGACGACGCCCACGCCCGTGGCATGGAAGGTCTCAAAGAAGCAGCCGTATTGATGCTTCACCTCGTCGAAGTGTTGGAAGACCTCGTGGCCATCGTGCACGCCATCGAAGGCCCATTGAACCGCGACCCCTGTATAGGAGCGGCCGTCGATCGACTCGCGGTTGTTCGAGATCGGATAGTCGAGCACGCCGTCCAAGCCGCGGGCTTCCAGCACTTCCTGAGCTTCCGGCCAAACCACTTCCCCCGCCTGTTGGTTGCGGTAGGCGAGAGTGATGCGGTCAAATGTCAGGGCCGGAAAGTAGCTGTCTTGCTCGCCGATCGGTTGGTAGATGGAGCGAGCCGGGTGACCCGGAAGCGGGTCGGCAGCAAGGCGCGGCACATAAATGAACGCTTCCACCGGTTCCCAAGCCAGCTGCAGTGAGTGCAGAGTCGGATGCATATGTGTGAGGTCGTCGACTTGCAGAATGGCGGCGATCAGGTCGCCAGCCCCGGCGATCAGTGTGGTTTCAAGGATGAAGTGACTCCAGAACCCGCCGGCGCCAGTCGGGACAATCGCTTCGATTCTTGGGTCGACCGGCGCCATGAGGTTGGTAAACATCCCGCCCATGGATTGCCCCATCGCCATCACCGGCTCGGGGTCGAAGAAGAAGGAGTCAGCGCTCGCTGGCAACGAGAGGCCTTCGCAACCCGCGGTCACGACGGGCGCAACCCGCAGTTCGAGAAGCGCGTCCAGGTAGAGACGCTGCTCAAAGACCCCCTGGCGGAACGTATCGCGGAAGGCCTTCAGGTTGCCGATGTTGAGGTAGTCGAAACCAGTGGATGGAAGTGGTGCGAGTCGTTCCGGGTTCACTGGGTGCGCGCTGCCCGCGGTACCGATCCCGTGTGCAGCAAGCACGTGGGACGGTCCGAGCCGCGGCGTCCAGTCCTCTCCACGATCGATCACCTGGGTGGAGACGCCCCCAGAGCCGTGGAAGTACATCACCAAAGGAAAGCCCTCCTCGGGCATCTCTCCGAGAGGCAGAGCAATCACGATCGGGATGTCGGTCGTTGTTTGCTCTACTGGAACTCCGTCGTCGCCGAAGACGAAGAGCCCCCCCGTGTTGAACGGGGGCTCACCTTCCTGAAACTCCGGAATGTTGAGTGTGCCATGGAGCTCGCAGAATCTCTCGTGCAGCGCCCCGTCATCTTCGTCAATCGCGAGGTTCGCGATTGCTGGGTTGTAGCGCTCTCGGATGGTTTCGCTCATCTCGAAGAGGTCCGTGACCGGATCGCCTGTAGTGAAGACCGTCGCAGCGGCGACGCTGGCGGGGTCGATACCAGCTAGCAACAGCGCCGGACGGAGAGGGGCGTAGAGTGCGTCGATCGCTTGGTTCCCACTGCTTGCACCGGCTGCGACTTGCCAGAGCGCGTCCGGGACCCCGAGCAGATTGCCGCCCTCGTCGCCCCACGTGCGGCGAACACCTAACGCGTACTGGGTGCTTGGGTCCAAGACCCATCCGGGCATCGGCCCAACGGCGAGCACGTTGCTCGGAACATAGTCGTCCTCTTCGAGCTGCTTTGCGATGACGGGGGCAAGCTCACCGTAGCGAGGAGATACGTCGTCAATATTGATCAGGAACGCTCGCGCATCGGCTGACGGAGCAATGAGTTCGTCGATGTCCGTTGAAGCGGTGAGGCCGTCGAAACGGAACCACGCGACCGGGACCATCGAGGCCCCGTTCAG
>JBLHWZ010000114.1:0-15499 GCA_047629415.1 Bradymonadia bacterium | reverse complement strand
GGTCGTTTGATGTCGACCCTGACGTCCGTGGGGCGACCCTGCACCGTGGTTGACGACCCCACAGATCCCAGCCTCTGCTTCGCGCCCACGAACTTCTGTTTGGAGGGAGCTGACCCGAACGTTCCAGGATTCTGCACGCTCGAGTGCGTGGGAGACGAAGGGTGCCCTACCGGCAGCGTCTGTGGTGACATCGGCGGTGCGAACTACTGCATACCCGACCCCTGCTCCTGCATGTTGCCGATCACCCTCGGCGACGGCGAAGTCGACGTTTATGGGCGCCTGCTCGAGTCGGCGGGCATGAGCCGTTGCGGAGTGAGCTGGGAGCTGCGCGAGCGCCGACTCGCCTATGGAGTGCTGGACGTCGACGATCCCTATCGTCTCCCGTCAGTGGGCGCCCTTCTCGGAGATCCGCATCAGTCAGTCTGGTTCATGGCCGCGGAGATCCAAGGATCGTTCGGCGCTGACGCCGGCGACTTGCTCCCCGTCGCAGCGTTCGGCTACGGCGCAGAGCTCGTCGAGTTCGCAGCGCCCGCGCCGCGAGAGGGAGAGGGTCCGCTCTATCAAGCGCTCATCGATCTCGAAGCCGCGCTCGGTGGCGTCGCTCCTGATACCGGCGTCGGTGACGCAGCTGCCGCTCTGCCGCTCGATGTCCAAGTAGCGGTTGCCGGCGTCATTGATGGACTGGCCGAAGGACTCGCCCTAGCCAACGCTGTCATCGCGACGATCCCGATCGAGCTGCGCGAACCGCTCTATAATGGTCTCGCCGCTACCCTCTACGCCGGAGAAACAGACCTGTCGCTCTCCGACCCAGCGGTGCGTGACCTCGTCGCCTCCGAAGAGATTCCTCTCGGCTTCCTACGAAGCGCTTCGGCCGTTGCGGCTGCAGTGAATGAGTTCCCGCGGTCCTTCGAGGGCGACCTCAGCGCTGTCGAGTTTGAGTTCACATCGTCCGCGGGCCTGATCCGCATCGCGGGAGACGGCAGTGATGTGCACGACGAGGATGTCCCGACCCTCTTGCACATCGACCTCGGCGGAGACGACGAATACACGGCGCCGACCGGGGCGAACTCGGGCTCCAACTTCCCTGTCTCGGTCTCGATCGACCTCAACGGGGCGGACACCTACTCCTACGTTGAAGTCACCGACCCCGAGGATGCGTCGGCCTACCCGTCCGATGGTGCGGGCCGCGCAGATCCCGTGCGGCTCGGCGACGGTCCGGTGACGTTCTCGGATGTTGGACGACAGGGCTCGGGCCGCCTCGGCGTCGGAATGCTCTATGACTGGGGCGCCGGCCACGACACGTTCGAGTCCCTTCGTTACAGCCAGGGCTTCGGACTGCTAGGCGTTGGCCTCCTCAGTGACCAGGGAGGCTCAGCCGAGTTCCGCGTCGAGGCAGTTGGCCAAGGTGCGGGCCTCTTCGGCGTTGGAATCTTGCACGCCGGAGAAGACGCTCACGTCTACGAAGGAATGCACGGAGTGCAGGGTTTTGGCGGCCCCCACGGCGTTGGTATTCTGGCAGACAGCGCGGGTAACGATGTCTATCGTGCGCTCGAAGGCTCGCCTGCAGCTGGCACGGTGCTGTATTTCAACACGCTGACCAACAACGACTTCAACCTCTCCGCCGCTCAGGGAGCGTCGCTCGGAGTCGCGCCGAGTGGCAGCGCGGACGGACGCGCAGTCAGCGGTGGCCTCGGTTTACTGGCCGACCAGCAAGGTAACGATACCTACGAGGCCGGCGCAGGCGCTCAGGGCTTCGCGCACTGGAACGGCGTCGGCTTGCACCACGACTTCTCTGGCGACGATGATTACCAGGCCCGTGCGCTCAGTGGCGGCGCGGCCACGGAGTTTGGTGTCGGAACGATGGTCGACCACCTCGGCGACGATGACTACGGGACCGCAGAAGTCCGCCCGCTCAACAGCTATGGCTACGGAAGCGACTTCGGCGGCGGTACCTTCGCAGACTATGCAGGTATGGATGAGTACTTCACCAGCCAGTTCACCCTAGGATTCGGACGGCTGAACGGCTCGGCGCTCTTCATCGAGCAGTCCGGCGACGACACCTACGACTCCGACTCCAACGATTCACTCGGTCGCGCGGTGTTGACGATCTTTGGCTCGGAGCCGTCAGACAACCCGCGACGCCGAGTCGGCACGTTCGGCTTCTTCGTCGACGCGGGTGGTTTCGATACCTACGAGCGCCCGGATCTTTTCAGCCCTGTCATCGCTGATGGGGAAGAGTGGCTGCAGACGTCCGGAGACGAAGAGGACCTGCCGACCTATGGCGGCGGCATCGACGAGATCGGCGCAACCGGATTCGAGGACTGATGTCCGGTTCGGCGGTAACATCACCGCGCCGCCCTCCACCACGCGAATCGGTATGTTCATTACGGCCTGTACCCGGGCGGTGACGGGCGGATACCGTTGACGGCGCACCCGGGCGTTGTGCCGCCTCACAATTGCGAAGATCTCCGCATCGGCGGGGCCGATGCGGAGATCGGCACATGGCGCCGCCCCAGCCTCGACCGCACTCGTTACGTGGTGGATTGCGGCGCGTCCGGCTGTTGTGCGCGCCGTTACCACCGTCGCGTGACTAGTCTACCGGCAGGTCGCTCTCTGCGTACTCCCACCAACTCCCAGCATAGTTCGTGGCGTTCCGATACCCCGCGTTTTCGAGCAGCGCCCAGACGAAAGCGCTTCGCACGCCGCCCGTGCAGTAGGCGGTGACTCGGGCTTCTGGTCCGACGCCAAGCCGGGCCTCCAGAGCTTCTGCGGTAGGTAGGCTACCCTCTTCGAGGAGGTCGGGCCAGTGAATGTGAAGCGCGCCGGGGACGTGGCCTCCCCTGGACTCGCCATAGAGCGTGGCGCCTTCGAACTCTTCCAGGGTCCGAGTGTCTAAGACGAGGTCGGCCTCGGCGAGTTGGTCAATCGAGGCAGCGACGCTCGTGTCTCGAGTGGCGCTGAACTCCTCCGGGGCCGAGGATTGTCGGCCCCATGACGTGTCGAGTCCGGCGTTTGCCCAAGCGCCGACTCCGCCAGTAACAATGGCGACGTTCTCTAGGCCGACGCTGCGGAGCATCCAGTAGATACGGGCTTCCTCGCCCCAGTTGGTGTCCCAGCCACCGGCAACTACGATCTGCCGTTCTGCGCTGACTCCGAGGGCACCGAGGCGCTCGGAGAGCAAGTCTGAGTCTGGGTGCAGACGCCCGCGCTCGTCCGGGTCGCTAAAGTCGTCCCAGCTGATCTGAACGGCCCCGGCAGGGTGTGAGATCAGAAACTGATGGATCGGCCGGGCGTCGAGGAAGAGCGCGCCAGCTTGGAGCGCCTCATTACCTTCCTGGGCAGTAACGAAGATCCCGGAGAAGACCGGTATGGCCTCTACCGCCTCCTCATCATCCACGGGAGATGGCATGGACGTAGCTGTGTCCTGTGCGTTTCCGGCACGGACGGCACACGCCGCGAGCAAGATGCTTGCGAGGAGGATGACGGCGTCGCGAAGTTTCTTGATTGATTTTATCAAGAACATGGATACAGGTGTGAAAGTGCGCGAGATCAGTAGTTCTTGCGCGAAACTGAAACGTGTTTCAGTCTCCAGTCCCGGCTGTCTCGACAGGCCTAATCGAAGCGGATAACGGACACTCCCGTTCTAGCACCCTACACGCATGACGACGACGAACCCCTCCACAGCACCCGACCGAGTAGTCATTCGCTTCGCGGGCGACTCTGGCGACGGCATGCAACTGACTGGCGCACGTTTCACTGAGACTAGCGCTCTCGCGGGCAACGACATCTCGACGTTCCCTGATTACCCCGCTGAGATTCGTGCCCCCGCGGGCTCGCTCGGCGGCGTGTCTGGATTCCAGATTCAGTTCGCCTCGACCACGATCTTCACGCCTGGCGACCGGCCCGACGTACTGATCGCGATGAATCCAGCGGCACTCGCGCGAAATGTGGCGGAACTCCCAAAGGGAGCGGTCATCATCGTCGACGAGGACCAGTTCACCGAGAAGAACATCAATCGTGCAGGCTTTGAGCAGAGCCCGCTCGAGGATGGGTCGCTGGATCGATTCCGCACGCATCCGGTGCCGATCACCAAGGCCACATTGACGGCTTTGGAGGGCGTAGACCTCACGAAGCGTCAGAAGGAGCGTAGCCGGAACTTCTTCGCCTTGGGCATCTCGTTCTGGATGTACGGGCGCTCGCTCGCTCCGACGCTTGCCTGGGTCGACTCTAAGTTCGGTGCCACCGCGGTCGGCGAGGCAAACAAGCTCGCTCTGCAGAAGGGCTATGACTACGGCATGACCGCGGAGATTTTCGCGAGTCCCGTCGTCATCAAGGCCGCCGAGATTGCTCCCGGCACCTACCGAAGCATCACCGGCAACCAAGCACTGGCGCTCGGACTTGCTGTCGCCGGTCAGCTTGCTGGTCGCGAGGTTGTCTACGCGGGATATCCGATCACACCAGCATCGGACGTGTTGCATGAGCTCTCGCGCATGAAGCACTTCAGCGTGAAGACGATCCAGGCCGAGGACGAGATCGCCGCCGCCTGCATGGCGATTGGCGCGTCCTATGGCGGGTCACTTGGAGTCACTGCTTCGTCGGGTCCAGGCATCGCGTTGAAAGGGGAGGCCATCGGCCTTGCAGTCAGCACAGAGCTGCCTCTCGTTATCCTCAATGTGCAGCGGGCCGGCCCATCGACAGGCATGCCGACCAAGGTCGAGCAGTCTGACCTCAACATGTGCCTCTTCGGGCGAAATGGGGAGTCCCCTATGGTCGTTTTGGCGGCGCAAGGGCCGAGCGACTGCTTCGATATTGTGATCGAGGCGGTGCGTATCGCGACCAAGTACATGGTCCCGGTTTTCGTCCTCTCGGACGCGTATGCGGCAAACGGAGCGGAGCCGTGGAAGCTCCCGGACGTCGACTCGCTCCCCAACATCCGGGTGGAAAACCACACCGATCCGGAAGGCTTCGAGCCGTTCATGCGCGACCCCGAGACGCTGGCTCGTCCCTGGGCCGTCCCTGGTACGCCCGGCCTTGAGCACCGCATTGGTGGCCTCGAAAAGGCCGAGACTACTGGGCACATCTCCTACGAGCCGCTCAATCACGAGCGCATGTCCGAGCTCCGCCAACAAAAGGTGGACGGCATCGCCAACGATATCCCGGCGCTGGAGGTCTTCGGCGACGACGAAGAGACTCTCGTGCTCTCATGGGGCAGCACGTTCGGTGCCGTCAGAGCCGCGACCACGGATCTGCAGAAGGCGGGAGCCAAGGTCTCCCACGCTCATCTGCGGTATCTCAGCCCGTTCCCGGCAAACCTCGCGGACATTCTGGCGCGTCACAAGCGGATCCTTATCCCCGAACTGAACATGGGGCAGCTCGCAGCAGTCATTCGGTCTGACTTCCCAGTCCAGGCCGAGAGCATCGCCAAAATTCAGGGTCAGCCCTTCAAAGTTTCGGAACTGGTCGCGCGCATCAGCGACGCGATCAGGAAGTAGAGGATCGCCATGAATGCACCCAAACTGACACGTAAAGACTTCCAGACGGACCAAGACGTTCGCTGGTGCCCAGGATGCGGCGACTACTCGATCCTCGCGGCTCTTCAGAAGATCCTCCCGGAGCGAGGGAAGTCCAAAGAAGACCTCGTAGTGATCTCCGGAATCGGCTGCTCCAGCCGTCTTCCGTACTACATCGACGCGTATGGTTTCCATACGATCCACGGCCGAGCCCTCTGCTTCGCCACCGGTCTGAAGTCGGCCAATCCGGAGATAGAGGTGTGGGTTGCAACAGGCGACGGAGACTCGCTCTCCATCGGTGGCAACCACCTCATCCACGCGTTGCGTCGAAATATCGACGTCAACATCCTGCTCTTCAATAACCGGATCTATGGGCTCACCAAGGGCCAGTATTCGCCTACCTCCGAGCAGGGGAAGAAGACGAAGTCGACTCCCGTCGGAAGCATCGACCGGCCGTTCGTTCCGATGCAGGTAGCGCTCGGCGCTGGCGCGACGTTCATCGCTCGCACGATCGACCGAAACGCCAAGCACATGACCCAGATGATGCAGCGCGCGGCAGGCCATGCGGGCACGTCACTTCTGGAGATCTACCAGAACTGCAACATCTTCAACGACGGAGCCTTCTCAGTCTTGACCGACAAGGAAACGAAGGCAGCGAATCTGCTCTTCCTTGAGCAAGGCAAGCCGCTCATCTTCGGAGAGTCCGACGAAAAGGCGATCGTCCAGCGTGGTTTCGTGCTCGAGGTTGTCGATAAGGACTCGGTCGATGAGAGCGAAATCATCGTCCATGATGAGCGTGCCCCGCTGGCTTATCATCAGCTGCTCGCGGGACTTAGCGAACCGACACCCGTCGGGGTCATCCGCTCGGTCCCCGTCGCGACGTACGACCAGCAGCTGAACGACCAAGTCGACGCGGTCAAAGAGAAGATGGGCCCGCCCGATATCGCGACCCTGCTCCGAGGGCGCGACTTCTGGGAGATTGAGTAGGCGCGGTCACTAGGACTTCGTGTCCAGGACATGGCGGCACGCTCTAGACGAATTTGAGTCAAGCGTGTGGCGCGGTTTCCTGACCTGCCAGGCCTCGCTCCGCAGGACTTCTGCCTTCGCTGAGGGACTTGGTGAGGTTCGTGCGCGACAGGCGACCACGGGTACTACGGACTCGTTTCCGTCTACCAAATCCCCGGAATGATTCGCCATTGAACGGTCTCCATATAGCGTACATAGACCGGATCTTCGCTCAATAGCCGCTCCTCGGCTACTGCGCGCAGGGCAAGCCAAGGTAGAAGGCCCACCGCGAGGGCCAGCCCCAGCCAGGGTGGAGCCGCCGCTCCCGCGCAACCTGTCATGACGAGCCATTGCCCCAGATAGGCGGGATGCCGCAGAAACTTGTAGGGGCCCCTTGTGACGACATCGCGACGAGAGGGAAGCACAGCAAAGCTCTTGCCCAGCGTACCGAAGGCCGTAACGGAGAGGATGGCTCCAGTCGTGGAGATCGCTAGCATCCACCACGTTGGTTGAGAGCCGATGAGGAGCCGCAGCAGAAGACTGCCGACGATCAGGCTTGGTAGGGCGGCAGCAATCTGTGCGTTGCTCCCGTTGTGTTTCGCTGGTTTGCGAACGATCAACAGGACGCCGACGAGCACTCCGAGGATCGCCGCGATGCGCTGAACGGCGACACGATCGGGCCCAAACGAATCAGGGATCGAGACCGCGATCAGGCTAAGGCCGATCAGTGCGCTGGCGACTCGTTCAAGCCGCTTCGCGTAGGCGGGCCTAGTAGAAGACCCAGCCCCAGTTGAAGACGCGACTGAGGACATTAAAAATGATGATGAATGCGATGAACGCGATCCATCCTCCTACTCTGCTGCCGTTTCCGATGCCCATAATTCCTCGTGACTACTGTCCGTGTTCCCGCCACCGACGGTGACTTCTGATCGCTTTGGACACTATGACGACTCATAAGCCGCCAGGGAAGTGTGCCGCGTGGAATCCAGTGCGTCCGCATGGGTCCAGGGCACGCGCGACGACGGCCGTGGGGCTGCCGTAAGGGATCTCTAAGAATAAGCCGTATTCCTGCATCGCACCATCGGCGGCCGTGCGAATAGGGTCCGGCTCGCCAAAAATGACGCGGCGACGCAGGGGGTTGGCATTCCCGCACTGGTCGATGAGGTCTGCGCTGAGCTCGACGCTGCTCCAGTCGTCGACGCAGCTCTCATCAAGGGTTACGTGCTCAAACGTGACCTCAACCTTTTCATATTGCTCAAGCGCGGCGTTCTTGATTCGGACCCCTAAGAACGTGTGCGCACCGCCTTGAAACCCCTGCCAGATCTCGGCCTCCTCGGCGAACGAGTGGTAGCTATCATCGCCCCAACCGATCTCCACCTCCAGTTCGCCGATCAACTCGCACGTGAGGTCCATTTCGAGTTCCTCAGAACTAGTCGCGCAAGCGAAGGGGTCGTCGGCACATGGGTCATTTTCGGGATCCGAGCACCCTAACAGGCCGGAACATGACGCGAGCACGAGACAGAGAGAAAAGGAGGGTTCTGTGTGCATCGATGAGGCTCCGTGGTGGACAGTTGGCATGAGGCGACCGACTATCCGATTGCTTCAATCTGGAGAATAGATGAACGGAAAAGAACTCCCAAAGATCGTGAACCCGCTCGGTGACGAGACCCGTGACTGGATCGACCGCCTCGCCGCCACTGAGTGCCCAGCGATTACGGCCCGTCGCTCTCGTCGCGCGGCCTCGACGGGGGGGCGCGATCCGATCGTTTGGACGGAGGCCGTCGGGGCGAACGTCCGAGATGTCGAAGGCAACGTCTATGTCGATGTCTCAAGCGGGTTCGGCGTCGCCGCGATCGGCCACCGACATCCGAAAGTCGTGGAGGCGATTCGGGCGCAGAGTGGCGAGCTTCTGCACGCTATGGGCGACCTCTTCCCCTCTCGCCAGAAGATCCTTCTCGGCGAGAAACTAGCGGAGATCTGCCCAGGCGATCTGCAACACTCCATCCTCGGCGCCAACGGCTCAGACGCAGTCGAAGCGGCTATCAAGACCGCCGTGGTCGCCACTGGTCGCAGCCGCGTGCTCGGGTTCCACGGCGGCTACCATGGCATGTCGCTGGGCGCGCTCGGAGTCTCCGGCTACCGCGACAGCTTCCGCGCCCCATTTTCCGCAAGAACCCCCGTCGAACTGCGCCTCCCGTTTCCTCGACCGGATGGCCTGCTTGGCCCGGACGCGGCGAGGGATCCGTCGACAACGGTCGACTATATCGACCGGCTGCTCGGCTCCGACATCGCTGGTTCGGAAGACGTAGCAGCCGTCATCGTGGAACCAATCCAGGGCCGCGGTGGAGTTATACCCCCACCGGAGGGCTGGCTCGCACAGCTCGCCACGGTGCTCCACAAGCACGGCGTTCTGCTGATCGCCGATGAAATCTACACCGGCTTCGGCCGGACCGGGGAGTGGTTCGCCAGCTCTCACGACGGCGTCGTGCCAGATATTCTTTGCGTCGGAAAAGCGATGGGCGGAGGCGTCCCGATCAGTGCCTGTGTCGGCCGCGCGCCGATCATGGAGGCTTGGGGCGAGACCCAAGGTGAAGCGCTGCACACGTCCACTTTCTTGGGCAATCCGCTCAACTGTGCGGCCGCACTCGCGGCGATCGAGGTCATCGAAAGCGAAGGCCTCGTCGCCCGTGCCGCCGAACTAGGCGCTTGGTTCGAGGGCGAACTCAATGCGGCCTTCTCAAATCACCCCCGGGTCGGCGCTGTGAGGGGCCGAGGACTCATGCTGGGGCTGCCGCTGCTGACCGATGGCGATGCCTGGGCCGGAGGCGCAGTCGCAGCAATGAATGGCCTGCTCGATCGCGGCTTCATCCTCTCCCCCTCGGGCGCCGCCGGCGATGTCATCGGCCTTTCCCCGCCGCTGATCACCACCAAGGAGCAACTTTCCGCGTTCATCGATTCGCTGCAGGACTGGCTGAGCTGCGCCTAGCGGCCCCTCACTTCAGAACATCTCGCAAACCATGGCGTAGCAACCATGTCAGAGGTCATGCGGCTAGGGCCTCCGATTGTGTGAAATCGACTTGGTCGCGGAGCATTGCGTTCAGGGTTACGATCATCTTTGCGATTGCTGCGACGCGGGCGACCTAAGCACAGCTCGTCGATCGCGCGCCGGCCGGCCTTAGCAGTAGGCGTCCACCACCGACTGCAACGAGCTCGTACCTCGCTCGATCAGTTCGTCTGGAAGCTCCTTCAGGAATACAAAATAGTCTCCGCCGCCGCGCCGCACACCGATCTCCTCAAGTGCATCAAGGCCGGCGCCGGTGGTATCGAAAGGCGCATGAAGCGTCGCCTTCAAGTCGGCCCATCCGCTGGTCAGCGCATCGTGTTCGACAATCCGCTTCCTATGCAACGGCATAGCCTTCGGCAGCGCCCCTGCGAGGGCAGTCGCATGCTGCTCACGCGAGGCGGGCAACTTGTCGATGATCTTGCCAAGCCGCTTGATGCGCTCGTTTATCCCGGCTTCGATCTGGGCGACGGCGGCGTCGAGCAGGGCCGCTTCGAGCGCGCCATCGGCGTTCGGGCGTCGAACCGTGGCATACCATGCCTGCAGCGCTCTCAGGTTTCCGACGTACTGGCGGGTCAACGCAAATTTCGGTGCGAGTCCCCCGTAGAGCGTGGGATCGAACGGCATATCGGTGGGGATCATACGTTCGCCGTAGAGGCGACCTGCAGGGACGCTCCGACGCACCGCGCATCCGGCGGGGATCACCGAGCCGTAATCAACGTGGACAGGCGACACGACCTGAGTCTGGCCACCAACGAAGATACGCGGTGAGCGCATAAAGACCCCGCTGGCCACATCTCCGAACTGGCTCGCGAATTTGTCGCTCCACGGGGTGTAGTTGTAGAGCGCGAGGCAGGAGCCGATCTCGCTATGGTCCTTACGGCTGGTACCACCAGCGAAGAACGCATCACAAAAGTTGATGAGGCTGCCGGCTACCACGAAGGGAAGCATAACCGTCATCTTGTAGCCGCAATGATGCGCGGCCTCGCAGCCTTCCTCTAAGAGGGTGCCGCCGCGGACCTCCGAATGCCCCCGCACAACGACACCGTCGAGGAAGACGCAGTCGTCGAAGTAGCCGCCGAAGAGATCGCAGTTACGGCCGGCGCGGACGTTATTGAAGTAGCCGCCACCTGCCTTTCCGAGCTTCGTACCCGCTCGATAGAGCGACTCCGCTCCGACGACCGTAGTGCTCGGGTAGATTTCGACACCGGCCTCAAAACGGTCCGGGTTTACCTCGGTCCCGATGATCGTCGCTTCTGGACAGTGAATGATGACTCCGCGGTCGAGGAGAGCTTCGATCGTCACAAGTGCCTCGTGGGTCTATTCGTTAGAGTTCGGAGCCGGTGCGTTCCTTGAGCACCGCGACAATTTGCTCGGCCCCGTTGAACGTACCCACGGGTAGGTAGAGCACTTTCCCGTCGGCTCGCGTGATTCAGAGCGGGGGCAACAGGATGCCCGGGATCCCTGAAGGCGGTCCTCTTGCCACGCTCATGCCAATCCGGGGGATCTCCTTCTTGCCAGGCCACCTGTACTCCTGCTTCTCGTCGTGGACTCTCACGTAAGCCATGAGCACGATCATGATTACCAGAACGCCGAGCAAGAGGATCGGGAGGGCGATGATTCCGAGGAATCATAAGAAGGTCTTCCTGCCAGAGTCCAGAGTGTAGCCTTGCGTCGTCGTTCGGGGAGATGGGGGCCAGGTTTTCCTACCATCTACGCCGCAGCCGTGGCAGAGACTCGCATATGTCCGAGAACACCCCGAAAGTCGTGATCTGGTACGAGCACTATTGCCAAGCGGCGATCGCGCTCTTCGTCGCAGGATCGTTCTCGGGCCTCTACGGAGTGTTCGCTCGCGCGAGCCTCGCAGCGCGCTTCGAGGTCGACTCGGTCGCTATTGCGCTCTTCGGCACCCTTTGGTTGCTGACGATGCTCTTCCTTGCCTTCGTTCACTACGCCGCGCTGAAGACGCCGCGTGAGGATTGGGCCTGGAAAATCCACGCGATCGTACTTGGTATTGGCATGACGACGCTCGTGCTGTGGCCGGCCGCGCTGCCGCTACTCTGGTACTGGTTCAAGCCCGAAACGAAAGCCTTCTACGGCGTCGAGGTGACCGCATGAGACGACTGTTTTTGCTCGCGATTCTTCCTGCCTGCGGCGGACCAGAGGTCGTTGAATGCGTCTTCCCTGAACCGGGCGCTCCGGTGGCTGAAGAGGTCGTCGAGGCGGCCCCAGTCGAGTTACTATCGGGACCGATGCTGGGACATGCTACGCACCGCGAAGTGACCGTCTGGACCGAAACAGACCGACCCGCCGCGGTCACTGTGCGCGTCTGGCCGACCGAGGCCCCCGGGGCCTCTCAGATCTTCTCGGCTGAAGCCACGCACGACAATACGCACACCGCCCGCCTAACGCGTCTCGATCCAGGCGTGGACTACACCTACGAGCTTCTCATCGACGGTGAAACCTCGTCGTTCGACTACCCGCTCGAGTTCGAGACCCCGGCGCTCTGGCTCTATCGGTCGGAAGAAGATCCGCGTCATACGCCGCCAGAATTTCGTGTCGCGATGGGGTCCTGCACCTACATCAACGACCCGCCTTACGACCGCGCCGGCAGCCCCTACGGAGGCGGGTACCACATCTTTGAGAGCGTTCGTGCCACGGAGCCAGATCTCATGCTCTGGCTTGGTGACAACACCTACCTACGGCCGGGCGATTGGGAGACGCGGGAGTCCATCTCGCATCGCTTCGAGAATGATCGTGCGTTGCCGGAGCTGCAGCCGTTGCTAGCCAGCGCGTTCAACTACGCCATCTGGGACGACCACGACTTTGGGCCTAACGACTCGGATCGCTCGTTCGCGCTGCGCGCCGAAGCCCTCGATATATTCTCGAACTATTGGCCCAATCCTCACTTCGGAACTCCAGAGGCGCCCGGCGCCTATTCGACCTTCGTTTGGGGCGACGTTCAGTTCTTCCTGCTCGACGACCGCTACTATCGGGCTCCGAACGACACGCCGGAAGGCGAGAACAAGGACTTCCTTGGAGAGCAGCAGTTGCAATGGTTGATCGACGGCCTGACCTCGAGCCTTTCAACGTTCAAGATCGTCGTAAATGGCAACCAAACGCTGAACGATAATACACCGTATGAAGCCTACGGAAACTTCCCTGAAGAGCGCGATCAACTGCTCAGCGCCGTCGTAGACCGGGGCATTGAGGGCGTGCTCTTCCTCTCGGGCGATCGGCACCATACCGAGCTGCTCCAGACGGAATCCCCAGGGTTTTACACGCTTTACGACTTCACCTCATCGCCTCTCACGAGCGGCGCGGCGACGGCGTGGCAGGAACTCGACAACCCGCAGCGAGTGGACGGGACCCTGGTTACCGAGACTCGCAACTTCGGAACACTGGATTTCGCCGGGCCATACGGAGACCGAACGGTGACCTTGCGGACATTCGACGACCAAGGGGCTGAGCTATGGGAATTTCCGATCTCCGAACACGATTTGTCGGTCGAATAACGCCTCTGCAGCTTGTTTCCTGCCGAGCCGGGTTTAGGATGGCGCCGCCCCGTACCCACCGCTTTCATGCAACTGTTCAGGTACCTCGCGCCTCCCGCGCTCCTTCTCATCGTCACCGCCTGCTCTCCGCCTGATTCAGAGGCAGGAGGCAGCGAAGCCGCTGAGCCCGAGACTCCGGCAGAGGTCGCGACCCTCGTTGAGACGGTCACCGTACAGGAGACCAGCTTCTCCGAGACGATCGTTCTGACCGGCGAAACGTCGCCTGTTCGTGCTGCGAACCTTTCGTCGCAGATACCCGGCCGCATCGTCGCTCTCGACGTTGTGGAAGGGCAGGCCGTTTCCGAGGGCGACCGCGTCCTGCGAATCGACACATCGACTGTAGGATCGCAGAGGGCTCAGCTGGAAACACAGCGCGATGCCCTTGGTCGTGACATCCTCCGAGCCGAACAACTCCTCAACCGAGGGCTTGCAACGCAGACGGACCTGCAGAGCGTGCAGACGCAGCAAGAAATCGTCATCGAGCAAATCGCGGCCATCGATACCAGCGTGTACCAGGGTCGCTCACGGGCACCGATCTCAGGCATTGTGGTTTCCACGATGGCGGAAGAGGGCGAGTTCGCGAACCCTGGAGTTCCGCTCGCGCGCATCATCGACATCTCGACCATCGTCGTGAACGTAGGCCTCCCCGAGCGGGAGATTTCCTTCGTCCGCGAGGGGATGAGCGTGCCCGTCCAGGTCCTCGCGACTGGTCAGAACTTCACTGGAACACTGCATCGCATCGGCTTGGAGGCAAATCCTGCCAATCGCACGTTCCCGCTGGAGATTCACATCGCGAACCCGGACAACGAGGTCCGCGCGGGCATGCGCACCGTCGTCGAGTTGCCCAAGCGCAGTTTCGAAAACGTCGTTGTCGTACCGAGTGACGCGATTCTCCAAGGAATTGATGGTCCTGAGGTCTTGGTCGCCGAGGGTGGCGTCGCTGCCCTTCGTCGGCTGGAACTCGGACCGGGTCGCGGCGGATTTCAGGTCGTCCGATCCGGGCTCAACGCCGGCGACGTGCTCGTTGTCCGCGGCCATCGACTCCTCGTTCCCCGCGAAAACATCCGAACCGTGGACCTCGGTCCTTGCTGCCACGAGCAGTTCCAGAACGCGATGAGAGGCGGAACAGAGCGGGTCGGTTCCGCAGCGGAGGGAGGCTGACCTATGGGCCTCTCTAATTGGGCCATTCGGCACTCGGTCACGATCTTCGTCCTAATCGTCGCGATCCTGATCACGGGAAAGATGTCGTACGACGGTCTGCCCCGAGAGGCGGAGCCCGACATCACGATTCCGTTCGTCATGGTGACGACGCCGTACTTCGGCGTTTCCCCGGCGGATATTGAGACTCTCATCACGGACAAGCTCGAGTCAGAGCTCGAGGAGCTCAAAGACGTTCGCGAGATCCGCTCCACCTCGGCAGAGGGCGCGAGCATCATCTCGATCGAGTTTGAGCCGAGCGTCGAAATCGACGATGTGCTCCCGAAAGTTCGAGACCGAGTCGACGCAGCTTCTAACGAGCTTCCCGCAGATGCGGAGGACTCCATAGTCACGGAGATCTCGTTCTCTGAGTTCCCGGTTATCATCGTCAACATCAGCGGCGAGGTTCCAATCACCGCGTTGGAGGCGGTTGGAGACGCAGTTCAGGAACGCATCGAGCGTATTCCAGGGATTCTAGAGGTTTCCCTGACGGGCGGCGTTGAACGAGAAATTTCGGTAAACGCAGATCCCGCTCTGCTCGAGTTCTACGGCGTTACGCTGATGGAGATGATGGGCGCCATGCAGGCGTCCAACCTGAACCTACCGGGCGGCCAAGTGGACGTCGGTGACGTCACCTACCTCGTTCGCGTTCCGGGAGAGTTCAGCAGCATCCGCGAGATCGAAGAGGTCGTGATCCGGCAGGAAGAGGGCTACCCGATTCGTATCCGCGACGTCGCGGTGGTGAAGGATGGCTACGAGGATCAAGCGACCTTCTCACGCCTCAACAGCCAGCCATCGGTTTCGCTCAGCATCAGCCGCCGCGCAGGGGAGAACATTCTGGATGTCACCGACGCGGTGAAGGACATCGTCGCCGATATGGAGGCCGAGTACGAAGAGGCGCTGACCTTCACAGTGTTGGGTGACCGCTCCGCCGACGTGCGCGACCAGCTGCTGGAACTCGAGAACAACATCTTGACCGGCCTCCTGTTGGTCCTCTTCGTGCTCATCTTCTTCATGGGTGGATTCCGTAACGCGCTCTTTGTGGCGTTCGCGATTCCAGGCTCCATGCTGATTAGCTTCACGGTGCTCTCGATGCTCGGCATCACGCTGAACGTCGTTGTGCTCTTCAGCCTCGTGCTTGCGCTCGGCATGCTTGTCGATAACGCGATCGT
>JBLHWZ010000113.1:0-15501 GCA_047629415.1 Bradymonadia bacterium | reverse complement strand
CGCCGCGTTGTGTCGTCGAAGCTATGAACCGCACGCAACCATTGATTCACCGACACCTCACAAACGGCCTCTTGGCCTTCATCACCGTCGCATTCGCCTCAACCGCGGTGGCGCAACAGGTGGAGCCAGAGAGCGAGCCTCCGCCTGATTCTCAACAGGTCAGCGGCAATCTAGGAGCGCGACTTGGCGTCGCTCGGCTAGACGAGGACTGGTTCCTCGTCGTCACTCCATCACTCTATCTCCAGATCGACGGCGTCGCGATGACCCGCGACTCGCCGCTCTTCGACGAGCCTCAGGTTCATCCGCTCCGCTTTCTCTTCGAAGCCCCGCTCTTCATCCGAGTCGGCGACCAGCGGCCAACCGACGACCAGCCCGCGTTTCGGCGCGAGTATTGGGACGAGCCCTCGGAGTACGCACGCGTCGTCCGTTGGGTCGAATACGGCTCCCCATACGATGGCATCTATCTGCGCGGGGGAGAACTCTCTAACGTCCGAATCGGCCACCGAACCATCGTCGATTCCTACGATAATGCAGTCAATAGCGACCACTTTCAGTGGGGCGTCCACCACAACCTGAATACGCGGTATGGGGGGCTTGAGACCTTCGTCGACAATGTAACGGACCCCGACGCAATGGCGCTGCGAGTCTACGTTCGGCCGTGGGCGTTCATCGACCCGCAGTCATCGCTTCGGCGCTTAGCCGCGGGTTTCACGCTTGCCGGCGATCAGAACGCGCCCCGCACGTTGCAACTCGATGGGTCGGACCGTTACGCGCGCACCCAGCAGGGTGATCCGATCGTGGAGCGCAGCCAGGCGACCGGCGTGCTCGGGTGGGACATTGAGTACCAACTCGTCGCGAGCGACAGGGTATCGATGACACCCTATATGGATGTGAACACCCACTTCGCGGCTGGCACTGGCTGGCATGTGGGGTCATTCTTTGGCTTCGGGTTGACGGACACGATCGTGCTCGACATGCGAGCCGAGTACCGATTGCTCGGTCGCCAGTACCAGCCTGCATACATCGGCCGGATCTACGAAATAGAGAGGCTCTCCTTCCTCCCGCTTGCCGGTGAGCAGCTTGCGGTCCCCAAGCTGGAATTCATGCTCTCGCAGCCGGAGCAGCGCCGCAACGGATACTACGCCGAGTTAGGCTTCAACTTCGGCGACCTCGTCTATATTTCAGCTGGATGGGAGGACCAGACCGGAGGGAACAACAACGCTGCTTGGGCCCAACTCCGAGTCCCGGCCCTCTCGATCGTTCAGTTCGGCGCCTATTACGTGAACACTCGCTTCGAGGGAGCCGCCGGCCTCTTTGACTTGGACACCGCGCTGGCTGTTGCGGAGGCGCGTGTCTCACCGATGCCGTGGCTTTACCTCGACGGTCAGATTCGACGGCGATGGGAAATCGACAACGCAGGCGAGTACACGGCTGTGAACGACTGGTCCGTCGGCGCCGGGGTCAGCTTCGGCTTCTGACAACGGGCAGAGTCAGATTCTCGCCCCGGTCCGCCTCAGCTTCTGACGAAGCGGCCGAGCTGATGTCGTCCAACGCCGATCTTTAGGCAGGCACGAGCTTTTACCGCCAGGACTTCTCTCGCGCTCCTCACGGCGTCAGCGAGGTCTGTTCCGCGCGCTAACTCCACCGCGAGCGCGGATGAGAGCGCGCAGCCGGTCCCATGAATGTCCGAGGACTCGGGCCAGGGAAGGGGGGAGAACTCGTGCACTCCCGCTAGGTGAACGAGGACATCAGTGCCGACCGAGTCACTCAGGTGGCCGCCCTTTGCGAGGACACAGCAATCGCCTGCCTCTGCGAGGCGCTGAGCCAACTTTCGGAGATCGTCTAGGGAGGCGGGTGCCGCAGCACCTGTGAGCGCACCCAGCTCTGCCACGTTAGGGGTAAGGAGCACGCGCAGTCCGCCTTTGGCGAGCCGTCGGGCGGTTCGCGCAAACGTCTCTGCCAGGAGTTGGGCGGCCATGGGAACATCGCCGCCTGATGCCAGGACGGGGTCAGAGATGACCCAAGTATCTGGAATTGCATGTAGAGCGAGCTGCTTCGCGACCGCCGACAGAGTCTCCGGGGTTCCGAGCATGCCGGTCTTGATCGCGTCGGGACGCCCGTCCGCTAGAGCGCACTGCAGCGCCATAACCAGGCTCGCGCTGGGTGCGGACTCCCAGGCGCGCACTCCGTTGGAGTCCTGAGTGACGAGCGCCGTAACGACTGCCAAGGGGTGAGCCCCCAGCTCAGAAATCGTAACGACATCCGCGAAAACGCCGGCGCCGACCAAAGGGTCAGTGCCGGCGATCGTGAGAACTACCGGTGGGCGCGTTGCGCTCACTCTGCCTAGAAGGTGAAGTAGATTTGGTTGTCGGAGATGTCTTCAAGCTGCGACTGAAGCTCGGTTTGCATCGCCGTAACCTGGGTTAGGAGCTCCTTGATCTGGCCTGCTCGCGCCAAGTAGCGGTCGAGCGCGTTCTCCGAGGAAACCGGCGGGAGTAGCTGCTCGGTTGGCATCAGAACAAGGTCGTGAATCAGGACGTTGATCGTATCACCGGTCGCGGTGGTGACCGTGTAGAACTCGCGCTGCTCGTCGCCTTCGCCTTCGATGACCATCACGAGGTTCTCGTAGGTCACGCGCTCTGCTGCGATCGGCGTAAAGGGGTTCTCCTCAGCGTTCTCAATGAAGCTCTGGAAACGGCCGAGCAGGGTCTCGAACTCGATGGCGATACCGTAATTCGTGGCGTCGGCCGATGCAGCCTGCAGACTGCCGATTTCGTCGGTGTCGGCGGAAGTGGAGCGCAGGTGACGCTCGACCGTGCTGGCGAGGTAAGACGTGGCGACGGCGTACTCGATGAGCTGTCGTCCAAGCACGTCGTTGAACACCATAAGGGTCTTCGCGCTGGCGATGAGCGCGGGGTCAACAACCGGCAGATCTTGCCCCGTGTATTCCCCTCGCAGTCGGTCTTCGAAACCGGCGACATAGGTACTCTCGGCCGGCATCGCGGAGAGGTCCGCGTTGAGTAGACCCAGGCGAGAAGCCACCGGACGAACTGCGTCGAGCACAGTGCCAGCGTCGGCGGTGGTGGCGTTCTCGAGGGCACGCGAAGTGTTGTTCGCTGTCCCGACCACACCGACCACGAGGCCGAGGATCAGAGTGGCCGCGCAGGCGAGCAGTGTCGCCATGAACGTCTTCGATGCCGGAGGCTTGATGTCCTTGTCGGTCTGGTGGGGATCGTAATTAAAGGTCTCCTCCTCGGCGACAGCCTGAGAGTAGTCCTCGTCGAAGATGCCCGCGTCATCGGACGGCGGGACGTATGCCGGTGCTGGCGCGCCGCCCGCCGAGGCGGCAGGAGGGACCGCTGAACCGTCGCCGGGCATCCGTACTGCGGTCGCTTCGCCTTCGACTTCGGATTGCTGTGTAGGCTCATCCGCCGATGGGGCGGTGGGCTCGTTGTAGCCAAGGCGGGCTTTCAGATCATCGAGGCTCGCAGCCCCGCGTCGACGTGTCGCCACAGATACTCTCCGCTGGAGGAGTTTTGCCGGGCCGCAGCCCGCGCAGAAAGAGGTCGGTATTCCGGCCGCAGGCTACGGCAGCGAGGCACAGTCGGTCAAGCGTCTGGGGCTTGTTCGTGGTGAGCACAAGTGGGTGATTCCGGCCCATCTGCCTTGCACTGAGTCACGCCCTACGATAGTTCCAGCCTTCGCGCGCGGGCCCCCGCCTGCGTCTCTCAACCAACGCACTACGGCGTTATGAACGCGAAGACGCTTGTTCCTCTCTTTGTGCTGCTCTCTTCGGGTCTCTTCGCTGCATGCGGCGGATCCGAGGAGCCAGGCCCGAAGTTCTCGGCCGAGATCACTCAGCCCACCGATGGTGTCGACCTCTTCACGGAGGTCCCCGTCACGTTTGCGGTGGAACTGATCCCGGCGGGATCGTTCGACCCTGCGGCATCCGAGTTCGTTTACGACTGGGACTTCGGAGATGGCTCAGGGGCCACAGGTGCGGCCGCGACGATCGAACACGTCTACGCACAGTCCGGGCAGATTGGGGTCTCCGTGACCGCGCGCCAGCTCGATGGCACCAACACGATCGCAGAGGCTGTGGCTGAGGCTGTCATCGCGATCAATCCCGCATCGGACTTGGCGATCGACGCCGCCACGCTCACGCTGACAACCGCGGTTGTTCGCTCCGACACGCAGTTCCGGGTCTCCGGTAACCTCTTTAACCTCTCTGATGCTCGGGCACCCGGCGCGTTCACAGTTGGCTATTTCATTGGCGACTCCAACGTGATCTCCGAAGAGTCTGTGCTCGACCCAGCTCGGATCGCCGACCTCGAGGCTGCCGGCTCCGTGCACCGAATCGCCGAACAGAGCTTTGACAGCTTCGAGCCGCTGCCGGCGCAAGCGATCGTCGACGACCAAACGCTCTCCGTCCCCGAGACGGTCGAGTCCGGTGAGTACATCGTGTTCCTCTTCGCGGATCCTGACGGAACGGTTGGCGAGACCGACGAGTCCAACAACGTAGCTTTTGCCTCGCGCCGCCTGCCCTACGAGAACAGCTCGGGCGACGGACCAGACCTCCAGGTCACCGATGTGCTCGGCCGTCCAGCACTTACGAACATTCTGACGACCGTCACTCTCAACGCGCGCATCGCGAACATCGGCACGGTTCAGGCTCAGCCCTTCGACTATACCGTCTACCTTAGCGCCGATAATCCGACACTTCAGGAGGACGACCGAGTCCTCTTCACCGGGCGCTCGGAAGGAGTCGCAACAGGCGACAATGCGTTCCTTATCGGGGAATTGCCGATCACGATCGACCCGCCGGTCACCGAAATCGGGACGTACTATGTCCTTCTACGGGCGGACTCTGGTGACGAGATTGAAGAGCTCTCGGAGGGCAATAATATCTCATCCTCTGGGCAGATTCGCGTGACGGACGAAGATGTCCCCGGCGCCGACCTCGTGCCGATCGCGTTCGCGGTTCTTCCAGGCACGACCTTCGTTGGCGGCTCCGTCCAGATCGATCTGACGGTCGCTAATCAGGGCACGCAGGACATCACGCAGCAGTACAACTGTAAGTTCTACTTTTCCGAGGACGCGATCTTCGACAATGGTGTCGACAAGTTGGTGCAGACGATGCTGCTCTCGCCGCTTCAGGCCGGTGAAGAGTTCACCCAGAGCGTCGACGCGTTTGTGCCACCGATGCCCCCCGGCGAGTACACGCCCATTGTGGCCTGCGACCCGTCCTTGCTGATCGCTGAGTCCGATGACGCTAACAACGTGCGAGCCGCGGTCGCGCCGATCTTTGTCGCTGCGGAAGCGAATGTAGACCTTCGCACCGACAACTTCGATGTGGAGCCGCTTGCGGTTGATAACGGCGATCCGGTCACGGTCTCTGTCGATGTATGCAACGACGGATCAAACGGCTCGACCCCGTCGATCGTGAGAGTCTACCTGAGTGAAGACCCCATCCTCGACCTCGACGATTCGGTCCTGTTGGAGTCCCGCGTTCCGCCGATCGACGCAGGTGCCTGTGTCACCGTTCGCGCGGAGGTTCCGGCTTCCTGCGACACGTTTATCTCGGACTACACGCTCTTCGCGGCGGCTGATGTCACCCAACTGGTCGCCGAAGCCAGCGAGGAGAACAACATCAGCGAGCTAGGTGAGCAGCTCTCGATCGGAGGTCTCATTTGCGCCTGCGAATTGGACGCGCTCGAGCCTGACGATTCGCCAGCAACCGCCTCCTTCTTGAACCCAGAAATTGGGACCTACGAAGACCTCACAATGTGCGACGCAAACGTCGACTACTACCTGCTTCCGCTGCTTGACCAAGAGACCGTGCGCGTCTCGATCGAGTTCGATAGCGAGCGCGGGGATCTGGAGATGACACTCTTTGCGCTCGACTACTCGACCGAGTTGGACTCCTCCTCGACAGCCGGCGACCGTGAGGAAGTTTCGTACTTCCGCGTTCCGGGGCGTGGCAGCTACCTGCTTCGTGTGCAGGGAGAGACCGACGAAGACCGCAACGTCTACGACCTGCAGTTGGACGTCTCATCGCCCGACCCGGGAACAGACTTGATCGTGTTGGACGTCGAGGTCGACGACTCGAACCCAGTGCTCGGAGCCACCCTCGAGGTCTGCTTCAATGTGGTGAACCTCGGCGACATCACCGCGGCTACGACGACTACGCGGGTCTATCTCAGCGAAGACCTCTCGCTTGACCCGATCGATGACCCGCTGCTCGGCGAGCTGATTCTGCCCGAAGTGGAGTCGCGGGTCCTGCGCTGCTTGGACGTCACGCTCCCCGCCGAGTCAGGCGAAGGCGCGCAGTACATTCTCGTGCAGGCCGACGCTCGCGATGACGTCCCGGGAGAGCTCTCGGAACTCAACAACGTCGGCGCGTCACCTGAGATCAGCATCGACGCAGAGTGCTTCGACGTCCTGGAGCCCAATAACTCGCTGGATGACCCCCAGACGCTTGAGCTCTTCACCGAACCTCCGGTTTCCTTCACCGAACTGCTCGCGTGTTCCGACAACCGAGATTTCTACGAACTCTGCCTCAGCGATGGTGACTTCCTCTCGGTCACCGCGGCCTTCAACCCGTTCGATGGCGACCTCGACATGAAGCTCTACGCGGACGGCGATGAGATCGACCGCTCGGAAGGAATCGACGAGACCGAGAACGTCGGTGTCGACTATGTCGCGGGCGACCGCTGCTACCAGATCGAAGTCTACGTGGCGGGTCGGGACCGAGAGGTCCCGTACACGCTCACGGTCGACACGGGCCGGGCGCCAGACGAACTCGCGTGCTCGCGTATCGAAGAGCCCAGCGATGGGTTCGGTGAATCGCTCCGGCTTCGCGACTTCCTGGACGACTGCATGGCGATCTGCCCCGTCGAGGACGAGGACTACTACTACGTGGAGCTTTCGGCTGGCAGCGACGTCAGCTTCTCGCTCACCGGTCTGGAAGGCGCGGAGCCGCCGGACAATCTTCGTCTGACGCTCTTCAGCCCCTCGCGCGGGTTCCTCCAGAACACCGTGCGCGCGACCGAGTCGCTCGACCAGTCAGTTGGACTCAACGGGCGCCACTATCTGCGCGTTCGGTCTGTAGGTGATGGCGCGCGCGCCAGCGCCTACTGCCTTCTAGTGGACGGAATCGAGGGGACGGACTTGCAGCCTTCCGACTTCACACTCGAGTCCGGCGTGGCGGTTCCAGGAGAGACGATCCGCTTCGAGTTCACGCTTGCCAACACCCGAGACATCGCCAGCAGCGATGCGTCCTACGCACTCTACCTGTCTGTCGATCCTGTCCTCAGCGAAGACGACATTCTGCTGCGTCAGGTCGACATGGCGGCGCTGGACGGCCTGTCTGACCGCGAGGAAGGCCTTCGATTCGTCGTTCCGGCCGATCTTGTCGACGGCGGCACCTTCTCGGTCATTCTTCACGTGGATGACGAGGAAGAAGTTGAGGAGTTCAACGAGAACAACAACATCGCCATCCAAGGCTTGCTGGTGCTGCCCCGCTGCCTCCCGGACGCCGCTGAGCCGAATAACTTCCCGGTCGACGCGGCAGTAGCGGCGGACTTTGACGGAGCCGCGCTCTCGTCCTGTGGAGCGTCCGACACCGACTGGTTCGTCCACACGGCGACTCGCCCGATTACTAACGTCAACATCGACTTCTTTGATGCCGACGGCGACCTGAACCTCGCGTTCTACTCGGAGACGGTGGGTGGCGGTTTGGTGCTCGAAGAGTGGAGCGACGGCATTGGTGACGGAGAGGCGGTCGAGGTGTTCACGACCGTCGGCGAACGCTACTTCATTGAGGTCAGCCAACACTCCGATCGCTCCGCCCCATACATGCTCACGGTAGAGTAGGGAGACACGGGATTGTCCGCCGTCTCGGTCGTAGGTAGCACGGCCTCTCTAGCGCGCCGTGCGGCGCGGAGCCTTGAGTCCCACGGCCTCTCGGTCGCATCGACGAACATCGTCGGCGAGGACTGCAGCCTTGCAGACGCGCTCGACGCGGCCGCTCGGCACCCCACCACCGCGTGTGTACTGGTCCTCGCCCACGAGATTACCGGTCACGTTCCATTCGCGACGGTCTGCCGGGCTGCCTCGCCGCACGTCCCAATTGTCTTCGTTCCAGCGGCCGACCTGTCTGGTGATGTCCATCTGAGGCCTTGGCTGCGGTCGATCGGCGTTCTAGAGGTGGGCACTCTCGGAGAGGCGCTGGATGCGCTGCCGGCGGTGACGACCTTAGACTTTCCCGGTGGGAATACCTGCCTCGCTGTCGGCGAGGATGCCGTGCTGCTCGCGGCGTCGGCCATCAGCGTCGGACGAGCCGGTTTCACAGTGGACTATCGGGTGGGGCATGCGCTCACGGATGCGCTCGCGCGGCTGGAGCACGATCTGGTGCTCATGGTGATCGAAGAGCCAGACGGTGCCCCGGACGGCCTTGCAGCATCAATCGCAGCGGCCCGCTCAGCGCATCCAGAGCTGCCGCTCCTATTGGTCGCTGACGGTACTCCGCTGTGGCGTTCGACGCTCGAGCGTTATGTTGACGCAGGGTCTGTCTGTGTCGTCGGGCCAACCGTCGACTTGAGCGTGGGGCTCGCGTGTCTCGCTGATTGGGAGCGGGTGCGAAACGCGCTCTCACAACCCCGACCGCGCCCCCGAGATGCCTCGCGTCTGCGCCGAGTGACCCGCGCGATGAGCGTCGAATCTGCGGCAGGCTACTCGCCAGCGACTCAGGCGGACTTGATTGGTGCGCTTGGATTACCGTACGCTCGAAGCACGCGAGTCGGTTATCTGGAAGATGCTCTGATCGCTGCGGCGGAACTAGGTTATCCGCTGAGACTTGCGGCGATCCACGCGCAGATGCGGCTGCCCGAGGAGCCCGCCTGGGTTTCGGTCCTCGAGAGTTCTCAGCTCATGCGAATTGCCGAAGCCGAACTGAGCCGAGCGAATCGCTCTCTCGGCCTTCGGGCGGAGCTCATTCTTGCGGAGGCGCAGAGAGCGGCGACAACCGAGATTCGGGTGCATGGGGTTCTGCACCCTGACTATGGCATCGTCGTGCGCGTCTCGGCCGATGCCGAATCCGTGGTCGTCATCCCGCCCATGCCAATGGATCCGGAGAGACTGCTCTCGGAGTTGGGGCTCCCTGTCGAGCACACAACGCTGCGCGCTGCCATCGCTGACGGAGTCCGTAGTGCGCACAGTGCCCTGGCAGAGGTGAGCTCGATCTCCGAGCTCACACTCTCGCTAGACATCGGGCCCACCGGGTTCTCAGTTCGGCACGCAATGATCTCCACGGAGCCACAAACATGAGTATTCGAGTCGGCCAGATGACCGACATTCACGTGCCCGATTTCTCGGATCTGCGCGCCGTCGATTTCGTAGGAAAACGAGCGACTGGCTGGGTGAATTTTACCCGGAAGCGTGCCGAGGAATACGACCAGAACATTGTCAGGGCCGGGGTTACGCGATTTGTAGAAGAACGCCCGGACCTGGTCGTGATCACTGGCGACCTCACCAACTTAGCCTTGCCTAGTGAGTTCCGCGCGAGCCTCCATCTGCTAGAGCCCCTCCGCGAAGCCGGGATACGCACCGTCGTCTTCCCCGGCAACCACGACTACTACGTACCCTCCGCGGCCAACGGGCAGTTTGAGGAGATGTGTGAGGGTTGGCAGCCCTCAGACGCTCGAGGAGATCAGTTCTATCCGTTCGTTTGCCGTGCTGGCGACGTCGCCGTCCTCTGCTTCAACAGCGCGATTCCGACGCCACCGATGCTCGCATACGGCGTCGTCGATGACGCTCAGATCGCGCGTGGCAAGGAGTTGGCTGCGGCTGAGACCGCCGCGGGACGCACGATTGTATTCGCGCTCCATCACCATCCGACGCGCGCCCCGCACAAAAAACGAGAGTGGCCGCGTGGTCTTCGAAACGCCCAGGCCTTTCGGACGGCGGCGGCGGAGTGCGGAGCGGTCTTGGTGATGCATGGGCATAATCACTACGAGCACGCGCGGCGCATGCTGGACGCCGAGCATGTCTGCATCTCTGGAATCTCAAGCTCAACGACGTCGAAGGAGGCGCCACCCGTACGGGTAGGGCAGATCGGCCTCTACGAGTTCGAGGCCGGCGTGATGTCGGAGTTGAGCGTGGCGTCCTGGGGCGGCTCGGAGTTCGGTGATTGGAAACGAACTCAACCGAGTGAAGTTCCGGTGGAGACTTCGTATGAGGCCTTGAAAGAACAGTAGCCTGAGCTATTCGCGTCTCCTTGGACGCACCGGCATCCCAGCGCCATCACGACCTATAGGAGCAGCATGAACGATACGATTCGCGAAGAAGTCCAGCGCTACTACGGCGAGATCCTACAGCACTCGGACGATCTCAAGACGAACGCGTGCTGCGCGGTGGGTGCGCCGCCTACGTGGCTCAGGTCGCTCCTCGCAAACGTTCACGACGACGTGCATGCACGTTTCTACGGCTGCGGATTTCCGATCGCAGAGGCGCTGGAAGGAGCGACCGTCTTGGATCTGGGCTGCGGCTCCGGGCGCGATGTCTACTTGCTCAGCCAGCTGGTAGGGCCGACTGGCCACGTGCACGGCGTCGACATGACCGAGAACCAACTTGCGGTCGCGCGCGAGTCCCTCGATTGGCACATGGAGAAGTTCGGCTACGACGCGCCAAACGTGACGTTCCACCACGGCTACATCGAAGATCTTGCCGCCCTGAACATCGAGTCGGGCTCGGTGGATCTCGTTGTCTCCAACTGTGTCGTGAACCTCAGCCCACGCAAAGACCGCGTGATTGAGGAGGTGGCTCGCGTGCTGAAGCCCGGCGGCGAGTTCCATTTCAGCGACGTGTTCGCCGATCGTCGCCTCTCTGAAGAAGTGTCGAGTGATCCGGTACTTTACGGTGAATGTCTGGGCGGCGCCCTCTACGAAGGCGACTTTGTCTCGATGGCGTGGCGCGCTGGGTTCAGAGACCCGCGGACGGTGGAAGCAGCGCCGATTACGATCCTGAATGACGAAGTGGAGAGGAAGGTCGGCGCAGCGCGATTCAAGTCGATCACGTACCGCCTCTTCAAACTTCCGGAACTCGACGACCGCTGTGAGGACTACGGCCAGGTCGCCATCTACAAGGGGACGATTCCTCACGTCGGCGAAGTCTTCACGTTGGACGATCACCATGTCTTTGAGGCGGGTCGCCCGGAGCGCGTCTGCGGAAACACTGCCTCGATGTTGGCTGACACGCGCTACGCCTCGCACTTCGAACTCATCGGCGATACGTCGACTCACTACGGTGTGTTCGATTGCTCGGCCACCATGGCCGCGACTGCGCGCGCATCGGACGACGGCGTCGTCGGTGGGGCTTGCTGCTAGCCTGAGAGTTCGGCGGCAGGAGGAATCTAGCGCCGCCCCAAATCGAGTATTCGACGCTGCCCTGCCGCTGCTTGCGAAGCGGTCCGGCAGCCATTGATTCGATTGAGCGCTGTAGTCCTCACGCGGGCTCCGGCTAAGCGCCCGCCGGTGCGACGCAGCAGCGTGTTCTACCTGCGCTTCGTTGGGCTCCACTGAGAAGTCAGCGGTGAGGGGCGCGAGGTTTTGTCTCGCTAGTCGGGTCGCGATCCGAGCAGGGTCTCGATTGTGTGGTCCAAGAACGGGCGGTCGAAGAAGCGTTCGGCGTGCACAAATCCCCCGGTCGAGAACACATTCGCTTCGCAGATGACCCCGCCGAGGAAGTCGAGTCCGGCGAGCCGAATCCCCTTTCCAACCAGGATCTCGCCGATAGCCTGCACGGCTGCGCGCATCTCCGAGGTGACGGTGCCAGGCTCAGCGCGACCACCGGCATGAAGGTTACTTCGGAAGTCGCGCTTTTTTGGAACTCGATGCACCGCGGCGCACCTTCCGTCGATCTCCAACACATCGCCATCGAGCACGATGACGCGCACGTCTCCTTTTACCGCGGCTGGAACAAAGTCCTGCGCGACGACGAAGCCTTTGCGCACCAGCACGCCGAGGATAGCGCCCAAGTTTTCGCTCTCGGGGCGCAGCTTGAACACCTCCTCTCCACGCGTCCCGTGCACCGGCTTCAGCACCGTAGGGCCAGGTGCTTCTCTCACGAAGAACTCGAGTCTGGCGGGATCCGCGGTGATGATCGTCCGTGGCACCGTCCAGCCCGGCAACTGCGATAGAAAGAGCTTGGAGCCCGCCTCCCGGAGGCCATCTGGATCGTTGATTACCGCAGTACCGGCGTCGCGCACTTGGGCGAGGAGCTGGAGTGCAGTGGTGTGAGCCCAACCCCGATCGTCTCGCGCCGGGTTCGTCCTGATGAGGATTAAGTCCAGTGACTCTAGTCCAGTCGCATCGGATTCGGCCTGGCTGAGGTGGCGAATCTGGTCCGCGACATTCGGTCGTGAGGGGTCGCACATACGTGTGCTTGCCTCGATCCGCCCGCTCGCGCTGACCGAGAGTTCGGCGACACCAAACACGTGCACGTGGTGCCCGCCTAGCGCCGCTCTGTGCATGATCGCAGCGGTGGTCTGGGTATGGGCGAGAGTCGTGAATTCGTTGATCAGAACGCCGATTCTCATCAGGACTCCTCCGAGAGCTTGTAGTCTGAGCCTAGCTCGTAGCCGACGTTTCCCCGGTACGCGTTTGCGTCGGCTACGAGGCCGATATGTGCGATTCGCGCGCCCGCCGGGGCCACTGGGTTCACGTTCTTACCGATGATGAAGCCGTCCTCGGCCGCGAGGTACTCGGCTACCAAGTCACCGAACGCGTCGGTTTGTCGCGCGATGAGTTGCCCCTGCTCAACGGCTTCGCCGACTCCTGGGATCACGTCCAACAATCCGCCGTGACTCGTGTAGACCCAGGAACTCTGCCGGCACAGGATAGGCATGGGACGCTCCGTCTTCGGTCGCTTCGGGAGCATCTTCATCTCCGAGAGCATTGCGCGGATTCCTGCCAGCGTCGGGCGGATATGCCGCTGCTGAAACACCTGGGGGTCTCCTACTTCTACCGTGATAGCAGGGATGCCGAGAGCTGCAGCCGCACCACGTAGTGTCTTGTCGCTCGGCGGGTTGTGCAAGATCAGCTGGGGGCGCTGCAATATCGCGAGGGCTGCCGTTGTAGGCTCCTCCATATTTGCGCGGACGTAGAGCGAGTTCACTCGGCCAAAACTCGCCGTATGCAGGTCGACGAGGACATCCAGTTTGGAGACGATCCTCTCGACGATTCGGTGACCGTAGAGGTTGGACTCGTTGCCGGCTGGGTTACCGGGCATCACGTGATTCAAGTCGGTGCCATCCCGGAACTCTCGCTGGTTCGCCATGAACCCAGACACATTCAGCACCGGGCAGACGACGACCGTTCCGCGCAATACGTGTGGATTCAGAGTCTCGACCAAGCGATGAACGACGGGGATACCGTTGACTTCATTGCCGTGAAGAGCAGATGTCACGCCGAAGACGGGGCCTGAACGGCGGCCACGAACGACGATGACTGGTACCCGAACAGCGCGTCCAAGCGCGTCCTGCGAGAGCTGGATGGCGAGCCGAGTGCGGGCGTTCGTCGGGCAGTCCTCGACGTTAAGGACGTCGGCGCACAGCACCGTGCTGTCGCGAAAGCTGGAGCTGTATTTCATTGGTAGATCTCTCCTGTGAGTTTGTCGTCTGGATTTAGTGTGCCGAAGAACCGCCGTCGGAACGTGCCCTTCGAGGTGATGAGTCGTTGGGCGAGATCATCGATGGCGGTGACAGCGAGCACGGTCTGAATATAGGCCTCGGTTAGGTCGTCCAGGCCTATGCCCAGGCGATTGAAGTCGCGGCTGTCCATGAGCATCAGGCGCTCTGGTTCGGTGGTCCATCCGGACTCTGTCTTCACGGACAGATTCGTACCGAGCATCCCCCATGAGTCTGCGTCGCTGGCGAGTTTCTCGGAGAGGGGCACTCTCGCGCGCCTCGCATAGGTCGCGATTGGGAAGAACCCTTCTGGGCCTACGCCGACCATGAAACGAAGGTCAGCCGCAAAGATACGTCCCTGACGATCGGGTACTGTGCCGACATGGTAGAGCCGCTCGCCGCGTGTTCGTGAGCTCCACGAGGCGTTGCCGACGAGGCCCTGCACGATAAAGAGGCCGTATTCGTGCTCGGCCTTCATGAAGGCGTCGAGCTCTCCAGAATTTGTAATCGTGTACACGCCTTGGCCAGCGTTGGCGTAGGGGACCTTCACGACCGCGACGCCCCCCATCCGCTCTACCCAAAGGGGTACCTCGCTTTTCGCGACATCCCAGATCGTCTCCGGTGTGCGGACTCGGAGGCCCTTTTCTGCGTGAGACGCGTTGAGCAGATCGTAGGCCTTCGCAGCCATTAGTTTGTTACGTCCACCCGCCAGACAAGCGATGACCGGGTTGTAGATGAGCGTCTTAGATATCGCCGGGATACGTTCCCACGGTCGTTGGGTGACGTAGCGAAACGCAGCTCGAATAGGGAGCCATTCGCCGTCGGGCTTACGGATGTGCAGCACGCCATTTGCGAAGCGCGCCGGCGGATCGGCATCGTCGCGCTGGAATGGGACCCACCACACCCGCTCGCCGGTCAGCTCGGCGAGGGTCGCAGCGTATCCGGTGGTCTCCATTGGGTTCTTGTCGCAGATGACAGCGAGTCCACCTGCCGGCAGCCCGCGCCTTTTTAGCATCGGGAGGAAGCTCGTCTTCAAGAGGCGCGCGTACCCACCGAACTCGTCCCCATCGGCGAACGGAGTCGACTTTTGCCCAGACGGGGAAGAGTTGGTCTCGATGACAATAATGCGCCGAACACCCTGATCGGTGGTGGCATGCAGGAGGTCTGCTCCGGCCCAACGAAAGTGCTTTGTACGGTGAGAGAGCAGAGACGTCACCGCAGCTTTGTCTGCCTCGGGATGAAGGTGACAGTAGCGAGCTGCAAGCTGCGCGTTGCCAAGTGAGCGAAAGTAGCGAACGAGCGGGTGCACGTGAGCGTTCAGGACCCGCGGATAGTAGTGATCCTCCGGGACGAAGCTATCGGGGTCGAAGTAGCGGACGCTTTGGTCGAGCATCGAGTTGTGGGCGGTCGGCGTGATGCCGGTGAGAGATGACCGGTTGGCCTTCACCGCCCGCGAGAGTGCGGGCTGCCAACGAGGACGCGGGGCAGCGCATGGACCTTCCACGTCCGCGCGAATCGTTGGATCCACACATCAACCGGACGTCCGAATACAACTGACGAAGAATGGTTCCCGCTGCGCGTCTCAAAGTGGGGTGAGGTTGGGGACGCGCGTCCATATAAGGCGACCGAGTCACCTCAGGGTCAGAGATTACGGACGCAATTCCACACAGTCGATCAAAATCGACTGTGGTCGCGAAAAAGTGTCCCCGCCGAGATTACCTGCGGCGAACGAGCCCCAGTACGAGCGGGCCGCCAAGAGCCACGGTGACGGCAAAAAAGATGAACGAGGGTACGTTGAGTCCGAGGAGCGCGCCATC
>JBLHWZ010000112.1:0-15539 GCA_047629415.1 Bradymonadia bacterium | reverse complement strand
GCTTGCAGGACCACGTCGGCCCCACCGTCAACGTGTGACGGCACAGGCACCACAAGTGCGCGATGCGATGACGCCGACGCAAACACCCCATGGTACTTCACACGGTGCGTGCCCGGGCGAGGCACCAACAATTCGGGGAGGTGATGTGAACTCGGTCGAACGAGAGCCACGGCACCTCCTCTGGGGGCTCGACGAGTGCGTCTCCGCAACCGTACACCGTGACCGCCGCCACCAGGGCGAGCGCGATATTCGGCAAGAGTCTGTTGCGCATAGTGCCAGCGACCGAGCGAGCGCCAAGTTGGGTGGATTGGTTCGCGAAGGCGCGCCCGACATAGCGCTCTAACTCGACTCCAGCCCGGAGCTGTCAGAATCCTGCGTTGATGAATACGATGTACCCGGCTGTGGCCGGATTGAACTCGCCGACCGAGCGTGGATAGACCACCACGACGATGCTGTTCAAGAACGCAGCAGTACCGTCCAACCGCGCCTCAGCGAGCACCGTTTCCGCAGTAGCCGCGAGCACATCGTCGAGCACGTCCACTTCGCGCGCGCCATCCCCTGACGTGAGATCGTAGCTTCGGAGCGGGAGATCACTCAACGAGAGCTGACCACACCCGTCAGAGAGCGCAGCTGGGTCACCCCACGGGGTTGGGTGCACGATATCACCGGCGCCCGCCCAGACGATCGACGCACCCCAAAGCCAACTGCCGTTGCTCGAATTGACAGCAGCAACGGCCCCGAAATCAGAGGGCGCCTGATAGAAGAGATAGACCCCATAACCACCGAGCGAATTCGGGTCCGAGATCATACTGGCATCGCTCATGTCGACGGGACCGGCGACCGACAGTCTATCAACGACGATCTGTCGCGCGTCTTCCTCCGAGATCGCAGCGCGGCTGGCACAATCGATTGCATGGCCTAGCGGCTCTAGGGTCTCGTAGCTGAGTCGCAACGTGCCGGTACACCTCATCTCGGGGCCTCTCGCGACGGCGGCGGCAAGGTCCTCACGGGCGGCGCCACAGTCCGTGTTTGGCACGTCGCTGGGGGTATCCGCCGCGCTCTGTACGACGGTGTCCCGGTCTTCGGCACCACAGCCTCCAGTCACGAGGGCCAGCGCAAGGATAGAGATCCAGTGGACGCAGGAGCGCTACGCCGCGAAGGATTGGTGGCAATCGAAGCTTTGTCCGTTCGGTGACATCTACTCTCCTCTAGTTTTGACAGGCTCAACGTCGGTCATGCTGGGAGCCAAATCAACCTGGGGAGGGAGAAAGCGTGTTCTGGGTGCAAGCTTCGGCGGTGCTGATGTGGCTGAGTCTCCACGGTCGGGAGTTGGACGGCACCGACCGCCGAGCATACTTCGATCGGGAGCGGCTTCCGTGTTGCCACCCGACGGCGCCCTATCTATCGTCCGGCACTGCATTTACCCCACAACAATGCGTTCGAGCAGACGCCAATAGCGCTTCAATGCTGGTGCCATCTGCGTTACCGTCCGGGCACGCCATTGGCGCAACACACCTTAGAAACGTGGTGTGCACCCGGGCCCGACCACGACGCCCCGAGCTCGCACGCTCGGAAGAGGCACCACGAGCACTAGACCTCGCGCACCGGCCGAGCACGCCTAGTCGGCGTCGACTCGATTGGTACGTTCAGCATGAATCTGGGATCCGCTCCCGCTGTCTCCACGGCCAATCACGCTGACGGATACGCTCCTCGCAGAGTCTCGAGAGCGGCCTCCAGCATCTCCTCGTCAGAAAGAGACGAGAGCGCGTGTGCCGGCGCGCCGCCATGGAACGCTACCAAGACCGGCACGCCAAAAGGTCGATGCAGGTTCAGCCAGAAGTTGAACTGCCCTTCTGGGCGGCCGTTCTCGATTGTGATGATGTTGGTCTCGTCGTCCCAGAACGGTTCGTCGAAGAGGAGATAGAGCTTGTCCAGCACCCCCATTCCCATGCGCTCAATCGCCGCAAGCTTCTCGGTGGAAAGCGCAGGCTCGAACCCGATGGTCCCCGCTTTCAGCACGCCTAGCGGTACAGTGACGATGACGGCGTCGAATGTCTGGGCGGTGCCGTCCTCGGACTCCAGCTCAACACCGGATTCTGACGCCGACACCCGAACGACTGGTCTTGAGAGTTCGAGCTCGTAGTCCCCTGGCAGGGCTTCGAGGATCTCAGCGTAGCCGTTCGGAAAGAGCACGTCAGTGCCCTCGTATCCAATGCCCCGGTCGGGAAAGACCTCCGCGAAGTACGCTCGATTCAACTCCTCTACTTCCACCCCGGCAGAGGCCGCGGTCATCACGGAGTCCAACCAAGCGGGCGCGCCGAGCATCCCGACCTCCCTGCCGCCCTCTCCCCGAATCACGGACGTCTCGTCGCTCTCCACACGCTCCAGGCCGAGTTCATCGGCCAGCCCGGTGAGCGGATTCCCCAGCGGCCCGTGAATCCAACTCGCTCCCAGGTCCAGCGGTAGGCCTAGGCTGGCATCGGTGTGAAGGCGTCCACCGATGCGGTCACGAGCCTCCCACACTGTCACAACCAGCCCCGCCTCGGACAATCTCGACGCTGCGGTCAGCCCGGCCATACCAGCACCAATGACCGCAACGCGGGAGTGGTTCGCGGCGAGCACTGATTCGACTGCTCGAAGTCCCGACTCGTGCGCGGAGTGGACCGAGCTCTGGTAGAGGGGATTCAACGCTTCCCCGGCGAAGAAGACTTGGGATCCGATCGACGCCTCAACGGTCGCTCGGTCGTCTTGGCCAGTGCCAGGAGAGTCCTTCGAGACGTAGGAGTACGCACCCAGTGAATACGGATCCCGGCTCCAGTTTGTGCGCAGGTAGCCAGCGAGGGCCGCCCCTCCGACGCTTGCGGCCTCGGCGTCCCCCGCGTCCTCGCCGCCGGAATCTAAGTCGCTCTGTGCATCCAGTGCATCACCCGCCCCGTGAGTGAGCGTCGAGCCGCAGCCAGCTGCCATCACTCCGGAAGCCGCCATTAGTTCGATGAATTCTCTCTTGCTCAGTTTCCGCATGATTCTCGGGGGTTAGGGCCGTTCTTTATTCCGCGAGTGATCGCTCGCTCTCGGAACCCTAGAGATTGACCCTCTTGAACGCAACAACTACGAGATCCCCATGGCTAGACCGATCAACGAAGGTGCCCGCGATGAACAGCGGCGAGCGATTCTTGAAACTGCAGGACGACTCTTCGCCGAACGGGGCTTTCACCAAACCGGCATTTCAGCCATTTGCGAAGCTGTCGGCATGAGCCCAGGCGGGCTCTACCGGTACTTCCCTTCGAAGTCGGAAATCATCAAAGCCATCGTCGCTGCCGAGCGCTCCGAGGCCTTGGAATTCATCACGATACTTGAGGCTTCGCCCGACCTTCGAGATGGGTTGGTGAATCTGCTCGTCGTCTGCTCGGAAGCTGCTGCAGACGCGTCGGCGACCGCTCTGACGCTAGAGGTCGCCGCGGAAGGAGCGCGAAACCCGGAAGTCGGCGAGCTCGTGGACGGCATGTATCGAGAGTTCGTCGGTCGCATGACCGGCGTTCTGAGAACCGCGCAAGCTCGGGGTGAGGTGATGGGAACGACGAACACGAGGGCGGTCGCAGAGCTCATCACGGCGACGGCTGATGGGCTATGGGTTCGCCCGATACGCCAGGACGCAGCTGGGGAGGATGAGAGCCAACAGGCGATTAGGCTCCTAGTTGACGGACTCTTGGGCCCTCGACCCTGAGCGCGCATCCGTCAAATGCAGTGCAATCAACGCCGGCTCCGCCGCTACCATCGTTGTTTGTCGCAGCAACTAGTGTTGGCGCGCCCCAGCAGTCCCGCGCAACGGCACACAACAATGCGGTCGTAACGGGCGTCAATGGCGCTTCGCACACAGACGCTAGCTGCGTAAGGTCCCGGCGCGCGCATGGTCGCCGCACAACTTAGAAACGTTGTGGGCATACGCCCACCTCTGCCCTGCAACTCCCACGCTCAACGGCGGGCGCGGGCTCGGCCTCATGGATACGGGAACGACCTCCCTCAGAAGTCGACGCCGGACTCCGCGCTCGCAAGCGCTACTCCGCCGGGGCGGGCTCCCACACTTCTGGTAGCCTCTCCGCGCCGTCCGTCCACTCGATCGCAACGAACTGCATATCCTCGCCGAAGCGTACGGTCCGGATCGGGCAGGTATCGAGCGGAGTGTTGTAGAACTCCGTGCACGCGGTCACAGAGTGAACTCCGGTCGGTGGGTCCAGGTCGCCGACGCAGTAGCCGCATGCCACACTAGAGAACGCCACGATCGAGAGAAGGACGCGGGCGGGCCACACCATCATCGCGGCACCTTGAAGTCGATCGTCGGCCGACCTGCGAGTCCCACAGAGACATACGCCGTGTTGTCGTAGCCGGTGATTCCGACGTTCAGTACTGCGCTGGCGTACTCGGGCGCGCCGTCGAAGGGCCGAAAAGCGTAGCCGTCTCCTGCGCAATCGGCGCGTGCCTGAAGCGCGTAGAGTGAGCCGGCGCAGATGAGCAGCCACAAGAGAGCCTCGGGGTGAGGACCTCGTTTTCTCCAGTCGCTCCGTCTCATCAGAGTCCTCTATTTCTTACTCCGATATCGACCGAAGCGACGGACGTGCCCAGGAGCAAACGAATCGTCCATACTTAAGTTACTAGACGCCCATCAAGTCGCCCCTCGGCGGTCACTCAGACGGAGATGTCGGAGTCGAAGTCGCCCACGATCAAGCCCACAACAATGCGTTCGAGCCGACGCCGGCAGCGCGATAGAACCTCGGTGCCAACTGCGTTACCGTCCGGACCCGCGCTGGCGGCACCCTCACTTCGGTCGGCGCAACACACCTTAGAAACGTTGGCGGACACCACCTCGCCAGCGTCTGACGGCCGGCGAGGAGTTCGACTCTGACGGCACTCCGGCTGAAGGCGCAGCCCGACATAAACCACCAGATGGCGGAGGGTTCGAGGCACGACGCACAAGTAGCGGCCGCTCAGCGGCCGTGAGACGCTGGCGAAGCCAAGCACACGCGGGTAGTTAGTTGGAGTTCGATGGCCAGCGGTGGCGAAGCCGATTCGAACTCCAGAATGGGGCCCGTCACCGAACATTCGCCCCTCGGTTCGAGCCAAACACTCCCACCTCCAACGCCAATGCGAATCACCGATATCGACCTCCTTGGCGGAGAGCAGATGATTCGGGATTCCGGTGCGGAACAGGGCTCGTGCTGATGGGTGGGAACAGAGTTCGAGCCCGAAGGATCTGGATGGTTGGCCTCCTCGTCGCCGGACTTGGCTGCCTCCCAAATCGACCAGTCGGCGAGTCGATTGAACTCGGTGGGGTTGTATGCCCCTCCGCGACCAGAATCCTCGACCTTGGATGCGAACTACCGCCCAGCTGGTGAGGTGCCTATCAACCCGACGGAACCGTCCTCGAGGGCTTCCTTGTGCAATCAAACGGTCGTCCGATCAGCCAGGAACTCACCGATGGCAACTTCTGGAGTTTCGACCACCGGGAGGACGGACTCGTTGAGGTGCGCCGTCATGGTAGAGAACGATGCCTCCGGACCACAACCCGCTATTTCTCGGCTGACGGAAGGGTCCACACGCTCACTAGAGACAACCAATGTGACGGGGAGATCGAGCGCACCTAAACCGCGCGTGGGGTGGAGAGGACAATGGGGTGCCGCGACCGCCTCAACATGTGACCACCGGCGGTGAACTCGCTAGAGTGCGGCGTAACGATCCCCGTCGGCAAGCACCTCACGAATGCGGCACTTGAGCGTCAAGCCCGGACCATGGCGCTGTCGAGACTCGCAGTCACCAGCCAAATGAGCCGATCCCGTCGTTCCATACACGTGTGTTGCTGTCTCACGCGCGGAGGCAGACGACGGAAGTGAGGGACTCGTCTGGTGATCGTTAGCCGAGGGTCGAATGAAAGACCCCAACGATGCGGGATCCGCCTCGACAAGAGCGTCCGGCACTCTCGAAACGAAGCTCCAGCCGCCCAACAGAGCGTCCGAGCCGACGCCGCCAGCGCGATAGAACCCTGGTTCCACCTGCGTTACCGTCGGGGCACGCCATTGGCGCAGCACACCTTAGATACGTTGCACGGACCGCGTAAGACATGGCCTCAACGCAGAATCGATGGTTGCACCGCGACGCCCCGGAGGGTTCAGCCCCGCGGCGTTCGAGACTTTCGCGCCTACCACTGGATTGGCGCCGCAACGTCGAGGCCCTCCTCGAGAGTCGCAAACACATTAGCTCTCTCGCTCCTCGCACTGTCGTTCTGGAAGAATGAGATAGCCGACGGACCGAGACATATGGGTCACAAACGACGGCGGGCACGCTCCTGAGCTGGCTCGAGTGCGGCACTAGCGGTCGCCACCGCATCCAGGGTCTCAGCGTCGAGAACCTCCTCAGCACGTGGGAAAAGTTCTCGCTCCTCGAAACGCACGTGCGCGGTGAGTAGCTCCCCGAATTCGAGGACGACCTCGCTCTCTCCATCCAGTTCAATGAGCGCTCGCAGCCGTGTGTGCTCCCGAATCGTTCGCTCCACCAGCGCCGTCTCACCCACAGACGCAAGCGGACGCAGCAGCAGGCGCTCCTCGACAGAGAAATGCGGCTCAAGTTCACCAGAGAACGCGGCCTTCGCTGCTTCCCAGATGTCTGCGAGATCACTTTCTTCGGACGTACCCATTGCTGCCCGCATGCATCGCCGGGCGAGGACAAGCGCGTGATGGTGATCGCGGCTAAGGTCCTTCAGTTCGGGGGATCGTTTCAAAGTACGCTCGTCGTAGGCGTGGAATCGTTTACGCTCGAAGCGCGAGCGGCATCAGGATAGTTATCAAGAAGGGGATGCGCCATCAGGTTCCAGTTTCGCGCTCCCTCTCCTCGCTCCAGCATGGCGGCCGAATCTCTGCCGAAATGCAGCCCAGGAACCGGCTGCTTAGCCAGATCTACGATTGCAGACACGTGCAGGCTTCCGAGCGGCAAGCTGCCTTGGCGAGCTCGTATCGTGGCTCCGAGCAACGCGAACCGACTGACGAGGCGATCAGTGTGCCGGTGGTTTGCCTCACAACAATGCAGCCGAGCCGACGCCGCCAGCGCGCTTGGAGGCGGGTGCTATCTACATTATCGTCCGGGCACGCGCTGGCGGTACCCTCACTTCGGTCGGCGCAACACACCTTAGAAACGTTGTACACATCCCGAAACATTGTCGGGACTGCCGACCGATGGGAGACGAATCCAAGGTCAGCCAAAGGGCCAAGAATCAGGTCGGCGGAGTCACACTGCCCACAGCCGCGACTCCTGCTGCGAGAGTCAAGCCGAGTGCCTTCACGACTTTGAGAATCGTCGAAGATTCGGGGTTCCGCTCACAGGACAGCGACTTGTAGAGACTCTCGCGAGAGAGGCCCGTCTCCCGAGCAATTTGACTCATACCCTTCGCTCTCGCGATATCTCCGAGTGCCTTCGCCAAAAAACGGAGCGTCCCCGTTTGCCTCCTCGATCGAGGCCTCGAGATATGCCGACATTTCTTCCGGTGTCCGCAGGTGCTCGGCCACGTCGTACCTGCTAGTTTTTGTCTTCACCATCTTCTTTCCTCAGAGCGCGCGCGACATTTCGATCGCACGCTTGATGTCAGCGGACTGCCGCTTCTTCTGACCACCGACGAGCAGAACTACGACCTCATTCCCGCGCCGGGTGAAGTACACCCGATATCCGGGCCCGTAGTCGATTCACATCTCGGAAACACCGTCACCGACGGGCTTCACGTCACCTGGGTTGCCCCCGCCAGCCGTGCGACTCGCACCTGAACGCGAGCTCTTTCCCTCACGCCCTTGAGACCGTCGATCCACTTCGCGAATACGTCTGTCGTCGTGACCGTGAGCATGCTGCCACTTTATCCACAGGGCTACACACCATCAAGGTGCGAAACGTAGCCGAGCGTACCTGGCGCGAAGTCGGCATGTCTCGAATTCGGTGCGCACGGTCGGTCCCACGCCGCTCAGCGCCCGCTCGCCGTCCAGTAAGCAACAATGCGGCCGACTTGATGCCGCCAGCGCGATAGATCCTCGGTGCCAACAGCGATATGATCGGGGCAGGGTCAGCCGCCTCGAGTCGCTCAGCGCCGGTCACCTTAGAACCGGTGGGAGTTCCGCTGACCAATCACGCTGCGATAGCCGGACGGCTTCGGGGAAGCTCGATCAAACAACCACGCTCAAGGCCAAACAACCACGCTCAAGGCCAAACAACCACGCTCAAGGCCAAACAACCACGCTCAAGGCCAAATAACCACGCTCAAGACCAAACAACCACGCTTAAGACTGCTTACGCGCTTATCCGCCTAGGCGATTCCGGTAAAGGTCGAGACGAGGCGCCAGAAGGCGTCGTTGCCCCACTTGAAACCTTCGATATGCAGCCGCTCGTCGTGGCCATGCACGAGTGTGTTGAACTTGATGTTGTCCTGGGCTGGGAAGCGCAGAGGCGCGTAGCCGAAGCACTGAACACCGAGGCGGCTGAAGTACTGAGCGTCGGTGAAACCGGTCAGCATGTAGGGGATCGGGATGCCGCTCGGATCCGTCGCGCGAACATTGTCGCAGATCGCTTGGTAGAGCGGGTCGCTGGTGTCGACAGTGTTCTCGCGGCCGGGAAAGTACGTGAGAACCTCGAACTCAAACCCAGGCCCGACGACGTCTTCCAGCTCGCGAAGGAAGTCCTCCTTTGTTTGGCCTGGGATAATGCGCCCATCCAAAAGCGCGCTGGCGGATCCGGGGATGACATTGAGCTTCTTCCCGGCGCTAAGACCCGTTGGCGAGACCGTGTTTGAGAGGTTCGCCGCCATGCTCGCGGCGATGGCGGGATCGGGGATCAGCTTGCTGAGAATGAGCGGCGCAGCGATGGCATTTGTGAGCAGCGGCAGCACCCACTTGTCCGGGGCGCTCTGCGCGGCCGCCATCTCTTTGAGGAACGCGTCCACGGTGCGGCTGCCGTGCATGGGTAGGCGGGTGGTCCCGAGCTTCGCCACGGCCTGCGAGAGCTTCACTACCGCGTTGTTGTTGTGCGGCACGGAGCCGTGTCCGGGATCTCCCTTAACCGTCATTCGCAGCTGGCAGGCACCCTTCTCGGCAATCTGAATCGGGTAGTAGCGTAGGCCCTTGATATCGAGCGAGAAGCCGCCAAACTCGCCGAGCATATACTCGGCGCGGACGAGGTCCGGGTGCTGCTCCACGAGGAAACGCGAGCCGTGCGTGCAGCCCTCTTCTTCGTCGGAGACCGCTGCAAAAATCAGGTCTCGGCTGGGCGTCTTGCCGCTCTGTGCAGCGCGCATGAAGGCGGTCAGACAGTGCGTGAGCATGTACTTCATGTCGACGGTTCCGCGCCCGAGCATATAGCCGTCGCGAATCTCCGCGGCGAACGGATCAGCGGTCCACATCTCGCGGTCAACCGGCACAACGTCCATGTGACCCGTCATCAGGATCGGTCCACCGCCGGTGCCATCACCCTCGATACGAGCGACGACATTCGGGCGGCCGTTGGACTCCAGAACGGTCGGCTCAACTCCAACAGAACGGAGGCGCTCGACGATCCAGGCGGCGCACTCCCCCTCGTTTCCAGGTGGGTTCGTCGTGTCGAACTGGATGAGCGAAGAGAGGTATTCGACGGGCTCGATGGCTACAGTCATTGCGCTGGAATCTTGAGGACGGTGGCGGCGTTGTGGCCTAAGAGACCGACCCGCGCAACCAGTCCGCTCTTGACCGCTGGCACCCCCAACGCCAAAGAGACGACCTCCGCCAACCGCGAAATGCCAGTATGCGCCTGACCCTTCAACTCCTGACCGCCGTGCTCTGTGCGGTCTTCGTTACGCCAGCGTCTGCCTTCGTGGCACCGCTGACGTCGATGGACGACACGTACTTCCTGACCCAGTCGGTAGATTGGCGGGTGGACATGGTCGATCTTCACATCGTTCAAGAGCCCGGCGCACCGAGCAGCGCGGAGTGGATTCTGGACGCGGAACTCTCCATTCGACATGCGAGCCTCACCGATGGACCCGCGCCAGTCGTCATCCTCGATGACGAGGCGTTCACGGCAGAGACCGTCGCCTATGTGAATGGTGAGCCGGTCGAGACAACGGAGATCGTTCTTCGCCAGGACCCAACGATGCCCGAGCACACGTACCCTCGCGGACGAATGCTCTTCGTGCCGGTGGAAGAGGGAGTCGCAACGGTCGTACGTGTTCGCATGCGAACCCGCGGAACGATCGACGCGCTAGGCCAGATATTCGTGGAGCTACCCACCCATGCGATGGGCCTCTTCGAGGGAGAGATCACCGGCGGCACGATGCGAGTCGAGTTCCTTGGCCGGCCGCTTGGGTTCCAGGCCACGCTGGTTGGAGGAATCGCCTACGATGACCCGATCAGCGAGGTCACCTGGCGCTTGCGTGATTGGGAGCCTCGGATCCCGTTTCGCACATCGTTCCTGACGCCGTGGAGCGCGCTACTCTTGGTCGCTGAGGTGGAGGGCTGCCCCGACCCCTGGCGCGTCGTTCGGGCGGTAACGGGCGGCGACGTGGACGTGCTGCGCGCCTATGGGAGGCAGTACGACAACTCGACCCTCGAGTTCTGCGGAAACCTACCGGAGATCTTGCACGGACGTTGGTTCGACTCGGATCGAGCCCGTGGTGAGCTGGCCGGAATGACACTCGATCGGTACGTCGTCGGCGCCCAAGCGGTCTCGCTCTACCAACCTAACGCTCACTTCTCGTTGGCCCAGCTGGGTGACGCAGAAGCGATTTATGCACGCGCTTTGCGGTCAGTATTGAGCGAGCGGCAATAGCAGGGCAGTCTGGGGCTTATGATTCATAAGCGCACCTGTAACATCTGCGAAGCTCTCTGCGGCGTCATCATCGAGCACGACGGAGAGGAGATCACGGGCATCCGTGGCAACCCGGACGACGTGTTCAGCCGCGGTCATATCTGCCCGAAGGCGGTGGCACTTCAGGACCTCCACAACGACCCAGATCGGCTGCGGCAGCCAGTTCGCAAGGTCGGAGATAAGTGGGAGCCTATCTCTTGGGAGGACGCGATCGAAGAAGTCGCGACGCGAGTCTTCGAGATTCAGGAGCGGCACGGCCCGAACGCAGTCGCGGTTTACGCCGGAAATCCCAACGCGCACAACTACTCGACCCTGCTCGGGAACCTGCCGTTCCAGCAGGTCCTTCGCACCCGAAGCCGCTTCTCGGCGACATCGGTGGATCAGCTGCCGCACATGTTCGCGGCGCTGCAGATGTTCGGACACCAGCTGATGCTGCCAGTGCCTGACATCCGTCGGACCTCTCACATGGTCATCTTGGGAGCCAACCCGGCGGTGTCCAACGGCAGCCTGATGACTGCGCCCGGCGCACCCAAAGAGCTCAAGCGTATCCGCGAACGTGGCGGCAAGGTCGTGGTCATTGATCCGAGGCGAACTCGTACCGCGGAGCTCGCAGACGAGCACCTCTTCGTCCGACCCGGCACAGACGCGCTGCTCCTCTCATCGATCGTGCACACGCTCTTCGATGAGGACCTCACAACCGGCGGACATTGGGAGACGTATTCGCGCGGGACCGACAACCTAAAGCTGTTCGTAGCTGGGTTCTCGCCAGAACGAGTTGCCAGTATCGTCGGGATTGGAGCCGCGGAGATTCGACGCATCACGCGCGAGTTTGCGGCCGCCCCAACTGCGGTCTTCTACAGCCGTATCGGCGTCTGCACCCAAGAGTTCGGGGGTGTAAACGCGTGGCTGACCATCGCGATCAACATGCTCACAGACAATCTGGACCGCGCCGGCGGCATGATGTTCCCCAACCCCGCCGTCGACCTCGCTGGAGTCGCCGCGAAGGCAGGACAGGCTGGCCATTTCGGCATCTGGAAGAGCAGAGTTTCTGGGTATCCAGAGTTCGGAGGTGAGCTGCCGGTGGCAGCGCTGGCCGAAGAGATCGAAACCCCGGGTGAAGGCCAGATTCGCGCACTTCTGTGTATGGCGGGCAACCCAGTTCTCTCCACTCCAGAGGGAGAGCGGCTCGGCAAGGCCATCGACAGCCTAGAGTTCGTCGTCGCGCTCGACATGTACATCACCGCGACGTCGAGCCGGGCGGACATCATCATCCCGCCGCTCTCCCCCCTAGAGCGGGACCACTATGGCCTCGCGTTCCACGGCCTCTCCGTGCACAACACCGCCAAGTACTCGGAGAAGCTCTTCGAGCCACCGGCCGGGGCGCACGACGATTGGGAGACGCTGACCGCGCTCGCGAAACGCCTAAACCAGCTGAAGAACCGAGGCGTCTCCAAGTGGAAGACCAACCTGACGCTCTCTGCTGTTCAGTCCCAAGGGCCCAGCAAAGCGCTGGATCTTCTGCTGCGAACGGGCCCCTACGGGATGATCAAGCTCAGCGGGCCACGGCTCTCTCTAGCCAAGCTGAAAGCCAACAAAGATGGTGTCGATCTCGGGCCGCTCCGATCAGTTTTTCCCGATCGAATCTACCACTCGGATGGCATCGTCGACATCGCCCCCCCGATTTTAATGTCGGACTATCCGCGCCTCGAAGCGTTCTGTGAGGCCCAACTCAAGGCCGAACCGGGGCTGCAGCTCATCGGACGTCGCCAGCTTCGCTCTAACAATACGTGGCTGCATAATAGCGCGCGGCTCGTGAAGGGCCCGCCGAGCTGCACGCTGCTCATGAACCCAGCAGACGCCGAGGACCGAAGCTTGGCGGATGGCGAGCGTGTCAGCGTTCGAACGCGCGTAGGAGAGGTTCACGCGCTGCTCGAAATCGACGACGGAATCATGCCCGGGGTGGTCAGCCTTCCGCATGGGTGGGGCCACAAGAAGAAGGGCGCCCGCATGAAGGTCGCGAACGCGACGGATGGCGTGAGCGCGAACGACCTGACGATTTCTAAGGGCGTCGACGTGTTGACGGGGACGTCAATTCTAAACGGCGTACCGGTCGAGGTGGGCCCGCTCGCTCAGGCGGCCGAGTAGCGGCGACTGGAGCGAGGACAGGGGTCGGGACTAGCTGAGGCTCGCCTCATCATGTCCGTACTTCGTGGTGGCATGGGTCCCGGGCTCACCAGTCGCTGAGGGGGAGCCTTGAGATGGGTTGGGTGCCAGGTTCTTGGCCTGCGTCGAGGTAGTCGAATGCGGCGAGAGCGATCATGGCACCGTTGTCTGTCGCCCACTTCATTGAGGGGAGGACCAGTTCGATGCCGCTGGCGTCGCAAGCTTCCTTGAGGGCGGCTCGGATGGGGCGACTAGCCGACACTCCTCCAACTACGATGAGTGAGCGGGCGTCTACCTCTTTGACCGCGCGCATGCCCTTGGTGACGAGCACCTCGGTGACCGCTTCGACGAAGGAGGCGCAGACGTCATCGTGCTCGACGTCTTCTTCGCGGAGCAGCTTCGCGACGGCGGTCTTCAGTCCTGAGAACGAGAACTCGAGGCCCTTTTTAAGCATTGGCCGAGGCAGCTTGTGGCGAACTGTTCCACGCGCGGCGGCCATGTCGACTTGCGGGCCTCCCGGGAACGGCAGGCCCATCATGCGGGCGACTTTGTCGAACGCCTCACCGGCAGAGTCGTCGCGAGTGGTGCCGAGCAACTCGTAGTCTCCACGACCTCGAGCAGCAGCGAGCATGGAGTGGCCGCCAGAGACGAGCAGAACAACCGCTGGATACTGGACTTCGGCTTCCCCCAGAAAGACCGATGCGACGTGCCCTCGGAGGTGGTTCACTCCTATGACCGGAACGTCCCAGGCCATGCCCAAGCCGGTCGCAGTGCTGAGACCTACGAGCAGCGGCCCAGCGAGTCCTGGGCCACGGGTGACGCCGATCGCTTTCAGGTCTTTCGGGTCGACGTTGGATTCGTCGAAGACCCGCTGAATCGCTGGCAGAATCGCTGCAATATGGGCGCGACTCGCAAACTCCGGGTACACGCCCCCGAACTGGTTGTGGACCTCTTCCTGGCCGACGCGGGTCTCGGCGAGCACGGCGCCGGAGCGAGTGACCAAGGCCACACCCGTGTCGTCGCAGGACGATTCGATTCCGAGGATGATCTCAGTCATGTCTTGCTCGATGATGCCGCTCGATGATGCGCTGGATTTCTTCTGCGAAGGCGCCGCTGCGCTCGATCGTCGCGGGGCTCGTTCTACAGTTCACGATCGTCGACGGCGCCGTCGACCCTTCGAGCCCTGGAACGATGCAGTCAGGGACTCCCTGGAGCGACGCCGCAGCTTCTTGTGTCGTCGCTGGGGTTTGCTCTCCGTGACGGTTGGCGCTGGTGGCGAGCAACGGACCGGCGGCGTTGAGCAGCGCCAGAAGCCATTCATCGTTCGGAACGCGCATCGCCGCTTCGTCGCGACCCGAAAGCCAGTCTTCGCGCTCGCCGCCTTGGAACCCCAAAACGACGGTGACTGTTCCGCGGCCAGCGAATGCTGTGAGCAAAGTTCGTGCGACCTGGCTGACCTCGAATCCCAGAGACTCAGCAGCGGCCGCGTTTGGAATCAAAATCGGCAGGTTCACTGTCTGTGGGCGATCTTTGAGTTCAAAGACTCGGCTCACAGCGCTCGGAAATCTCGGGCTCGCGATGAGTCCTAAGACCGTATCTGTAGGAGCGAGCAGCACACCACCCGCTAGCAACGTTTCCAGCGCCTCACTCATCGAAAGTTCTCGCCAACGATAGGGTTTTGAGACGGCACACCAGTGACTCGATTCTCGCTGCGATCGATCGCGATGAGTCGGGCGGCCGAGGAATGAGCTACTGCTTCATCGAATGGAACATCGCCGAGCCACTCGCGGACCGTTTCGGTGGCTGGACCCGCGAGAATCGCTCCGTTTCTGAGTGCCTGTCCGATGAAATGATCCGCAGCTTCATCCTTGCTGACGACCCAGTGTTTTCCTTGGTGTTCACCGCCCCAGCAGCCTGCGTAGACGGCGCTGTCGGGTCCTCGCACGACCGAAATCGTCTGAGTGTTAGCGGCGTTTCCGGCGGCGTGCCCCATCACATCGAGGGACGCGTAGCCACGGGTCTCGACGCCCAAGCCGTATGCGAGCGCATTGGCGAATGCGACGCCGACCCTGACCGAGCTGAGCGCGCCCGGGCCGATATCGATAGCGATGCCGCTAAGGTCGGACGGCTTCACGTCGCGCGTTTGGAAAGCGCGCCGAACCAGTGCTGCGAGATCGCGGCTTCCAGTACGCTCTTCGGCCTGAAACACCTCGGTCCATTCGGCACAGGCGAGCGCGACTTCCGAAAAGCGTGGGGTGGTCTCGATGTAGAGTGTGAGGTCGTTCATGCGTCCCGCAATGCGGCCAGCTGCTCTGGGAGGCGCGACCAGCGTGAGCTCGTTGAACTCAACGCCATCTCGCGCTCTTCGCCATCCCCAAACACGATCTCAAGCCGCAGCGCATCGGGGAAGAGCTTCTGCACGCGCTCGCCCCACTCGATGAGGTGCACGACATGATCGCCGTGGAAGTCGAGGCCCATGTCCTCAAATTCGGCCTCACCAGAGAGGCGGTAGGCGT
>JBLHWZ010000111.1:0-15569 GCA_047629415.1 Bradymonadia bacterium | reverse complement strand
TCTAGCGTGAAGGTCACCTCCGGACCGTCTGCGGCTGCCCACAAGCGGACCTCGGCGCTGTTCTGCTCAGGGGCAACGACGACGCCCTCTCCTGCTGCGGCGCGCAACGGCGTTTCGTCGTCCCCTGTTAGGTCGTGAGACGAAAACACGTAGTAGGGCTGCGCCAGATTCTCGTAGAGATCGCTGGCACGGACGCGGATTTCGTACTCGCCGGCTTGGAGAACCTCCGGCGCGATCCATACGCGCTCAGCGTTGTCGACGTGATTCTCCTGTACTCGGGTCGCTCGCGCGAGGCGGTCGGCAGGATCAAACGACCACGGGTAGTAGACGCTGCCATCAGGGCCGATGATGGTCAGGTCGAGGTCGTTGACCAGTGATGGAGTCGGATCGTCGATCCCTCTGAAGTTGGACTCACCGGCCGGGTCGTTCCAAGCGATCGAAACGACGAGTGCCTCACCATCTTCCGGAGTGACGAACCAACTCTTGAAGCGATCGCGACGACCGTGCACGGCGCGAGCAACACGGTGCTCCAACTCCGTCAACTCCAACTGCAACACCTCGGCCGCCTCGGCGAGATCCATTAGTCCGTGGCCCAGAGCCGGGTCAGGTTCTCCCTCGCCGTAGATGGACTCTGCGGTGTGGATCAGCAGCCCGCGAATCATCGCAGACTCTGGCGTCGAGCCGCCTCGGTGGCGGTGATAGAGTTCCGTAAGCAAGGCCACTCCACCAGTGACGGCGGGGGCTGCCAGGCTGGTGCCACTGCTGCCACTGTAGGTGGTGCCGTCTCCAAGAGCGGCCGAGCGAACATCTCGCCCTCGCGCGCCCACGTCGGGCTTCACGCGGCCATCGTCTGCAGGGCCGCGACTCGACATTCCCATCGGGACGATGTTCCTGGCTCCAGTCTCTTCATCGATCTCGATGTCACGAACGCCGGCTACGACGATGGCATTCTTGGCCAGTGAGCCGCTGAGCAAGCAGTCGATGCCGTTGCCACAATCGCGGGGCGCGATCTCAGGTGAGTCGGGGCCCTCGTTGCCTTGGTTACCGGCGGCGTAGACCCAAACTTCGTCCGTCTCGTTGATCGCGAGATCAGCACGCCGGGCTTCCGAGTCATACTTTCCAAAGAGATCGGAACCGACGTGATACCAATCCCCTTCGATGGCCACCCAGCCGCCGTTCGAGCCGTACGAGTGATTGGAGGCCTCGAAGAACGCAGCGTTTTCGCGGGTCTTCTCCACCGCATCGTCGCAGAATGTCCACCCAAGGATGAAATCGACTCCCGGAGCGATCCCCGTCGCGACCACGTCATTGGAGCCGAGGCCCATCGCCGCGGTCGAGACCGCTGTTGAGTGCGAGGAGAGCGCTATGCAGTTATCGACGTAGTCGTCCCCGACGTTGAATCCGCGGCCGACGAGGTCGTCGTGGGCCGTGAAGAGGCCCCCTCCGTCGAAGATGCCGAGCGTGACAGTGTCACCGGTGAGGTCGATTCCCCACTCAGCGCCAGGATAGACCTCATTGGCGCGCATCCACGCCGCGCTGGTCTCATCAAATGGCACGACGTCCACGATCGGGGCGACCCACCGGACCCAACCCAAGGTCGCGAGGTGCTCAGCGAGCGCCCCGTCACCGATGAAACGCAGGCTCTGGTCCACCCCAAACTCCGCCCCGAGGACTTGTCCGCCCAACGCATTCAGCGCTTCGGCGACGACCGATGCGGAGAGTCCGGGCGCATCAACGACCGATATCCGCAGTGGCTGAGCCGACTGTTCAGTACCAGGCTGGAGCCGCTGACTTGGCTCGATCGCGATTACCCCGGCTGGCGCTTCACCAACGAAGGCGATGCGCTCAAAAGCTCCCTGCCGGCCTTGAGTGATCGCACCCTCAGGCGTGTCTTGGCCGCGAGGCCACCAAGCACTCTGCCACTCGATGCGGAGCTCGACAGCGGCGAAGTCGCGCACCTCGGACACGGCCATCTGGTCTGGCGCGGCGGCGAATAACTCGGACGAGCTAGAGCTGCCCTCAGGGGGCGGCTCGGCCAAGCTGCATGCTGTGACGGAGACGAGAGTGGTGAAACCAAGGAGGAGACGCTTCATGCTAGGTGGGTGAGGCAGGCGCGCGGAGTATCGGGAGTGTCCGCACTCGGAGCAAGGAAAAATCTAGGTGCAGGCTGCCCGACGGGCGCTGCTAGACGTAACGCTGCGCCCAAGCCGCGATGACCCTAGCGACGAAAGCGGCGTCCTCTTTACGAGTGAGCAGATGGTCTGCGCCGTCCAGCGCGACGAAGCTCTTCGGGTGGCGGGCCGCCTCGTAGATCGTCCGGGCATTCGAGACGCTGACGGTCTCGTCGGTCGGTGAGTGGAAGACCATCAAAGCACGCCCCAACTTCCCGGCGTGTTCAGCCCCAGAATGCGACCGGAGGTCTTCTTCGAACTGTGGGTCCAAGCGGAACGGTCGCCCACTGATCGTCACTCGCCTGGGGCCGGTTGGATCGGAGGGACATTCGGAGAGAAGATGCTCAACATGTGCCGGTTCGGCCGGAGCTCCAACCGTCGCGACGGCCTTACATTCCGGAACCGCGACGCCTGCAGCTAAGACCGCAGCGCCGCCGAGCGAATGCCCCACTAAGAGCGAGGGGGCAGAGTAGTTCTCTCGCAGGTATGCGGCGGCCGCGACAATGTCAGCGACGTTGCTGCTGAAGGTCGTGTCGCCAAACTCACCTCCGCTCTGACCAAGCCCGGTGAAGTCGAAACGCAGCACCGCGTACCCCGCCTCCGACAAGCCCCGTGCGATGCGCGAGGCCGCGAAGACGTCTTTGGAGCAGGTGAAGCAGTGCGCAAAAACCGCGGTGGCACGGGGCTCGCCTTCTGGGTGTTCAAGCCTGCCAGATAACGGCGCACCGGAGGATCCGGGAAACTCGATTCGTTCGGTGCGCATGATGGGTTCCGAGGCGTTACGCGAGGTCGTTGTGACGAAGAAGTGCATCCATCGATGCGTCGCGGCCACGGAAGTCGCGATAAACTTCCGAGGGGTGTCTGGAGCCGCCGAGCGAGAGCACGGTGTCGCGGAACTTGCGCCCCACCCGTGCGACGGCGGCGTCGTCGTCCAGGCCGGCCTCTTCGAATGCGCCGAAGGCGTCGGCGCTGAGAACCTCAGCCCACTTGTAGCTGTAGTAACCCGCGGCGTATCCGCCCGCGAAGACGTGGGAGAACGAGTTGAGGTTCTTGTCTTCAGGGAGCAACGGAAGGTGCTGTGTCTGCTTCCCGACGGCTTCACGAATCTCGTATGGATCCTGCGTAGCCGGATCATACTCGCTGTGAAGCAGGAGGTCGGTGATTCCGAAGAGCAGCTGCCGGAGGAAGTCATGGCCAGAGAAGAAATTCTTGGCTGCACAGACCTTGTCGAAGAGCTCTCGCGGTAAGGCCTCACCTGTCTCGATGTGGGCCGTCATCGCGCTGACCGTGGGCCAGTGATAGCACCAGTTCTCCATGAACTGGCTTGGCAGTTCGACGGCGTCCCACTCCACGCCGCCGATGCCCGAGATCGACTCGTGCTCGACCGTCGTGAGCATGTGCTGCAGACCGTGGCCGAACTCGTGGAAGAGCGTCAGAACCTCCTCGAAGGTCATCAGCGAAGGCTGGTCCCCGATCGGGGGAGTGCCGTTGCAGGTCAGGTAGGCTGTCGGAAGCTCCAGCTCGTCGCCAATACGACGGCGCTGCTGAGCTGAGCCCATCCACGCGCCCGGCCGTTTGTCGGCGGGTCGCGAGTAGAGGTCCAGGTAGAAGCTCGCGACGGTCTGCCCGTTATCCTCGACGCGATAGTACGTGACGTCGTCGTGCCAGACGCTGGTCTCCCCGTTCGCCTCAACGCAGTCGACGCCGAAGAGCCTCTTCACCACCGCGAAGAGACCGTCCAGAACGCGTGGCAGTGGGAAGTAGGGGCGGAGTTCCTCGGAGTTAAAGCCGAAGCGCTCTTCGCGCAGAAGCTCCCTGTAGAAGCGCATGTCCCAGTTCTGCAGTTCACCTTCAAGCCCGTTTTCCTTGGCGAACTCTCGGAGCATCTCCACGTCTTCGCCACCCGGAGTCCAACTGGACTGGCGCAGATCATCCAACAATTTCAGCGCACCGCCGACATCAGCCATCTTGGCCGTCATCGCCATCTCAGCGTAGTTCGCGAACCCGAGCAGCTCGGCCTTCTCGCTTCGTAAGGCGAGAATCTTCCGCAGAGCGTCGGAGTTGTCGAACTCCCCTTCGCTAGCGCGGCTAACGAACGCGCGAAAGATCCGCTCGCGAAGAACGCGGTTCTCGCAATTCTGAAGAATCGGGCGCATCGCCGGAAAGTCGAGCGTAAGTTGGTACGGGCCAGCGTCCGCGGTGGCCTCAGCGCCGTCATTCACGCGACTATATGCCTCTGCCAGCATGCTCCTCTCCCCGTCGGAGAGGCCGGCGAGGTCGGTGGGCTCTGTGACCACATGGCTCCAAGCCTTCGTCGCGTCGAGAACGTTGTTCGAGAACAGCGTCGAGAGCTCATTGAGCTGTTGAGCGATCTCATTGAAGCGGTTCTTCTTCTCCCCCTTCAAACCCACACCCGCGAGTTTCATCCCCCGCAGTCGAGCGGTCACCACGCGCTGTTGGCCCTCGCTGAGTGAAGCAAAGCCAGGTCCTGTTCCAAGGCCGTCCAGCGCCGAATAGATATGCTCGGACTGAGCAAAACGCAGGCCGAATGCGACGAGATTTGGCTGCATCGCTTCGTACGCTGCACGCAGCTCAGCGGAATTTTTGACCCCCATCAAGTGCCCCACCGGACCCCAGGCGTCGTCGAGCGGACGATCGATGGCGTCAACAGCTTCGATGACAGACTCCCACTTCGGTAGCAGCTTCGGCTCGAGTTCAGCCAGCGCGAACTCAGCTTCTTCCAACAGCGCCGTTAAGGCCAGAACAACATGCTCGGGTCGAATCTCGTCGAATAAGGGAAGGCCCTTTCGGCGATAGAGAGGGTTCTCATTCAATACAGTCATGACGGCTCGGTGAGGGCTAGTGCGAACGGTTCTAAGAGCCAGCCGGCAGCCGTGCAAGACCGCTCACCTCACAGCGCGGGACTGGCGCGGAGCGGGTCGCTCGCCCAACATGACTTGAACCTCAGCGGGCCCCGATTCTCGACTCAAATGAATGGACGCCAGATGGCCCGGATCAAGCGACGCGACCTGATACCTCAGCGTATCCACATCACTCGTCGGCACGCCATCGATCGCGGTGATGACATCGCCGGCCCTCAGCCCACCGAGCGCGGCCGGACCTCCGGTATCAACTCCGGCAACGAGGACGCCTTCGGCGAGCCCGAAGCTCTCACCAAGTTTTGGAGGCAGCGGCCCGATTCGCACGCCAAGCCAGCCACGCGTGACTTCGCCGGACTCAAGCAGTTCCGCCATGACTTCGCGCGCCATATTCGACGGAATAGCGAAGCCGATGCCCTGCGAGCCACCCGATCGACTTAAGATCGCGGTGTTGATGCCGATCAGCCGGCCACGCATGTCGATGAGCGCGCCCCCGCTGTTCCCCGGATTGATGGCCGCGTCGGTTTGGATGAAGTTCTCGAAGTCTGTGATTCCAACTCGGTCCCGACCGGTGGCCGAGACCATGCCCAGCGAAGCAGATCCGGAGAGCCCAAACGGGTTGCCGATCGCCATCGTGAGCTGACCAGCGCGCACACTGTCGGAGTCTCCAAACTCGATCGGGGTTAGATCCGAGGGCAGCTCGGAGAGTCGAACGAGGGCGATGTCTGTTGCCGCATCGCTTCCGACAACCGTCGCCTCAATGGTCCGCCCATCTGAGAGCGCGACTGTCACAGAGGAGGCGCCCTGCACCACGTGGTGATTGGTAAGGATGTGCCCCTCGCGGTCGACGACGACACCCGACCCTTCGCCTCCTCCTGGATTAAACCTCCCGCCCCGAGCGGTCTGAGTTTGAATACTGACGACACCCGACATTGCCCGTTCCGTGAGGCCAGCCAGCTCATCTGAGAGCGCGAGAAGAGACGGCGCAAGGGCAGTCTCGATCGACGCCGGCGGCAATGCGACCGCGATCGCAGCCGGGCCGGGCTCCGCTGCTCCGGGGACCGACCAGGCCCCTACGGACGCTGCAGAGCCGACTCGCTCTGCGTTGGGTTCCGGCTTTAAGGACTGAGCCTCGGCCTGGGCGTCCACCTCACGTGCCGCCATGTCTGTCGCCAGTCGCGCGAAGTCGGCGCTGTCGAAGAGGCCAGTCTTCGACGCGAGTTCGCGACCGACGGCGGCCATCTGCAGGCCACGATCGAACATCGCTTGTGTAGTGACGATGACACCGTGGGTCTGCGGTGCGCTGGGGATTTGAGCCGCCTGGGCTTGCACCGAGAGCAGGCCTACAATGAGTCCCAAGTTGAGCTTGAAAAGTTTCATGTCGGTGGTGGCTGACGCCAGAGGGATGAAGCTGGCACAACAGGCAAGTATCCGCGGCCATTCCTGCGATAGACGCGACATCGAAGGTGTTTGTTCGAAATGTCGATCGCAGCCCAGCGAAAACCAAAGCGCAAAAACGAGAACGACCGCGGCCGAAGCCGCGGTCGTTCCTCTCTCGCTAGCCCGTCCGCTAGTTGTACGCAGCGGATACTTCAGCGCAGCAGTTCGCGATCAGGCACGCGTCGTAGGCGTCGTCTTCGAGGTCATCACAACCAGCCGACCCCGAGCAGTCGTCCACGGCGGTAGCGAGGCGAAGGGCTTCCGCGTCATCCTGGATTCCTGAGTCCTCGGCACACTGACCGGTGCAGGCGAAGCACGCCTCGAACTCCATCGGATTCTGACAGAGGGCGAAACAATTCTCGACCAGGCAGTTCTGGACGAACTCCGCGTACGGGCAGACAGGGCCGTCGCATTGTTCAGGGTCGACCGAGCACTCGCCACTGGGCGTACCGGTGTCTGCTGGAGGCTCAACAACCGGCGCCGCACAGGTGATCGAACCGTCCGACTGGACGACCGTGGCGCGCCATTCACCGTTGAACGTTCCGCCGTCGCCGCCTGTGATTTCGTCAGTCGTCGTGACGTTGTTAAACGTACCAGCGACAACCGCGCCTACGTCATTCGGACAGAAGTCGACCGTGATCGAGCCGCCGGTTCCGCCGAAGATTCCAGCCGCGGTGGCGCTCGCCAAAGTGGCGTTGAACCAAGTTCCTTCGAGGGTCGGGGTGACGGTGAAGCTCCCGGGAACTTCGGCGCCAGAGGTGTCGATGCCAGCGCTGATGATCATGGCCGAGCCAGTGTCACCGGTCGTCAGGAAGATCGCGAGTTCGCCCTGAAAGACAGTCGCGTGAAACTGGCCTGCGGCTGCGGTCTCAGTGGACCCGGTGGAGGTTCCTTCCGCGGGACCGCCGGTGACGTTCACCTCGGCTTCGTAGGCTGCGCCGGCAGGAGGCTCGGCCGTTCCGCCACCCGTATCCGTGGTGGCTGTGCCGGTATCGCCGTTGGCCACAACGACTGGATCGTCGCCGCAAGCGGTGAGACCCAAAGCAAGTGAGAGACTGGCAAAAAATAGTGTTCGTTTCATTTTCCGACTCCTTTCGGAATAGCTAGATAGATCGCCGTTGAGTGCTCAACTGACGAGAATGCGAGTGGAAGACGCGTTACGTGTGTATCTATTCACACGCAAGTTGCCGCCGCGTGTACTCCGACTGCCGAAGACGCATTGAAGTTGGGCAATTCGGACCCTAGAGGCTAGCATCGCAGCCTCACCTAGGACCCGCTCGTGGCAAACGAAGACTCAGACAACGCTCAGCCGGTAACCAAAGGCCGCCGCTTCATGAAACTCGCGGGAATGACGGCGTCTGTCGCCGCCGGCTACGCGGGCTCACGTGTGAAGGGCCTCTTCCAGTCGTCTGCGGAAGCGCGCGAAGCCCGGAAGGACCAGTATAAGCAGACCGGAGAGCGCATCGCGAAGACGCTCGGGGAGCTCAAGGGCGCAGCGATGAAGATCGGCCAGATGGCGTCGATCGGCAGCGACATCCTGCCGAAAGAACTCTCCGATGCGCTGACGAAGTTGCAGAAGGACTCGCCGCCGATGTCATTCGACGTCATCGCCGGCCAGATCGAACGGGAGCTCGGCTCCCATCCCAGCTTGCTCTTCGCTGAGTTTGACGAGAAGCCCTTTGCGTCGGCCTCGATCGGACAGGTGCACAGAGCCAAGACCGACGATGGCCGCGATGTCGTCGTCAAAGTGCAGTACCCCGGCGTCGACGAGTCCGTGGACTCGGACCTCAGCCACCTCAAGCTCGCCCTCAAGGCCAGCGGGCTCGTCAATCGCGTGCACAAGGCGGCGCTCGATGATGTGTTCGTCGAGATCAAGAAGCGGCTCCACGAGGAGCTCGACTACTGCAACGAAGCGGACAACGTGCGGACCTTCCGCGCACACCACGCCCAACACGATTTCATCGTCGTTCCAAGTGTTGTCGGAGAGCGCAGCTCGCAGCGGGTCCTCACCATGAGCTATGAGCCAGGCGATTCCATCGCTGACATGGACAAGCTCGATTACAGTCAAGAGTCGCGGGACCTTTTGGGCGAGAACCTCTTCCGATCGATGGGCTCGCAGCTCTTCGAGTTGCAAGCAGTGCAGGCCGACCCGAACCCGGCGAACTTCGCCTTTCGTAAGGACGGCACGGTCGTTCTCTACGACTTTGGGTGCGTGAAATACATCGACGAGGACCTGATAACGCCGTATCGGGCGCTGCTAAACTCAGCACTCGACGCAGACTTCGAGACCGCCGAGGAGTATCTCTTCGTACTGGGCGTTCGAGTCGAGGGCACCGAGCAGCCTCCTCCCGAGTTCTATCGCAAGTGGCGCGACCTCTTTCTGGTGCCACTCGAGTTCGACGGCTTCTACGACTACGGCGGCGGCTCGCTACATCAGGAGGCCATGAAGATGGCACCGGAGACTATCAAGTGGATGTCTTCGTTCCGTCCACCCGATCAACTGGTCTTCATCGATCGCACGATACTCGGGAACTACGGCAATCTCCGTGATATCCGAGCGCGCGGGCAATACCTGCCGGCGCTGAAGTACTTCCTCGGTCGGGACGATGGTGACATCGACGCCCAACTTCGCCCAGGGCCCGAGTCTACCGCGGCGAGCACAAGTGCTGCGGCCACCAGCGCGGCGCCCAAGGCCACGAGTGCTGCACCCAAGAGTGATGCACCCAAGACTGAGGCGCCCAAGACTGAGGCGCCCAAGACTGAGGCGTCCAAGACTGAGGCGCCCAAGACTGAGGCGCCCAAGACTGAGGCGCCCACTGACAACGACGCGACCAGCACGGATTCAGAAGACGCCCATTAGGATGGCGTCCTAGTATCGCTTACGTTGCACGCTTGAGCTGCTTGCTTCGGAAGCACGCTTCGAGACCAGCGCTTGGGTTCCCGCAGCGACGGAGTCGGCCCTCCGAGCCGCTTTCGTTACACCCCGGCGAAGTGGTCGACCCGGTCGAAGCCAATGTGGTTTCCGATGGTCTTGCCGTAGAACACGTCGACGATCCTTCCGCTCTCATCGATGAGGAAGTCGGCGGGGCTACGATCAAACGTCCCCTCCATCTTACCAGGCAGGAACCCGTGTGACGCGGCCTTCGCGAGCCCTGCGAAGTTAGACGGCGCGATGAATCCCAGCTTGCTCGAGCCAACACCAAAGGACGCATAAAGGTCTTCCTCAGGGTTGGATACGAGGACAAACTCCGGCTCTTGCCCAGCCACGTATTGCGCCATCGACTCACGCGGAGACTGAAACACGGCGAGCACTTCCACCCCCGCGTCACGGTAAACTGAGTAGCGCTTCCCGATCTCGTGAATGCGCAGATTACAGAGGGGACAGGACGCGTATCGATAGAATCCAAGCCAGACCTTGCGGCCTCAGAGCTCCTCGAGAGTCACACGCTCTCCGTCGTAGCGGAGTCCGTCGAACGCGGGGGCGAGGTCACCAATGCGAAGTCGTTTCATAGTTAACAGGATTCCGTCGGGGGACACCCGAAGAGGTTGAGCTGGGCGAAGTTGTGATAGGCTCAGGACAGTCCCCGAACGCTCTCAAGGTTCCGCATGGTTATTCTACTCGACGTCGAAGGCGCCACGACCTCGATTTCATTCGTTTACGAGCGACTCTTTCCTTACGTGACAGAGAACGTGATGGCATTTCTCCGTCAGCGTTGGGAGGATGCCGATGTCGTCGAAGCGGTTTCAGCTTTACGCGAATTGTCTGAAAGTGACGTGGAGTCCGGCACGGAGACATCCGCTATCCCGGCCGTCGGTGATCCAGCGCTGGTGCGCGACGCCGTCGTTGAGAACGTGCTCAAGCAGATGGCGACCGACCGGAAGTCGACCGCACTCAAGCTGCTACAAGGGCTCATTTGGCGCGACGGGTATCGCTCGGGTGCGATCAAGGGCCACGTCTACGCAGATGTCCTGGACGCGTTCCGCCTCTGGCACTCACGCGGAGAACGGATCTACATCTATTCGTCAGGAAGTGTCGGGGCCCAGAAGCTGCTCTTTGCGCACGCAGAGGTTGGGGATCTCACACCATTCCTGAGCGGCCACTTCGACACGACGACGGGCCCGAAGAAGGAGAGCGCGAGCTACACCAAGATCGCCGAGGCCATTGGAACCGACCCGGGTGAGATCCTCTTCCTCACCGACAACCTCGACGAGGCCCGCGCCGCACGCGAGGCGAGCATGAAGGTCGTGATCACGGTTCGCCCGGGCAACCACGACTTGCCCGACCACGACTTCGACACGGTCAAGTCGTTCGCGCTGCTCCGCTAGCCTTGAGCCCTGCCTGAGCTTTCCGGCCCCACGGTCCCGGGCCGATCAAGGGGCTTGAGGCCAAGCGGTCCTAACGACCGACGCGTCGATGCCAGCCCCTGAGAGCTAGGCCTCCGGAATCTCACCGGCCGGTACGCCGACCATCTGCACGACGATCTCGCCTTCTTCCAGCTCCAGGATGGGCTCACCCTTGGACGCGCGACCGCCGTATGGGAGGTCGTAAACGGGGAAACGGGTCACGCGGCCACGGTCGGTCACGATGATCGTGTCACCGTCGAGCGAGAGCGCGGCCATCGACGCGACGTGGTCGTCCGAGGCCAGCCGACACGCTTGCAGCCCGTTTCCACCGCGTCCTTGAGAGCGGAAATCACTGAGTCGCATGCGCTTGCAGAGTCCCTGATCGGTCACGAGGCCGACCCACTCTTCGCCTGCTGTGTTGAACGAACCAATGACTCGAGCATCCGGGTCGAGCCCGATCGCGCGAACGCCGGTCGCTTTGCGGCCCTGTGAACGGATGTCCTTCGTGTCGAAGACGATGGCTTTTCCGGCGGAGCTGCCCACAAACACGCTTGTGCGCGACTCTCCGCCGAAGACGGTGTGCAGGGCGTCGCCCTTTTTGATGAGCACCGCAGTGATCGCGTCACCGGAGAGACGGCTGTATTCCCGCGACTCGGTGGCTTTGATCTGCCCGTAGATGCTGACCGCGTAGAAGCGCTGCGCCTCGCGGAGCAATCTCCTCGGGATGACACCGGCGACTGCCTCGTCGGGCCCGACGTCGCCGAACCTGTGGTGCAGGGCGCGCATGACCGCCTCATCATCCCAATGCGGGAGCAAGCGCAAGTCGAGCGCGACCCCGTTGCCTTCATTCGTGATGATAACCAGCGCGTAGTCATCGACGCCGGGAACGAGCATGTCCAACCGGTGCTCCCCTCCCGGGCCTCGAAGGAATTCCCGAAACTCAGGCGCGGCGGTCGCCAGAACCTCGTTGAGTTCAAGGTTCGCGACCAGCCCAGAGCTGGTGAGCACGTGCAGGAAGTTGTCTGCCTCGCGGCCAACGACTCGTTCTGGACGCGGGGAATCCGCCTCATCCGGAGCGGAGGACGGCATCGCACGCCGGTTGGCGCCGCTGACCTCACCATGAAGGTAGAGGATCACGTTCGCGAGTGCGCTGTCCCAGCTGTCAAACTCAGCCAGAGCGTTTTTATAGAGCTCCGGAGAGTCCATGGAGACTGTGCCTTCTAGAAGGTCATCAGCGTCCGCGCCGTGCTGAACAAAGGAGAGGATATCGTCGATAACTGCCATGTGCGGCACCATCGTCGATCTCATCTCCGGTGGCAATTCTCAACGAGCCAATAAACGCCACGAGGCCGTGCGGCGTGGGTCACACGCCAGGACCACACTCCAAACCACTCGCGCACGGCTTCGACGCCAGCTTGAGTTGTACTGCAACATCGCGCAGCGCGGTTCGAATGCCCTCCTCAACTACCGGGTGATAGAACGGCATCTGCAGCGCCCGCTGGACCGTCATTCCCTGCTGAATCGCCCAGGCGATCAGGTGTGCCGTGTGTTCTGCCCGCGGTCCGAAGAACTCCGCACCGAGGATACGACCGGTGCCGCACTCGCCGTAGATGTTCACCCTACCCTTGTTCATGTTCATCACCCGCGAGCGCCCCTGGTCAGAATAGTCGACCGTGCCAACTGCGAACGTCCCTTCCTCCAGCTCACGGTAGCCCTTTCCGGCAACCGCGATGTTCGGATCGGTGAACGCGATCGCGAGCGGCGTTCGGCGAACATGAGCCAGCACGTCACCAGGAAAGCCAGCCGCATTTCGACCCGCAATTCGCCCCTCGTCGGCCGCCTCATGAAGGAGCGGACGCTGCCCGTTAACGTCTCCGGCGAAGAACACCGGGAGTTCTCCGAGCTGCATCGTCGTGGGGTCGAACGCGACGGGCATGCCGCGGCGGTCGAGCTCGATCCCCAACTTATCGAGGCCGAGCCCAACTATGTTTGGCCTGCGTCCAGCGGCTGCGAGCACCCACTCGAAGGTCGCAGACTTGGCCTCACCCTTGGCATTCCAAGTCACGTTCACTCCGTCCCCGCCCAGTGCGTAAGCGAGGTCGGCGACTCCAACCTGAAGGTCGAGTTCGTCGCCGAGGACCTCACGCACGACTGCATCGATGGCGGGGTCAGTGACCGGGCCAACCTGGTCGAACGGGTTAAAGAAGGTCACCCGCACGCCTAGCCGCTGCAGCGCTTGGCCAATCTCGAGCGCGATGACGCCCGTGCCGACGACCGCCACTGAGTCCGGAAGATCGTCCCACTCGAACACATCGTCGTTGAGGATGACGCGTGTTTTCACGGGCTCGAGGTCGCCCGGTACCCACGGAGACGATCCCGTCGCGATGACCACACTGCCCGCTTCGATGGTCTGCCCGGTATCGATCTCCAACGTGGTGGGCCCAACGAACTTCGCACGCCCCTTGATGAGCTTCTCTGGCCCCATACTATCTGTCGCCTCGACAACGAAGCCTACGAACCGATCCCGCTCGGCGCGAACACGCTGCATAACGGCTCGGCCATCGACGGTCACACCGTCTGGAACACGGATCCCGAAGGTCGCCGCGCCCTGTACGTGGTGGTGCGCCTCTGCGGCAGCGATGAGCAGCTTGGATGGCATGCACCCAACGCGGGCACAGGTCGTTCCGAACGGTCCTGGATCAATGAGAACCCAGCTCTTGTGGTTGCGCTCGGCCTCGCGGCGAGCGCTCAGTCCAGCAGTCCCAGTTCCGATAATCGCGACGTCGACGTTCATTCAATCTCCAAGGGAAGTTCAGGGACACCTTTGTTGCCCGACGCTGGTAAAGGGTTCGTAGCAAATCGACAATCGCTCGCGAACAAATTGAGCGACATCTTCGCCCCGCGCGAGTCGCTGCTCCTAACTCTGCAACCGCCGCACTCGATGGACACCAACGCTCTCCCCTCTGACTGGGCCCACGCTCTCAAACCGATCCTTGCTAGCGCCTCGTTTCGCGCGCTTGGAGAATTCGTGGATTCGGAGCGCGAGGAACGCACGATTCACCCGCCAGCGGCAGACGTCTTCTCAGCGTTCCGCGCGACGTCGCTCGCAGCAACGCGCGTGTTCATCCTCGGCCAGGATCCGTATCACGGCCCAGGCCAGGCACATGGCCTGTGCTTCTCGGTGCGGCCTGGAGTCAAGATCCCACCAAGCCTGAGGAATATCTACAAAGAGCTGAAGACCGACCTCGGCATCGAGCCGGTCTCGCACGGGTATCTCCAGCCCTGGGCGGAACAGGGCATCCTGATGACCAACGCCGTACTCACGGTCCGAGAGGGCAACGCAAACTCTCACAAACGCAAGGGTTGGGAGGCGTTCACAGACGGTGTCATAGAGGCGCTCAACAACCGAGAAGAGCCCGTCGTTTTCCTTCTCTGGGGCGGCTTCGCGCGAAAGAAATCGAAGCTGATCAACGCGGAGCACCACGTGCTGATCGAGAGCGCGCACCCGTCGCCGCTCTCCGCGCACAACGGGTTCTGGGGAAGTCGGCCCTTCTCGAAGGTTGACGAGGCTCTCGCCTCGCTCGGCCACCCGCCCATCGACTGGCGACTCCCCGATGACCCGGCCGCGTGAACTCTCTCCGGACCGATGGTACGAGCGCAAACAACGGCTCCTACCCGAGAGGCATCACATGAGTACCGTCCCGACCATTCGAATCGGCGTCGTCACCGCGTCCGACCGCGCCAGCGCCGGCGTCTACGAGGACATCAGCGGCAAGGCCATCGAAGCCTACGCGAAGGCCGCAATTCGCAATCCGACCGAAAACGTCTACCGACTGATCCCGGATGATCGTGATGCCATTGAAGCGGCCCTCATCGAGCTGGCAGATGTCGAGCGCTGCCCCATCATCGTGACCACCGGCGGGACTGGGCCCGCGTTACGAGACGTTACGCCCGAGGCCACAGAAGCGGTCTGTGAGAAGATGATGCCGGGCTTTGGTGAGGCGATGCGGCAGGAGTCTCTCAAGTTCGTTCCGACGGCCATTCTCTCTCGCCAAACCGCGGGGGTTCGCGGGGGCAGCCTGATCATCAATCTCCCAGGCAAACCGAAGGCGATCGCCGAATGCCTGGACGCAGTCTTTGCTGCGGTGCCTTACTGCGTCGACTTGCTCGAAGGCCCCTACATTTGGACGAATGAGGACAAGGTGAAGGCGTTCCGCCCGAAGGCGGCCCGCCGCGACTGGCCTGGCGAGTCTTCTACGTAGCGCTCTCGCTGCCCTCTCTCGTGAGCTCCTCATCTGCGGCGCATCTGCGGCGCATCTGCGGCGCCTCTGCGGCGACTCCGCCGCTCATCTGCGGCTCATCTGTGGCGTCCCGATCCAGGCGATTGGCCGAGCCGTGCTAACGCCTTAGCACGAGCCTATATACTCCGAAGGTCATCGGAGCGTCGAATCTAATCACGCGAATTTGGCGCTTCTTAATTCCGCTCAAAAACACAGTATCGACACGACTACTCGACTATATTCTTGAGAATATCCCCGACATTATCTCTCTGATAATACTGATTATTTAGAGCTTCGACCCGAATATATAGACTATACAGTCTTCGACTGATCTCAGTTCTATCCCTTGGCCAAGACCTGCGATCCAGTTGTTCTCCAACTCACACTACAGACGACGCATGGCGCTGCGGTTCGCTAGTCACGTGGGCCCCAGACGCCCACGGATGAGAAGGCAA
>JBLHWZ010000110.1:0-15680 GCA_047629415.1 Bradymonadia bacterium | reverse complement strand
AACATAACGAAGAGCTTGAGAGTGTCGAAACTTCTAAAGACGGCGTAGTCGTTAACCTGAAGTCTGGTAAGAGGCTGAAAAGTGACGTCTTTCTCTACGCACAGGGGCGTAGCGGAAATACCCCGGGCATGGGGCTCGAAGAAATCGGAGTCGACATCAACCACCGACTTCAGATCGATGTCAACGACGCGTACCAGTCTTCTGTCCCGCACATCTATGCGGTTGGTGACGTCTGCGGCCCGCCAGGATTGGCGTCGGCATCGCACGACCAAGGCCGGCTCGCCGCGCAACACATCGTAGGTGGCTCCGTCAACTCGACGCTCGTCGAGAACATTCCAACGGGCATCTATACGCTCCCTGAAATCTCCTCTGTCGGAAAGACCGAGGAGGAATTGACTCGGGACAAGGTTCCTTACGAAGTCGGACATGCGCTCTTCCGGCATCTCGCACGCGCGCAAATCGTGGGAGTTACGGTCGGCATGCTGAAGCTGCTCTTTCACCGGGAAACCAAACAAATCCTCGGGATTCATTGTTTCGGCTATCAGGCGTCCGAGATTATCCACATCGGTCAGGCGATAATGGCTCAAGGGGGCGAAGCAAACACGATGGAGTACTTCGCGAACACGACGTTCAACTACCCGACCATGGCCGAGGCCTATCGCGTGGCGGCGTTGAACGGGCTGAACAGAGTCGTGGAGTGATATGAACGTCCGCGCCGAACCACTCGCTCTCTTTGAGCCCGAGACCCAAAAGTGGTTCTCGGAGAGGTTCGACGCACCTACGGACCCGCAGATCCGTGCTTGGCCGACTATCGCAGAGGGAGGACACACGCTTGTCGCGGCGCCAACCGGCAGTGGCAAGACGCTCTGTGCATTCCTCTGCGCTATCGACGGGCTGCTCAAGCTGGCCCGCCAAGGCACGCTCGAGGACCGTGTCTACGTGGTCTACATCTCACCGCTCAAGGCTCTCGGAAACGACGTCGAGAAGAACCTCCAGGCGCCGCTCCGTGAGATTGGCGCGGCCGAAGGCAATCAGCGGGTCCGAAGCGCGGTGAGGACGGGAGACACGCCCGCGGCGGATCGACGGAGGATGATCAAACACCCGCCGCACATCCTCGTGACAACTCCTGAGTCTCTGTACATCCTCCTGACCAGTCTGAGCGGGCGAGAAATGCTCGGTCATGTCGAGACGGTTATCGTCGATGAAATCCACGCAATCGCTGATGACAAAAGGGGGTCACACCTCGCCCTGACCTTGGAGCGGCTTGCTCGCTTGAGCACACGACCGTTGCAGCGGATCGGCCTCTCCGCGACCCAGCGACCGATCGCAGCCGTGGCCCGCTTCCTCGTCGGAGGACCAGACCAATACTGTCAGATCGTTGATGGGGGCCATCGCCGCGAGATGGACCTCGAGATCGTCGTTCCCAACTCGCGACTCTCCGCTGTGATGCCGTCGGAGGTCTGGGAAGATCTACTGGAAGTTCTCGCTCGGCTGATCGAGGAACACACAACTACGCTCGTGTTTGTTAACACTCGGCGGATGGCCGAGCGCATTACTGCAGCGCTCGAACCTATGGTTGGAGCGGACCGTGTGTCGTCGCATCACGGAAGTTTGTCGAAGACTCATCGCCTTCGAGCCGAGCAAGAACTCAAGGAAGGCAAGCTCAAGGCGATGGTGGCCACGGCCTCGATGGAGTTGGGAATCGACGTCGGTGAGATCGACCTTGTCTGCCAGATTGGGACGACACGATCGATCTCGACCATGTTGCAGCGCATCGGACGAGCGGGACACGGCGTAGGTCGGACACCGAAGGGGAGGCTCTTCCCGCTCTCGCGTGATGAACTCGTTGAGATGACCGCCATTCTCAACGCGCTGCGAAATGACGAACTCGACAGGCTCATCATTCCGGAGGCGCCGCTCGACATCCTCGCCCAACATATCGTGTCGTGCGTCGCCATGGAGGACTGGGGCGAAGACGAACTCTTCAACTTTGTTCGCAGAGCGAGCCCGTACTCGGGTCTCACGCGGCATGACTTCGATGGGGTCGTCGCGATGTTGGCAGACGGGTTTTCCACTCGCAGGGGTCGGAGGGGAGCCTACATCCACCAGGACGCCGTCAATCGGCGTCTGCGGGCTCGAAAGGCGGCACGCTTGGTAGCAGTCGGAAATGCTGGCGCGATCCCGGAGAACGCGGACTACGACGTCCGTTTGCAGACCACGCAACAAAAAATCGGGACACTTAACGAAGATTTTGCGATCGAGTCGATGGTCGGCGACGTGTTCAGGCTAGGCAACGCCAGCTGGCAGATTCTCAAAGTAGAGCAGGGAAAGGTCTTCGTCGCGCACGCCGGCTCACTGAAACCCTCTATTCCGTTCTGGCTCGGCGAGGCTCCGTCGCGAACGGCCGAGACGTCCGTCGCAGTTTCCGACCTTCGAGAGGAGATCGCACAGCGCGGCATGGCGGGATCGCGCGAGTGGTTGGTCAAAGACCTCGGGCTCTCGGACGCAGCAGCCGTTCAGCTGGCGGAGTATCTGACCGCCGGCAAGATCGCGCTGGGCGCGATGCCCACGCAGCGTCGCGTGATCATCGAGCGGTTCTTCGACGAGTCCGGTGGAATGCAACTGGTGATCCACTCGCCGTTCGGCGCGCGGATGAACAGAGGTTGGGGACTCGCCCTCCGGAAGAAGTTCTGCCGGCGCTTTAACTTCGAGCTCCAAGCTGCTGCGACCGAGGACGCGATCGTGCTCTCGCTCGGAGAGACGCACAGTTTTCCACTCGAGGAGGTCTATCAGTACCTCACTTCGGAGTCGGTTGAGGACGTGCTCGTACAAGCGCTGCTCGATTCTCCCATGTTTGAGACAAGGTGGCGCTGGAACGCCAACCGGTCCCTCGCCGTACCCCGCTGGCGGGCTGGAAAGAAGGTCCCGCCGCCTATCCAGAGGATGAACGCGGAGGATCTGATCTCCGTGGTTTTTCCTGATCAGATCGCGTGCCTTGAGAACATCGCAGGCGCTCGGGAGATCCCTGATCACCCACTGGTGAAGCAGACGATCGAAGACTGTTTGTTCGAGGCGATGGACATCGACGAGCTACGGAGGGTTCTCGATGGCATCGCGTCCGGTGAGATCGAAGCGCTCACGGCGGACCTCACGGAGCCGTCCCCCCTCGCCGCTGAGATCCTAACGGCCGGCCCCTACGCGTTCCTCGACGACGCTCCTTTGGAAGAGCGCCGCACGAATGCGGTCCGAATGCGACGATGGCTGTCCCCAGAGGACGCAGAGGACCTTGGACGACTCAGCCCAGAGGCGATCGACGAAGTTCGCGCCTACGCCTGGCCGCTGGTTCGGGATGCGGACGAGATGCACGACGCGTTGATGAGCTTCGGCGTGCTCAACGCCTCCACCGAGGCGGATCCCAGTGGAGAGCCTGTCAGGAGACGTTGGAGCCAGTGGTTCGACGCTCTCGTGTCCGATAGCCGAGCGGTGGCTTGGGAGCATGACGGCTGCACGTTTTGGTGTGCTGTGGAGCGTTTGCCGTTCGTCGTTCCCGTGCATGGCGCCGTTGCCCCGGCGGCGGAGATCCCCGAACGATTCCGGGCGGACCACGACGAACTCGAAGCTTCGATCGAGTTGGTCCGCGGACGTTTGGAGATGGTTGGTCCGACATCGGAGCCAGCTATTGCGTCTGCGACGGGCCTTACACTTACGCTTGTCGCACAGGCCTGCGCGTCGCTGGAAGGTGAGGGATTCGCGATGCGCGGCTCTTTCACGGGGCAGGGCAAGTCGGAGTGGTGTGAGCGCCGTCTGCTCGCTCGGATCCATCGGGCGACGCTTCAGAGTCTCAGGAAAGCGGTGCACCCTGTTGGGGCGGCTGCGTTTGTTCGGTTTCTGACGTCGATGCACGGCGTGCAGGCCAAAGACAGACTCGTCGGTCCGAACGGAGTGCTCGAGGTGATTCGTCGATTGGAGGGATTCTCCGCTCCCGTGGCAGCTTGGGAAGGACACATCCTCCCGGCTCGAGTCGAAGACTACGACCCGTCGATGTTGGACATGCTCTGCCTGTCGGGCCGAGTGGCGTGGCGCCGCGCTGGCTCGAGTGGAGGCAACGGCCCAATTCGAACGACGTCCATCCTGCTCGCTCCGCGCGAGTCGGTCGGATTCTGGGTGTCGGAGCCCGACTTGACCGAACTCTCACGAGGGGCCAGCGCAGTCCTGGCCGCACTTCAAGAGGGCGGGGCGCTCTTTTACGACGAGCTCAAAGCTCGGTCTCGACTGCTCGGGGCCCAGGCCGAGGAGGCGCTCGGTGAACTGGTCGCCCGCGGTGCGGTCGTCAGTGATGGGTTCGCCGGTCTCCGAGCACTCGTCGCTACCTCGCGGGCTAAGCGGAGCGTGCCTATCGAAGCCGGGGGCCGCTGGGCGCTCGTGGATACCTCAGAGAAGGCTTCGCTGGCCGATGACGATGCCAGACTCGCGGACCGCTACGGGATCGATCCTCGCGCGTTTCGGGTCGCTCAGACACTGCTCTCGCGGTGGGGAGTCGTCTTTCGTGCGGTCATTGACCGCGAGAGTGGTCTTCCGCCTTGGCGCGACATTCATCGCGTCCTGCGCAGGATGGAGGCGCGCGGTGAGATACGGGGTGGGCGCTTTGTTGATGGATTCGCAGGCGAGCAGTTCGCACACGCAGATGTCATTCCGGCCCTGCGAAAGCTTCGAGATTCGGGAAAACAGACCGAACTCATAACGTTGAGCGCTGCGGACCCGCTCAATGTTGTGGGCAGGATATTGCGCGGAACAAAGCTCCCCACGCGAACGAGCAACCGCGTCTTGCTGCGTGACGGCGCGGCAGTCGCGGTCCTCAACAGTAACAAGGTGGTCTTCCTCGGAGATGTGGCCGACGCTGAACGTTGGGCGCTGCAGCAGTCGCTCATCTCGGTCAGTACTCCCCCCTCAGTCCGACGCTACCTCGGTGTCGGCTCTGCCATCGCTCCCCAGGTTGTGTCGTGAATCGCCTTCTAATCCTGCTGCTCGCCGGCTGTGGCCAAACGGACGCTCGGCTCTACGTCGAGCAGGATGGCTCTCTGTTTCCGGACGCCGCCCCGTCAGACGCCGCCGCGCCAGCCGATACGGGCCAGGCCGACATACCGGAGGACACGTCTGACGCAGCGACAGACGGTTCGACAGAGCCGGTGACATCGGACGCAGAGCCAGATGTGGCTGGGCCGGACGTCGAGCCGGACGCAACTGAGTTCGGACCAGCTTGCGCCGAGATTGATGAGGAGTTGGAGTTCGGGTCACGCATTCTCGGCGACGACCACGAGGAGATCATCCGCGTCCGTAACTGCGGAGGCTTTGAGGCCGACAACTTGGTCATCGACACGGTTGCGATCGTGAACGACGACGTCATCTCCTCGGACCCAGCATTCGAACTTTCGGGGATTCCGGACCTACCTTTTGCCTTGCTCCCAAACGAGGCTTGGCCGTTTCCGGTCCGCTACTCACCCACCGGCCCCGGGGAGCACACGGCGGTAGTACGCTTCACGACAAACGCTCCGGACGCAGTTCAGGTCGACGTTCAGGTGAGCGCTTCGGTCTTGGAGTAGGGCAAAAATAAGAAGGGCCCGTGTAACTCCCCAGTCACACGGGCCCAGATTTCACGACTCCGGTGCGCTCCAAGAAATTGGGTGAAGCCGTGAAAGTCTGTGGATGAATCACTCTCCAGGAGACTGACACCATCCAAAGTCGCAATAGGTGCCGGGGTCGCACTCTTCGTCCCGTTCGCAGTCGAACTCTGGGAAGAAGAAGCAGCCGCCGTAGACACACTCCTGGCCGATCGGGCACTCGTCGGTTGACACGCAGCCGCCAGGGTTCCAGCAGAGACGGTTGAAGCACTGCAGTCCGAAGAGGCAGTCATCACGCGTCTCGCATGAGGTGAGAGGGATGCAGCGCTCGCCCGTACAGAGGAAGCCATCCGCGCAATCGTCGTTGCTCGCGCATTCGAAGGGCTGGCAGGAGAACGCATCACAGCGTGTACCTTCCTCGCAGTCCGAGTCGTTCAAGCAGTCTGGGGTTGAGACGCAGAGGCTCGCTTCATCGGCGCAGATGGTGCCCTCAGGGCATTCCCAGTCGCCCTCGCAGACTTCCAACTCCACACAGCGGTTCAGCGCGCACAGGAAGTCGCCGGAGCAATCCTCGTCGGTCGCACAGAACTCGGCGGGGACACACTCTGCCGTCGTGCGATTGCAGAATTCTTCCGGTCCACACTCGCCGTCTTCGCGGCAATCACCCAGCGGGAAGCATCGATTCGCGACGCACTGTTCAGCTTCGGGGCAATCGACGTCGTCGCGACACGTCCCCGTAAACTCGCACACGCCAGGGTCGACGCAGAGGTGCGCTGCGGGGCACTCGCGCACGTCGTCGCAGTCAACATCGAGCCCGCAGTTTCCGTCGATACATGCGGCCAACTCTCCGCCGCAGTCTTCGTCTGCGTCGCATTCGATGGCGTAGATGCAGACTCCGTCTTCGCAAGCGTGGTCAGCGTCGCAGTCGTCAGTCGTTTCGCAGACCGAGCCATCCACGCAGCGCCCGAAGTCGCAGCTCTCGCCACCGGGGCAGTCTCGGTCGCCGAAGCAAACGCCGCTCCAAGCACAGACGGCGCCTTCCTCGCAGTAGAAGCCGGGTCCACAGTCGAAGTCGCTGCGACACTCGAATTCGGGGTCGGGTTCCTGGCAGCGTCCGAAGTTGCAGATCCGACCGGGGTCGCAATCGGAGTCGTACTCGCAGGAATCGGGCGAAACTGGGACGCAGATGCCAGCAACGCAGGTAGCAGCCCCACGACAGTCATCGCTGTCGCTGCAACCGTCTGGTACCAGGCAGCGTCCGTCCTCACATTCTGCGTCAGGTCCAAGGAAGTCACAGGCGTCGTCCTCAGCGCACACCCATGGCGGCCAGCAGACGGAGTCGAAGCATTGCCAGAGGGTCGGGCAGCGCTCGTCGTCGCTACAGGAGACCGGCACACACGTGCCATACTCGCAGCGGAAGTCGTCCGGGCACTCAGGGTCTACGTCACACTCAGGCAGTGGCTGGCACGCTCCTCGCGTACAGTAGGAGGCTGGGCTGCAGTCGGCGTCGCCTGTACACGCCTCCCAGCTCTGGCATGCACCATCGACGCAGAAGCCGAATGGCGGGCAGTCGACACTGGAGTCACAGCCTAGAGCTGGCACACACTCTCGCGTGGAGAACTGGCAGAGCTCGTCGCTCTCACAGTCCGTGTCGTTCCCGCAGCCGATGGGGGAGCAGATTCCGTCCCCACACTGTTCGCCCGACGAGCAGTCCGAGTCTTCGAGACAGTCAGGAGGCTCACATTCGCCAGACTCACAGGTCCAAGTCGCAAGGCAATCGCTGTTAAAATCACAGTCCAACTCGGCGTCTTCGCAGAGCTGACCGACGCACGCCTCGCCGTCATCGCACTCGTCGTCTGTTACGCACTCGGGGAGGAACAGGCAGGCACCGTCAACACAGATGTTTCCGCCATCACACTCGTCATCGGAGGTGCAGCCACCGCGAGGAACGCAGCTTCCACCACTGCAGAACTCACCGGTCGAACACTGGAGATCGGACGTGCAGCCTTCGACTTCAATGCACTCTCCGGCGCGGCAGAGTTCACCGGTTTCGCAGTCGAAGAGGTTCCGGCACTCCGGTGCTTCTTCGCAGCGTCCAAGGTTGCACTCGTCGCCAGGGCCACAGTCCACATCAAGTTCGCAGTCCGACTCGGGGAGGGCTACGCAGACGCCAGCGAAGCAGGACTCTTCGGGTTGGCAGTCAAGGTCGTCCAAGCAACCATCGGGTTCCTGACAAACGCGAGAGATGCACCGAAGGCCGAAGGGGCAGCTCGAGTCATCTTCACATGGAATGCGTGGCCAGCAGGTGCCTCCAGCGCACTCCCAATCGGCCGCGCAGTCTTCGTCGCTCTCGCAGGAGAGCGGCTGGCAGGTTCCGAACTCGCAGCGCTCCGCTTCGCCGCATTCCGTGTCAGTGGTGCAATCTGGAACTTGTTGGCAAGCGCCGCCGGGCCCGCAGAACGTGCCGGAAGGACAGTCATCATCACCGGAGCATGCCGTCGAGGACTCGCAGTAGCCGTCGAAACAGAACCCTCCTGGGCAGTCCGAGTCTTCGACGCAGAGATCGGTTTCGACGCACTCACCGGTGAGGAGCGTGCAATGCTGCCCGGCTGGGCATTCAGCGTCTTCTGAACACTCGGTTTCTTCCACGCAACGAGCGTCGACACACTGGAAACCGGATGGGCACTCCGGATCGGTGGCACAGACTTCCTCGATGCAGACACCCGCGATGCAGGCGAGGTCATCGTCGCAACCTGCGTCTTCAAAGCACTCGGGCAGCGCGAAGCACTCCCCGTTCAGGCAGAGGAAGAACTCGTCACAGTCACCGTTCGTGCTGCACTCCGACTCGGGGGTGTCCGGTTCCACCGCGTCGATCCCCGTGTCGCCGATCTGACAACTGCCCGCTTCGCAAACCTCGCCCTCGCCACACTCCTCGCTTGAGATGCAGCCTGTTGTTGACGCGTCCAGTCCAGCAGTCGGTGGTGCGTCAGAGTTGCAGGCCCCGAGGACCAGCAGCATCGCAACTAATGGGGGGTGGAGTTTCAACATGAGGCGTTTAGCGCGAGCGGGTTGTTCGTTTTCGAACGTGCCTGGGAGTTGCACAAGGTTATGCATAGGGCGTGCCATCGAATGAGTCGCAGGTTTATGTTGGAAAAACAGAGACATGTACCCCGTAAGATCCTGAACGGATCCCCCGTTTGCAAGTGCTATCCTGTGAACGCTTTTAGGATTACAGTGAGTTGATCAGCTTCGCGCCGAATTCGCGCTTCGCTTGATCGAAGCTAGCGGCTTCGCTCAGTGTCGTGGGCGTTGCTCGGAGGTAGGCGAGGCCCAGCTTCCCGAATTCGCTTAACACCCAGCGCTCGAAGAAAGCGGTCTCGGCTGCCTCGCATCCGCCGGAACGCACTGCGCCCTTGATGTCCTCGACGAGCGTGTCGACTCCCCGGCCAGTCTGCGCGCTAGTCGCGATGAGACCAGGGGGCTCTCCGCCAGCGCGGAGCAGTCTGAGCGATGACCGGAGCTGTGCCACGCTCCTCCTCGCCTCTCTCTCAGCGTCACACTTGTTCACGACGATCACGTCAGGAATCTCCATAACGCCAGCCTTCATGAACTGCACTTGGTCACCAGCGAGAGGCTGCACGACCAGATAGACTCGTGACGCGAGATCACGAACCTCCGTCTCCGACTGCCCGATTCCGACCGTCTCAACGATCACGAGGTCGAAGAGACACTCGAGCAAGCGGCATACATCAAACGTACGCACGCCGAGCCCTCCAAGGGACGTCGACGCTGATTGCGACCGAAAGAAGAACCTCGAACTCGAAGGCAGGCGCACGCGCGTTCGGTCACCGAGGAGGGCGCCCCCCGAGATCGGACTCGCCGGATCCACCGCGACCATCGCGACGCGGAGGTTTGTCTCCTTGAGCAGCCGCTCGCCGATTCGGGCGATAAGCGAGGATTTTCCTGCGCCTGGCGTCCCTGTAATTCCGATAATCGTAGCTCGATTCGGACGCTTGCGCAGCACGTCGAGGATCGCCTCGCGCCGAAAGGATGCTTCAGGTCTCTCGGTCTCGCAGATCGAGATCAGTCGAGCGAGAGACCGCTTGTGTCCTTCAAGTGCCCGTTCGATCTGCGCGGCGTCTGACATCTACAAGGTGAAGCGGAGGGAGAGGGCGGTTCGGCAGACTGCCGATGCTCGATCTACTCGACCAGGTCGACAATGCGGCCCATCACGTCTGCGAGCGAGTAGTCCGCTGGCGTGAAGATATCGACCACACCCATCTCCCGCAGCTTCGCGTGATCACCAGCGGGGATGATTCCTCCCAGCACTACCGGGATGTCGGTTCCGTCGTGTTCGGCGAGCGAGGCGAAAAGCTGTTTGCAGAGTTCGACATGGGATCCGCTCAGCACGCTAAGCCCGATCACATCGACGTCTTCTTCCACGGCGGTCAGGGCGATTTCGTCGCACGAGAGCCGGATGCCGCTGTAGACAACATCAAACCCACAATGTCTCGCCGCGACCGCGATGACCTCGGCGCCGTTTGAGTGGCCGTCCAAGCCTGGCTTGCCGACGACGAGACGCGGACGCCGACCCCGTGCATCGGTGACCGCCTGCACACGCTTGTGGAGCGCCTCAGCGCGCTCTGGGTCGAGAGAAAGGGTCTGGCCATCAATGCCGGTCGCTGGACGGTACTCGCCGAACACCCCGCGGAGGGTGTCTGACCACTCACCGGTCGTGACACGTGCCAGTGCGCACTCGATCGACGGCTCCACCATCGGTTCGCCCGACTCTGCCGCTCTCTTGAGAGCAGCGAGAGCAGTCTTTACGCGGTCTTCATCGCGTGTCGCGAGTGTCGCGCGCAACGCGTCCATCGTCTCTTCGGTGGCGGCGGCGTCTATCGAGAACACACCGCCGTCAGCGCCGCTGACGAGCGGCGACTCGATGCCCTCGGTCCACCTGTTGACTCCAACAACCGGCAAGTCTCCTCGATCGATCGCACCAACACGGTCCGTCATCGAACCGACCAAGGCACTCTTTAGGTAACCGGACTCTACGGCTTCGCTGACGCCGCCCATCGTGAGAATTCGCTCGATCTCTTCGTTTGCGCCAGCGACCAGTTCGGCGACCTTCGACTCAACGACGACGCTACCATCAAAGAGATCGGGGTACTCAAGGAGGTCGGTCTCGTACGCCAAAATCTGCTGCAGGCGGATCATCCATTGCTGATCCCACTCTCGAGGAAGCGAGAGGGCCTCATTCCACGCCGGGAGCTGGAGCGCTCGACAGCGCGCCTTACGGCTGAGCGTTACGCCGAGCGCTTCGATGAGGATGCGCCACGCGTTGTTTTCGGGCTGAGGCTCCGTCAGACCAAGCGAGTTGACCTGCACTCCGTAGCGGAAACGACGGAACTTGGGGTTCTTAACACCGTAGCGCTCCGACGTGATCGTCTCCCACATCCCCGTGAACGCTCGCATTTTGCACATCTCTTCGACGAAGCGGATTCCCGCATTCACGAAGAACGAAATGCGACCGACAGCCCGGTGGAATTGCTCATCATTGAACCGGCCACGCTCCTTGAGGAGATCCAGCAGGCAGATGGCGTTGGCCAGCGAGAAGGCGAGCTCCTGGATCGGCGTCGCTCCGGCCTCCTGCAGGTGGTAGCTGCAGATGTTGGACGCGTTCCAGTTTGGGACGGCGTCCAGGCAATACTCGTACATTTCCGCGATCATACGAAGCGACGCTTCGGGCGGGAAAATGTAGGTGCCGCGTGCGAGGTACTCTTTGACTATGTCGTTCTGAGTCGTGCCGCGTAGGCTGCTTTCGTCGATGCCGCGCTCGCGAGCGAGCGCGATGTAGAGTGAGAAGAGCCACATCGACGTCGCGTTGATCGTCATCGACGTGTTCATCTCTTCGAGAGGAATCTCGTCGAAGAGTGTGTGCAGGTCGTCGAGGCTGTTGATCGGAACGCCGACCTTTCCCACCTCTGGGAGAGCGAGTTTGTGGTCCGACGAGTATCCACACTGAGTCGGTAGGTCGAACGCGATCGATAGCCCGCGTTGGCCCTTCGTCAGATTCGAGCGGTAGAGTTCGTTCGACTTTCGAGCGCTCGTGTGTCCGGCATACGTTCGGATGATCCACGGACGGTCACGAGTAGGGTCGCCGTCCGCATCGAGGAGTTCGTGATCGCTCATCGTCCGCCGTAGGGTTGGTCAATGCCGCGAGTAGGAAGCTCGCTGCCTCGTCCGCAGAGGTCGGCGTCAATGGCTCGCGCGGCCTCGCGGCCGTCGGAGATCGCCCAAACGATCAGGGAGGCGCCACGCATCGCGTCGCCGGCGACATAGATTCCATCGACGTTCGTAGCGAATTTGTTCGCGTTGATCGCTCCGCGAGCGGTCAGCGTGATGTCCAGCTCGTCGCGGAGTCCGTCTGCGAGTGGTCCAAGGAAACCCAAGCTGAGGAGGAGCAGGTCACAATCCAGCTCAAGGGTCTCGCCGGTCGCCTTGAACGGGTCACCAGGCGTCTCAGAGAGTGTTACGCGCTCCGCGATCAAGGTCTTCACCGCGCCGTCGCCAGCTAGCTTGATCGTCCGCAGCGCGAACGCTCGCTCGCCGCCTTCTTCATGACTGGACGACGTTCGGAACGTCATCGGCCACTGCGGCCATGGGTTTTCTACCCCGCGGGTCTTGGGGGGCGGCGGCATGATTTCGATCTGAGTGACTGATGCTGCACCCTGCCGGTGAGCGGTTCCGAGGCAGTCAGAGCCTGTGTCTCCACCTCCGAGTATCACCACGTGTTTGCCCTTGGCGGACATGGCCGACGTGTTTTCGTCCGTCGTCGCCCGGTTCTGGGCGGTGAGGTATTCCATCGCGAGGTGGACCCCATCTAGATCGCGCCCGGGCACGTCGAGCTCGCGCGCCTTCATGGCGCCGATCGCGAGGAGTACGGCGTCATAGGACGACCGCATCTCCGACCACGAGATGTCTACTCCAACCTCAACTGAGGTGCGGAATGAGACTCCGATCGCCTCGATCAAAGAAAGGCGACGGTCGATCACCCATTTCTCCAGCTTGAAGTCGGGAATACCGAAGCGCAGCAGCCCGCCAACGCGTTCGTCCCTTTCGAAGACGGTCACGTCGTGTCCCGCTACCGCGAGCTGTTCGGCGGCAGCGAGGCCCGCGGGGCCAGAGCCGACGATCGCGACGCGCTTGCCCGTTGAGGGGCGGCGGGTACGCGGCATGGGCCACCCTTGGGCCCAGGCGTGCTCAATGATCTGCTTCTCAACTTGCTCGATCGTTATGGCGCCGGTGTTGATCGCCAGCGTGCAGGCGGTTTCACAAGGCGCAGGGCAAAGGCGACCGGTGAACTCAGGGAAGTTGTTCGTCGCAGCCAGACGTTTCCACGCCTCGCGCCACCCCCCTTCGCTGATCCGGTGATTCCAGTCCGGGATCAGGTTGCCTAGTGGGCAGCCCTGCTGGCAGAACGGCACGCCACAATCCATGCAGCGGCCCGCCTGTTCGCGGGTCTCCGCCTCCGGCTGAACTTCGTACACTTCGCGCCAGTCGCCCAATCGCTCGTCGACGGGGCGTCGAGAAGGCAATTTGCGGTCGGATTCGATGAATCCTCGAAACTTACCCATTGTGAGCCTCCGAAATGATCCGGGCAAAGGAGCCGGTGTTGAGTCGGTTTTTGACCGCGCTGCGACGTTGCTGCAGCACCCGTCGGTAGTCGGTCGGCATGACCTTCAGGAACCTCGGAAGCATGAGCTCCCAGTTGTCCAAGATCCGCTGCCCGAGTGGGCTAGCGGTGTATCGGACGTGGTCCTCAATCATGCCGTGCACGAGCCAAATGTCCGAGCGGTCAAAGAGCGATTCCAGATCGACCATCTCCTGATTGCACTTCAGTCGGAAGTCGCCGTCCCTGTCGAACACATAGGCGACGCCGCCACTCATACCCGCAGCGAAGTTAAGTCCTGTCTCGCCGAGCACAACGACCACGCCGCCTGTCATGTATTCGCAGCCGTGGTCTCCGACGCCCTCAACGACAGCTCGGGCTCCACTGTTTCGAACACAGAAGCGTTCGCCAGCCATACCGTTGATGTACATCTCGCCGGCGGTCGCTCCGTAGAGAAGCGTGTTGCCGACGACGATATTCTCGTCGGGGATGAAGGTAGCCGAGTCCGGTGGGTGGATGATGATGCGTCCTCCCGACAGCCCCTTGCCCGCGTAGTCGTTGGCATCGCCCGAGAGCGCGAAGGTCACGCCACGGGTCAGGAATGCGCCGAAGCTCTGGCCTGCGCTACCGTCAAAGCGGACCAGAAGACTGTTGTCGATCAGGCCTCGCTGTCCGTATCGCCGCGCGATCTCTCCGCTGAGCATCGCTCCGACCGCGCGGTCGGTGTTGCGCACCGGCATGGAGAGTTCGACGGGGCCGTCGTCTTCCAGGGCTGGGCCGGCGAGTCGGATGATCTCACGGTCGAGGTGATTCTCGAGTTGGTGGTCCTGTTTGCTCACACATCTTCGCGGGACCTCGGGTGGCGCGTTCGCCGGTGCGACGATCGCAGAGAGGTCGATGCGGCTGGCCTTCCAGTGCTCCAAATCTCGTCGGGGCTTGAGCATATCGACGCGGCCGACCATTTCATCAAAGGTGCGGAATCCGAGGCGCGACATCAGTTCGCGAACCTCTTCGGCGAGGAACATGAAGTATCGGACGACGTGCTCCGGCTTGCCCTCGAATCGCGCTGTCAGCTCAGGGTCCTGGGTCGCGATGCCGACCGAGCAGGTGTTCAGGTGACACTTACGAAGCATGATGCAACCGGCCGCGATTAGCGGCGCGGTTGAAAACCCGAACTCCTCGGCACCGAGCAGTGCGCCGATGACAATGTCTCGGCCAGTTCGCATTCCGCCGTCGACCTGCAGGCGGACGCGCCCACGCAGGTCGTTTTGGACGAGCACCTGCTGTGCCTCGGCGAGGCCAAGTTCCCAGGGAAGGCCGCAATGCTTGAGTGAGGAGAGCGGAGCCGCTCCGGTGCCACCGGAGTCGCCCGCGATAACGATCGCGTCCGCTCGGGCCTTGGAGACACCTGCCGCAACAGTGCCCACCCCGACCTCGCTGACGAGCTTCACGCTAACTCTGGCGCGCTCGTTGACCGTCTTCAGGTCGAAGATGAGCTGAGCGAGGTCCTCGATCGAGTAGATGTCGTGGTGCGGTGGGGGCGAAATCAGGGTCACGCCCGGAGTCGAGCAGCGCACCGCCGCGATGCGCTCCGAGACCTTGTGTCCCGGAAGCTGGCCTCCCTCACCGGGCTTCGCGCCCTGTGCCATCTTGATTTGTAGATCCGATGCGTTCACCAAGTACTCGGCGTGAACGCCGAAACGACCAGATGCGATCTGCTTAATCTCGCTGCGTCGGAGATCGCCGTTTTCGTCTGTCGCGAACCGCTCGCGCTCTTCGCCGCCTTCGCCCGAGTTGGAGCGTGCTCCGATTCGGTTCATGGCGATCGCTAGGGTCTCGTGTGCCTCTGCGCTAATCGAGCCGAATGACATCGCCCCAGTGCAGAAGCGATGAGCGATTTTCTCAGCAGACTCGACATCAGAGAGGGGGACTTGGACTTTGCCGTCCGTGTGCAGGTCCAGCAAGCCGCGGATCTGCATGAACTCCTGGCTCTCGTCGTTGGCGAGGGCCGAGTACTCGGTGAACAAGTCGAGGCGGTCGAACCGAACTGCGGCTTGCAGCTTCGCGATGGTGGCAGGGTTCCACTTGTGCAGCTCCCCGCGTCGCTTCCATTGATACTGGCCGCCAGCGGGCAAGGTCTCGAAGTCCAACTCGGGGAACCAGTGGAATCCACGACGATGTCGTTCTTCCGCTTCGCGCTGGAGTTCTACCAACCCGACGCCGGACAGGCGCGCCGCAGTTCCGGAGAAGTGGGCGTCAATGAGGTTCCGGTCGAGCCCGAGGCTCTCGAAGAGCTGGCCACCACGGTAGGAGCTGACATTCGAGATGCCCATCTTGGACATCACCTTGAGGAGGCCCTTCTCGAGGGCCTTGATGAGGTTCCGCTGGGC
>JBLHWZ010000109.1:0-15718 GCA_047629415.1 Bradymonadia bacterium | reverse complement strand
TGTCACTGGCGCGTTGCTCGAACGCATGCCGCAACAGGAACTCGACTGCGCTGACAACGTGCTGATCGGTGGCTTCGAGGTCTTCGACCCCGGAGAGTTTAACCAACTGCTCCAGGTTCCCGATGTTTGTGCCGGTTTCGATCTTAGCTTCGGCCGCGACGACGGCCTTTCGGAAGCCGTAGACATCCGTGATCACGCGCAGGATGTCGGACTTCGCGGATAACCGGAGTTCGAAGCCGCCTGGCACCAGGTTTCTGAGACTCTCCTGAAGGTCGAGGTCGTAGGGGTTGTCGATCGAGAAGATGACTTTCCCGCTCGACAGTCGCTCAAGCGGCAAGCAGACGTGCCGCCGGGCGAACGGTCGGCTCATTGTCTGCGTGATCAGGCTCTCGTTGAGCTTGAGCGGATCAAGCTTGAAGTACTCAACCCCCGATGACTCGGCGAGCGCGATCATGATGCGATCTTCCGAAAGCGGAAGACCGCCCGGAGTGTTGAACCCGGTGGTAGCGATCACTTCGACGGGCGAAACCTCGTAGCGGACCTGTCGAGCCCGCATCGAGGCCGCTTTCTGGCGGAGGATCCGCTTGCGGATCGACTGCTCATTGCGGACCACGTCGTCGCGCTGCCGTTGAGTAATCTGCTCCGCTTGGAGCAGTAGGTCAGCGAGAAACTCAACGGTGTATTCTCGCGATTTCATGTGTGACGCCATCGTGAGAGAGCGTAGGCGTTGCTGCGTCCGGGGGCAATTTCGAGCGCGATCTCATGCGCGGCATGCGGGACCTGCGTCGCGGTGCGGCGGGTAAGGGTGCGGCGCGGACCGGTGTGGCGTTGGGTTTGGGATGTGCGCTATGTCGTGCTGGGCAGGGCATGGCTGGCGTGTCGCCCCGTCGTCGCGGATGAGATTCACTCGCGCAGCGACCCGGGATCGGGTCGCTGGTCGACGCTGCCGCATTGACGAAACGGTGGTCGTTTTCTCGACGGCCCTCGTGAAACGAGTTAAGAACTCGCCCCCTTTCTGCCGATCGGAGCAACTATGGGCGCGCGTAAAGGCTCGATTTCTTACTCACTTTTCCACGTCGACGGTGAGATGCCGTCCGACTTCCGCGAGACATTCCTCGAGCAGATCCAGGAGTTCGCTTTTCGCGAACTGACGCCTGAAGCTGAAGAGGACGTCTCGCATGGCTGGTCCGTGATGGACGACCTGTTGAGCGTGGAGTTCTCGAAGGACAACGTCTTCATTGGTGAGTACCTCTGCTTGGGCATGCGCAACGATCGTTGGGCCCTGCCCGGCGCGCTGCTGAAGGCACACGTCGAGCGCCGCATCGACGAAGTGAAGCGTGAGCACGACAAGACCAAGCTGTTCCGCTCCGAGAAAGTGGCGATTCGCGAGGAAGTGACCCGCCAACTCAAGCATCGAACGCTGCCGGCTGCTGCCGTCGTCGACATGGTGTGGACGGTTGACCGCAGGGAAGTCCGCTTCTGGAGCCAGTCCAACCGCTCACTGGAGCTCTTTGAGAGCCTCTTTGAGAGCACCTTCGGACTGCGGCTCGTGCCAAACAACGCATACATCGCTGCGCTCAACTGCGGACTCTCCGACACGCTCATCGGCGCGTTGGCAGGTGTCGAGCAGGCTCAGTTCACCTCCTTCGAGTAGGCCATCATGGATTTAGTAGACCTCATCGCCTCCAAGCGATTCCTGGGCAACGAGTTCATGCTCTGGCTCTGGCACCAAGATGACGTCAACGACGGGGCTCACAAGCTCGGCGATGACTACATCGAGATGCACTTCGACGACCGGATTCAGCTCGAAGCTGCGCTCGCCGAAGCCGAAACGAGCGACCTCAAGGGCGGAGCGCCAGCGCACTCGCCCGAGGCTCACAAGGCCCTTCAAATCGGCAAGCGTGTCTCCAAGGCCAAGCTGCGTCTGATCAAGGGAGAGCGCGAGTGGCTCTTCAATGTGGACGCAGCGGACTTCTCAATCTCCGGAGTGAAGACGCCCGCCGTGCTCAGCAAGGCGGACGACGAGCCGTTCTTCGAGCGACTCTTCCTCATTGAGGAACTCTCGGACGCATGGAACGGCCTTTATCGCCTGTTCCTCGAAGTCCGACTCGACAAGAATTGGGACAAGACCCTGAAGACGATCTCCGACTGGATTACCGCGCCCATCGACGGGTAGTCGATCGGTCGTAGCCGGGAGGCGATTAGCGATCCCGGCCCGACGGGCTGAGGGTGCGCCGCCGCCGATATCGACGAAACGTCGGTCCGCGTCCTTACGGGTGCCGATTTCCGTCTATTGGACAGTGCGTGGGTCACACGCGAACACACCCGCGCTCTGCTAGCTCTTCACGCAGCCGAACTCGATGACGAGCTCGTCGCCCTCAAAACCGGCGCCACAGAAGCTGTTGCAGAGGTGCACCGTCGTGGGCGTCTCATTGTCGTCGTAGAACCAGCCGGGGGCTGAGGCGCAGCCGACTTCGTCGTCATGGTGCGTAAGGAAGACGCCGTTGATGCGCACGTCTACCTCAGAGAAGATGATCTCCAAGCCCGCGCCGAGGTCCGGGATGCCATACGCGCATGGCAGGGTCGCCCCAGCGATCACGTTGGTTGCGATGGCGTCGAAGATCGGGCTCCAGTCAGGTTCGCAGATGCTGCTCGCGGTACCGTCGGTGATCTCGCTCATGACGATGTACCTGTCGCCGATCGCCTCAGCGTCGCCGTGGACTCCGCTGCAGCCTGTGCCAAAGATCCCGCTGGTCCCCGTTAGGGAGACGATCGCGTGGAAGACGAAGTAGGGCATGCCGAGCTCGGCCATCTCGTCGCGGAACCAGGCGGCCTCTCGCCCTGACTCGTCGTCTGAGACGACGATGAAGTGCTTCACCGCTTCGGGGCGTAGGAAGTCGCGATAGAGCGGGAACGTATCTGCGATGGTTTCGAAGGCGTTGCTGCTGCCGACCGTCTCGCGAATGTGGCGGTATCGAACGGTGTCCTCGTCCGGGCAGACCCCAGTCGAGAGTGGCGAGGGAATGCAGACGGTGTCCGCTCCGATGACGACCACTTGTACGTCGAGGCCGGAGGACTCGATGAAGTCGACGAAGCTGTTGAGCTGCGTCTCGACGAGCTCGGTCTCCTCGTCCATCGACCCGGAGGTGTCGATGGCCCAGATCACGTCAACCGGAGAGAAGATCGGATCTCCGATGGCGGTGACTTGCGCGCACTCGTCCTCGACCCGCGGGCCGGTGTCCTCCCGCGGTGGAAGGTCTGGCGCCGGCTCTGCGTCCTGCTGCGGGACATCGACCTGGGAGATGTCATCGGCGGCGTCTTCACCGGCATCAACGGAGGTCCCGAGGTCTCGCTCGCTCGTGCCGGCGTCAGTGCCTCTGGGGTCGCCGTCACGCGCGACAACGTCGGGATCGCTGCTTCGGCTGGGGCCCTCCGTGTCTGTGGAGCTCTCTCCGCAGGCGAGGAGCAAGGCGAGAGCCAAAAAGATCGTGGTGCGCATAGGGTCCTGTGAAGCGATGCCTTTGGCATAGTGGAAGCGCTGGGCTGCGAAAAGCGGGGGATGCGGTGGCACTCCGCAGGCGTATCGCAAGTGATCCTTCATGCGTGGAAGTGCGAAACTGTCCCACACGACCTCACTCCTGCCACCCGCGAGCACATGTAAGTATCTGAAAGCACGAGGCTTTCTGGGTTCTTTTCCTGGACTGGCACTGGATGATGCCCATATAGTAAGTGTGCCCATAGCTCCGGGATCCTCCATGAACCAACAGCGCCGAATGAGAATCCTCTACATGGAGGATGACGCGGGGCTAGCTCGTCGCGTCCAAGAACGCCTGGAAGCGAGTGGGTTCAGCGTTGACCTGGCCGCGAATGGTGAAGGCGGGCTGATCATGCACCGTGTGAAGGGCTACGACATGATGCTGATCGCTCAGGATATGCCTGTGCGCAGCGGAATCGACGTCGTGTGGTCACTCTCCGCCAAAGACGAGTTGCCGCCTTCCGTGATGCTAGCGAGCGTGGGAAACGCGGAGGTTGCCGTGCAGGCCCTGAAGTTGGGTGTCGGGGACTACATGATCAAGGATGAGCGCGGGCGGTTCATCGACCTCCTTCCGGGCACAATCCACACCGTCGTCAACGCGAGAGCCTCTGAGGTCGAGAAGGACCGCCTGCTTGAAGCGTTCAAGCACACGCAGGGGCAACTGGAGGAGAGCAATATCGCGCTGGTCCGCCTGGCGGCTATGGACGGACTGACCGGCATCGCGAACCGACGCCTCTTCGACGAGGTTCTGGAGCGAGAGTGGATGTCCGGGATCGAGACGGGAGCGCCGCTTTCACTGGTTCTGACGGACGTCGACAACTTTAAGCTCTTCAACGACATCTACGGCCACCTCGCAGGTGACGATTGTCTAAAGCGTGTTGCGCAGGCCGTCGGCCGAATGCCGGAGCGTCCGAACGACCTCTCGGCTCGCTACGGCGGCGAGGAGTTCGCGCTGATCCTTCCTAACCGTTCAGAGCAGGAGGGCGCGCGAATCGCGGACGCAATGCGCCGCGGTATCGAAGCCCTGAACGTGCCTCACAAGGCCTCGACTCACAACGGCTGCGTCACCGTCAGCGTAGGCGTCGTCACCAGGATTCCGACGGCAGACTCGTCTCCGGCGGCTCTGATCGAGTCGGCTGATACCTGCCTCTATCGAGCAAAAGAGGCAGGCAGAAACTGGGTCGTCAGCGCGGATCTGACCCGCCGTCAGCGGCGCACGAAAGCCCAAGGTCCATTCCGAGCGGATGCGTACGCGCGCTAGGGTGCGTTCGAACTCCGGGATGCGGCGCTCGCCGCGTGTTTTGGCCAGGGGCGCGGTTGTGCTATGTCCTGTCAGCTGCAGCGCCGCGGAATGCTGGCCGGGACGTCCCGGTTAGAACGTGGAGTCTGACTCACCGCCGGCATGTCCTCACCAAACCACGCCATCGTATCCGCTGTCTTTGTCGCGCTCTTTGTGGGCGGGCCCGTCTCGGCGTACACCCTGCAATCGGCCATCGCGGCGTCGGAGGCTGAAGTGCGTTCGAACGCCCGTGCCGTGCAGATCGGCCGTGCGACTGAGCGAAGTCAGTCCCGTGTTTCGACTGCACTGGGCGCCGCCCAGTTGGCGACGCAAGAGCGCATCGAGTCTGAGCGAGTCCTCGAAGTAGTGCCTGAGCTGGTGTCTGGAATCACTCGTTCTGCAGAACAGGTGGCCTCCTCCACGGTTGCGTTCCGCGACCTCTGGGTGACGGTCGCCGAGGGCCAGCTTTGGCAGGAGTTCTCGGACGTATATGGGTTAAGTGGCACGCAGCTCCAGTCGATGAATCCAGGTGTGGATCTCAACGTGCTCGACCCGGGCACTCAGCTGCTGGTCTACCGTTATCATCCAGCGCTGCCCTCTATGTCTCGTGGTGCAGCCGACCGAGGTCGCCTCGTCAACGGCATGCCGATGCCGTCAGGCGACCACTGGATCGTGCGCCATGCTTCGAGAGCCTGGGGAACCAATGAGACGGTCTCGGAGCTCGTGCGCGGTCTCACCACTACGGCGGACGCGCTGCCGGGTGGTGGTCGACCGATGGTCGCGGACATTAGCCGTCGCCGAGGCGGTCGTTTCCGTCCGCATCGATCGCATACATCGGGTCGCGACGTCGACGTCACCTACTATCGGAACGACGTCGTCTCGACGCCGATCTTCTCGCGCACGACCCGCTACACCCTGGATCACGCGCGACAGTGGTACTTGTTCAAGTACTGGATCGAGCGTGATCTGGTGACCTACATTTTCATCGACAACCGACTCCAGCGAACGCTCTACGATTTCGCGGTTCAGCAAGGCGAGAGCGCCGAGATGTTGGAAGAGGCGTTCGGCGAACCTCGAGGGCGCGGGATCTTACGCTACTCGCCCGGCCACGATGACCACTTCCACATACGATTCGTCTGTGCGGACTCGGATCCGATCTGTCGGGATTCGTAGCCATCAAACGGTTTTCGCGAAAAATCTGACATCGGGTGGGCCATGTAGGACAGTGACGGCAATAGACCTACCCCACCGAGTCATCCATGCCTGTTCTGATGCCCCCAAACGAGCGCGAACGCCTCGTCGCATTGGAGTCCACCTCGAGTGCGCTGAGCAGTTCAGACCTCAGCGCAATCGGCCGTCGAGCCCGTGTCGCAGCACGCTCATTGGACACGCAGTACGCTGCGTTCACGCTCGTGGAGCACACTCTTAATCGCTTCATCGCGACATACGGGTTCGAGATTGGGGCGCTGCCGCGCGATCAGTTCTTTTGTGCTCACACGATTCTTCACGACGACTCTCACGTCGTGCTCGACGCCCGTGAAGACCCTCAGTTCGCTCGCATGGGAGTGGTAGAACAGGCGCCAGGAATCCGGTTTTATGCAGGGGTTCCGGTTCGAAGCGACGCAGGCATGGTCATCGGTGCGCTCTGCGTGTTCGACAGCTCGCCTCGTCCTTCGTTCAACCAGGACGACCTCAATCTCCTCGCGGAATTAGGGGTCATGACGTCGCGGGCGGTCCGTTCGATCGAGTTGGGATACGGTCCGGTATCGACCGCACACGAGCTGAGCGACAGCTTCAATCTTGAGTTTCCAGTCCGGCCGCAGCCAAATCCGACGCCGCTCTCTGTCGCCCGCGTCCCGGCCGACACTCCTGGTCCAGTCACGGCGGCTGACACTGGTTCCTGGGACGGTCCACAGGAGGCGCAGCAGGCTACTGCAGCCGTCGCCGACGTGTTGCGCACCCATCCGGAGCTTCTGCAACGGATCATCGACAGTAACCCAAACCCGGTCACGATCTGCGGCGCAGACGGTCGTTTCGTGGTCGTAAACGCCGCCGCCGCCTCCGTCTTTGGGTTCTCGGCCGACCAGCTGGTGGGTATGACGGAGTCCGAGCTCGGAACTGCGGATGGGGGTGACGAGAGTGGCGAGTTCATGCGGGTCACTACGAACCTTCATCAAGTCTTCCATGACGAGCCTCGCGAAGAGCAGCTGATCGACAGCCAAGGCCGTCTGCGGTGGTTCCATGTTCGTCGCGAATCGCTGCCGACAGATACGATCTCAAACGAATACTCGCTCACGATCTCGACCGAGATTACTAGCATCAAGATCGCGCAGCTTCGGGAGAAGGAGCGCCGCGTGCTGATGCAGCTTGTCGCCGGCTCTGAACGCCTCGAGTCGGTGGTTCGGCGGGTCGCCGAATTCGTCGAACAGTTCGTTCAGGGGGAAGCGTCTTGCTGCGTGTGGATCCCACGAACTGGCAAGCTGCGACCGATCCATTCATCAACGCTGCCGGAGGAGATCGCGCGGCGCATCACGATGCTTGGTGTCAGCGTCGAAAAGGCACAGCCACCTGGGCTGGCTGAAGAGTCCACCGTGCTCTATGATGGCCCGGTGAGTGAGAACTTGGTGTGCGCCCCTTACGCTGGTGCGGCACCCGACGCCGGACTCGGCCACTGCACCTCGATCCCCATCCGCAACGCGGCTGGCGAAGTGCTCGGCGCGCTAGATGTGCTGACTCCATGTCCGATCGGCCGCGAATCTGGACTGGAAGTGGCGCTAAGCGCGGCCGGTCTGGTTTCCGTCGCGATCGAGTCGCGAAAGCGGAACTCCGCTTCGATCTATCAAGCGCAGTACGACCAACTCACCCGATTACCGAATCGTTACGAGATGGAGGCGCGACTTCGGAAGTCCCTCGCTCACGCGCGACGGAACGGTCACCTCGTTGGGGTGCTCATTCTCGATATCGACAACTTCAAGAAGTACAATGACACGCTGGGCTTGGCCGTCGGTGACGCACTTCTGCAGGAGATCGCAGCGCGCTTCGAGACGTGCTTGCGGGCGACCGACTCCCTCGCCCGTATGGGCAACGATGAGTTCGCTGCCCTTATACCCGAGCTTCCGGACAGCACCGGCGCCACCCGGGTCGCCCAGAAGCTGATGAACTCGCTCGCTCGCCCATTTGAGATCGCTGGGCGGGACTTGATTGTGACAACCAGCGTTGGAATCGCGATCTATCCGAACGATGGCGACGACCCAGGTACGCTCTTACGAAACTCTGACGCGGCGCTCTATCGCGCCAAAGAGAGCGGCCAGAACTCGTTCCGCTTCTTCGCTCCGGACATGCACGAAAGCGCGCTCGACCGGCTGGAACTAGAGACCGCGCTGCGCGAGGTTGTGTCCGAGCAAGGGCTGGAAATGTACCTGCAGCACCAGCTCGACATCGTGACCGGAGCCCCTGTCGGATTTGAGGCACTCGCACGGTGGACGCACCCGAAGCTCGGGCGAGTCTCGCCGGAGAAGTTCATCCCGCTCGCTGAGGAGACTCGTCTGATCGGCGAGATCGGATCGTGGATTCTCACCGAGGCCTGTCGCGCGCTCCGAGAGTGGAGAGAAAAGGGACTGCCCGCGATCTCGATGGGTGTGAATGTCTCCCCCGTTCAGCTCGGGCAAGCAGGTTTCGTTGAGATGGTCGCACGCTGCGTCAGCGACTTCGGTGTTCTGCCGGGATCTCTTGAGTTGGAGATCACCGAGAGCGCAATGATGGATGACCTAGAGAATGTCGTCGAGAAACTGCATCAAGTGCGCGCCCTTGGTGTGCGCGTCTCCATCGACGACTTCGGCACGGGCTATTCCGCTCTCGCGAGACTGCAGCGCCTGCCGATTGACCGGGTGAAGATCGATAAGTCGTTCGTCGCCGACCTAGGCGATGGGCCCGAGTCTGACCCGACAAGCGCAAAGCTGGTTCAGGCCATTGTGACAATGGCGAACACCTTCGACCTCGATGTCGTGGCGGAGGGTGTTGAAACTCAGCAGCAGGCCGACGTGCTCTCCGCGATCGGTTGCGACGTCGCTCAAGGCTACTTGTACCATCGGCCGATGCCGGCACGTGAAGCCATGGATAGCGCGGCGCAGCTTTGCGTGGAATGGAGTTCGTTGGGCGTGTCAGACCGAGTGAGCGGCGCGCGAGCGATTAGTTTGAGCTGAACCTCCGGTAGCTTGAGCGCTACTGGGGCATCAGCGTCGTAGCGGCCGCGTCTCGCCTAGGGGCAGGGGAAGGTCGCGCTCAACGCTCCGGCAAGGTCTCCGCTGCCGTCTTCGATTGCGTCGCGCGCTGCCGCAGCAAGGTCTGCACCGATCTCAAGCGCGGCGCGGTCAAGGACAGGTCCGAGGATCCTCACGAACTCTAGGTCCGCTGGGTTCTGATCGGCTTCCCATTGGCCGAAGCGATCTGAGACGATCGCGGCGACTCCATGAAGCAATGCACGGTCTAGCTGCGCAACAGCGCGGTCGCGCGTGTCGAGATCGCTTGCCTCTTCGCCGTCGTCGAGATCGCGCCAGCAGCGGACGGCGAGGATGGCGTCCCAAACACGGTCATGCGCCTCCGAATCCACCGAACGGACGACACCAGCCAGCCCAAGTCCACCTGAGCGGTCGACACCGCCGCTGTAGTAGGCGTACGACGAGTCACAGTCCTTGGCGGCGGTCGCGCAGGTCGTGGCCTCCTTGTGGGTTGAGACGTAGAAGAACCAGAGCAGCGCTGCCTCAATGCGCGCGGCTTGGATCTCCGGGTCGGTTCCCTCGATCCCGGCGACGAAAGCGTCGTTCAAGATCGGGAGAATAAGGGCGGGGCCCACGCAGCGCTCCGGGTCCATCGCCGGAACGCCCTCGTCGCGGCAGCGGAGTGTCTCGCCGGACCCCGCATCCACGACTGACGGGTAGTGCTCATCTTCTCGGCGCTGAACCCGCGAGTCGAGTCCTTCTCCGGTCGCGTACGCATCACGTGCTTCGACGAAGTCCTCAGGTGAGGGGGTGCCGTCGCGCCACAGGAGATCCCCGATGGTTTCGAACCCGGCGACACGACCGATCGTGCTGATGCTCTCCTCAACCTGGTGGTACGTGCCATCATCCGAGACGCACTCAGGCCATTCATCGTCCGCCCCTGGCGAGTAGTCTGACAGCAGCGGCTCACACTCTTGAGGGGCGACATCTGCGTCGTCTCCGGTATCAGCGGGCGTCGTATCGTCGATAAGGTCAGTGCCGACGTCGGCGGCATCTGTCACATCCGTGCTGGTGTCCGCCCCTGCGTCCCCGACGTCGGTGCCGCCGAGATCGGTTTCTGGCGGGACATCGTCGGTACAGGCGATGAAGAACGGGCTAGCTAGAAGGCTAAAGTAGAATAGCGTCCGGTTCATTTTCATTCTCTTGTGGTTGTTGGGTAGTGAAGCCAAATTCAAGGTGTAGGAGCACGCTTCGGCCAGGACCGTTCACACTTGAGCCGTGTGCGCGGTATGCCGTGTCACCGAGGTTTTCGAGGACGATGGAGCCAGCAAAGAACTGGTCGATTCGATAGCCGGCGCGCAGATCGAAGACTGCGTAACCAGGTGTTCCCCCGCGCGGGATTCGCTCGTCGGCGATGTCGCCGGCCGAGAGGCGGTCTTGCTGGAGAGCCCAGCGGGACGCGCCGCCGAGCCAAATGCCGCTCTCATGCGCCCAGTGGAGTTCGAAGGTGCCGTTCATTGGGGGTACGCGTGAGATCGGCGTGCGCTCATCGCCACCGGAGGGGTCAGGCTCGTCGCCCACGGCCCAAGTGAGCGTCGCTCGGGCGTCGAGCCCCACTTCGCTCTCGACCGCCGCCGAAAGCTCGGCCCCGCGAATGACCGCCGTACCGGGGACGTTGACCAGTTGCAGCACGTTCCAAGCGTTGCGACAGTCGGCGTTTCCCTCCGGGCAATCATTTACTGACCGTGTCGCGCGCGAGACGGCATCTTGCAGCGTCATGCGATACACCCAAGCATCGAGGGCTAGCCAGCGATGTCGAACCGCCACTCCGCCCTCGAGCGTAAGCGCGTGCTCTGGCTTCAACTCGCTGTTCTCAAGCTGGTAGCCTGGTCCTGTCCGTTGGCGTGAGGTGAGATCGTCCAGGTTCGGTGCGCGGAAGCCCTGGTCGGCTCCGGCGAAGAACTTCAGCTGTGGAGTCGCGGCGACCTCGACGCCCAGGTTGCCCACGAATGCCGCCCACTCACGGTCGACCGCGCTGCTGTCGGTCTCGGGGTCAGCCGGCGCATTCGCGAACGCGCTTGAGACACGTCCTCCAGCCCGAAAACGGATGCGGTCGAATGCTCGCAGGCTACCCTGCGCAAATGCTCCGAGGGTCGAGTAAGACGAGCCGTCTAAGTACTGTCCGCGAGACCGGTGCCGAATGATGTTGATGTCGGAGAACTCTAGCCACGCCGCCGAGCTGACGCGGTCGTGGTAGCCGTCGACCCCTGCGTCTACTTCGAGCCTGCCCCATTGCCGAAGGCTGACGCCAGCGACCTGGGAGTGAGCACGCAGGCCGAAGCTATCAACGTCGTCGAGCCCTCCGTTGATTGTGCTGGAGGAAGGTCGATCGTGCGTGCGCCGCTCGTGCTGTCGCTGCCAAGAGAGGCGGAGTTGGAAGTCTTCGAGTGAGCCGGGATCGCCGTCCAGTCCCACGTAGGCGAGCGTGCGGAATTGCTCGTCGTACGTCAGGCACTCATTGAAGGGCGCGAACGGCGGCGCGCACTGGTCTGTGCGGGGCGCGTCCGTTTGCCGGTAGTTGTAGACGCCCGCTACGAAATCGAGGTCTCCGCTGAGTCGTTGAACCCAGCGAATGTCGCCGGTGAACTCGTCAAAGCCTGTACCAAGCTGGGTCTTACCGTCCTCTGCGAAACGCGGGACCTCGGGGAGTTCGTCACCGCGAAGGCCTGTGACGAAGCCGCCACTACGCAAGAGTCCGAAGCTTCGGTACCCGACGCCGGCCAGGATTCCCGAGGAGGGGCTCAGCTGAACGTCGGTCTGCACTCGCTGTCCAATCCCATCGCTCGAGGTGTCGACGTCGAGGAAGTAGCGTGGGGCGATCGCGACGCCCTCAATGTGGGGATCGCGGAGCGGTGCTAGCGGCACGGCCTCAATCGCCCCGGCGATGGCGTCGCTGCCAAAGACCGTCGATGCGCTGCCGCGAAGCACGTCGATGTGGTCGATCGTCGAGGAGTCGACGGTGAAGAAATACTGGTTCGGACCCTGGCGGAAGAGGCTGTTGTTGAGCCGCACTCCGTCGAAGAGCAGCACGGTCTGCTGGCCTGTACGCCCGCGGATGTAGGGCGATGCTTGGCCCTGGGCGGTCTGCTGGATGTAGACCCCTGGCTCGTAGCGGAGCGCGTCTGGCGCGGAGCGTGGTTGGCGACGCTGCAACGCCTCGGCGTCGACCCGCGATCCGGCGCGTCCCTCGAAGGGGACTTCCTCAGCCGTCGTTTGGCTGGAGTAGTCGATGGGCTCGTCATCGAAGACGGACCAATCGAACTCCTCTTCCTCGCTCTCTTCGGCCACGGCAGGCACGGAGAGACAGGACAGGGCGAAGGCGAGAAACGGGAGTAGGGTGCTACGCATTGAGGGCATCTGAGTCCACTCTCGGAGACGCGGCAAATTCTCGCCAGGGGTGAACTCCCACGGAGCGATGGGAGTTCTTCCCGCGCTGGTGTCGGGGGTAGGTTGAGGTGGGTAGATTTGATGTGGCGCGGACCTGATGATCGGGCTAGATGCTGCCGGACCCGCCCACGTCAACGAGACACATGCGACGCATCTTTCCAGCATTCCTACTGATTGGTCTCCTCACTGCATGCGGCGGTGACGAGATACCGTACTACCTCTTTGACATCTCCCCGATGGACACTGCGACCGGCGATACGGGCGGCACGGATGTCGGGTCGGTTGGTTGCGAGACGGCCGAACACTGCGAAGATGGCGCGGCATGCGTCGATGGGGCTTGTGTCATCTCATGCGCTTCAGACGACGGCTGTAGCGGGGCTACACCGCTCTGCGAGCTTGGCGCGGGTGTCTGCGTTGAGTGCCTTGGAGAGTCGAACTGCGATGCGAACCAGACCTGCGCCCAGTTTGCTTGCGTCTCGCTCTGCGAAGAAAACGACGATTGCCCCGACGGAGAGTGTGTCGAGGGAGCTTGTGTGCCGGTGGAAGCCGTCTGCACGCCCGGCTCCACAACCTGTGAGGACAACGCTGTATCCACGTGTCTCGAAGATGGCTCTGGCTACGAATTCTCACCATGCGACGACGGGGAGTGCATCGTCTCCGAAGGCGCCGCGAGCTGTGTCTCGTCCGAGTGTGAGCCATTCGAGCAAGGATGCTTCGACGGGCAGACCGCTTTCCAGTGCGCCGAGGATGGCTCCGAGCGCATCATGTTGGAGTGCGAAACTGGCACGGAATGCGATCAAGGAGAGTGCGTCGAAGTCTCCGTTTCCGTTCCGACCTGCATCGAGGTCGACCCGTCGCGCATCGACTTCGGCCTCGTCGAACTCGGCGACGCCGATTTCCGGACCATCACCCTCGCGCCCTGTGACGAGCCAGTCGAAATCGTAGATATCAGCTTCATCTTGGGTCCCGACTCCTTCGCGATCACCTCCCCGCTGTCTGTGCCCTTCATATTGGTTGAGCCCATCGAGTTGGAGGCCGAGTTCTTCCCGGAGTCGGAAGACGAGAGCTACGGCGAGCTCGCGATCGCAACCAGTGAGGGATCCCAGGTCGTGATCATGACGGGTACGGGAACTGAGGGCGTTGTCGAGTGCACGTTCCCCGATGTTCGCTGCGCCGTCGGTGACGGAGAGTTCGGTACCTTCATCGAGATCCCGATCTTTTCGGAAGTCGAGTGCACGGGCATGTTCACCGATACCGAAGTCGCTGATTACTCGTGGAGCCTCTCGGAAGCTCCGGCGTCGTCCGACGCCACGGTACCGACGACCTCCGCTGAGTCGATTCTCTTCGAACCGGATACTGCAGGAGCCTACGTGGTCGAGATGAACATGATCGACACGAATGGCGTCGCGGGATGCGGCCCAGCGTACGCCGAAATCCTCGCGACCGACGGGTTCAGCGGTGACTTCCCGGAGGTCACGGTCGCGCTCACTTGGGATGACGGGTCGGACCTCGACAATCACTTGAAGATCGACGGATCAGGCTCGTGGAGAATGGCCCCGGACGACTGCTTCTGGGGAAATATGATGAGCGACTGGGGCGCCACGCTCGATTTCGATAACACCGAAGGATTCGGGCCAGAGAACATCAATGTGAGCGGGCTCTCAGAGTCGATCACCGTTCGTGCCGGAGCCTCGGCCGAGAATATCCGCGACGCCTCGACCATCGCGACGATGATACTGACCGTGGACGGCGAGGTGCAGGAGCGCCTCACGGCTGAGTTCAGCGTGGCCGGCGAGTTCTGGGAAGTGTGGGAGATCGTGATCGATGAAAGTGGAGTCGAGATCGACACGATCGACAACGTCACGAACGGCTACCCCGAAGAGTAGGGGTTCTCCCGCCGCTTCGTCGTTCGTTCCGTTTTTAACGACCCCCACGTAACGATTGACCCATCGTAGGGACGCCATGAGCGAAGCGACTCGTGTCCGCCGCAAAACGCAGCCCTAACCGAGCCGTTCCACCGCTGCCCTGAGTGCCTCGACATGTTCATCGCGTTCGCCGCGTCTTCGCAGTGCCTCGGAGAGCTCGACGAGGTACTCGATGTTTGCTCCACTCGGGCCCACGCTGGCGGCGATCGTCGTCGCGATCTCGTCGATGGGGGCAGGGCCGGCGTAGTTGGGATTGCTCGGGGAGCCGACGTAGGTGATCACGTTTAGCGGGCCGAGGCTACTGGTCGCTACGGTGTGTACTCGCTCGTAGCCACCTTTCTCTCTGTGATCGAGCTTGGCCATCACGTGTTCGTAGACGGCCGGCTCGACTTCGAACGCAGCGCCTAACACTTCGCCCACTGGATTCGGCACCAGCGTGACCACACGACCGGGACTCTGCGGAACGCCGCGATGGTCGGTAGACCACTGCCAGAAGCGTCGGGTCCACCCTTGAAGGCGGGCGGGAGTGCATCGTTCAAAGGCGAAGTCAGGCCGCCAGATCAGCGAGCCATAGCCGAAGATCCAAACGTTTCCTGGTTCTGCCACGTCAGCGCCGCCTGGCTCAGGAATCGAGCTTTCTCGTCTCGATACCGGTGACCTTGAGTCCAGCCGCCTTGAGCGTGTCGACCTGCAGATCGGAGATGAGCGCTCCTCGGCGCTGGAACTCGATCTTGTTGGTGTCCTTAACCTGGGCGCCCGGGAAGGCCGCGGCCTGCCCCTCACGGGTGTAGCCGAGCTGCACAAGAAGGCCCTTCGGCATCTTCTGGCCGCCGCCGATCCAGAGTTCCTGAGTCAGGTGGTAAAAGTCTTCGGCCGCGAGAGGAACGAGCGTGCTCGCCCACTCCTCGTCCGTGACCTTGTGGCCTCTCTCGACGAAGGTCCACTTGTTGTTCTCCGCCTTGTTCGGAAGGTGGACCTTCGGCCCTCCGTCGACTGGTGCGACGTAGCGAAGAAGGACGCGAGCGGGGACCTCAGCGGGTCGGTCGCTCATCGGGAGAATACTGCGGTAGAGACCGCTTTTTTCGGGCATTGAAGCCATCAGTGGCCTCCCTCGGTCGCGTGATCATCTGTGTGTTCATCTTCGCCTTCCGCCTCTGCGGGCTCCTCGTCGGGCGCGTCTAACGGCACCGGGCCGAGAGCAAGGCTCGGTAGCAAAGCCGCGAGCTGTGGGCTCCGCTCGCTTCGGTCGAACTGGGCGTAGGTCACGACGACGGTGCCACCGCCTGCGTCATGTACGTCGACCTCTCCGCGGGCT
>JBLHWZ010000108.1:0-15846 GCA_047629415.1 Bradymonadia bacterium | reverse complement strand
AGGATCTCTTTGGTGCGCTCGGGCAGCGAGTCCGTCGCGAGGTCGACATCACCCACCGCTTCCAGCCCCATCACGACATCGCGAACGCAGCCTCCCACGAGATAGAGCGAGTAGCCCTCTGATTCGAACGCTTCGAAGAGCGGCAGGTAGTTTTGGAATCTATCCATCATCGTTGCGTGATCATAGCACGCGAGATGACGCTTCATTGCCGGAAAACTGTGCCCCTAACAGGGACCTAGGCCCCGGCTACCGGGAGAACTGAGATCAAGCGCGACCGCATCGCGACCGCGTCGGACTTGAGAGCGCTAGTAGAGTTCGCCGTGTCGGGCTCGCAGACCGGAGATTAGGTCTGGAAGTGCGCCGTTTGTGACCCAACGCAGGATCGCCTGAGGGATCGCAATGCCGGGGTCCGCGTTGACGACATACCGAACGTAGGTCCATTCCGGATGGTCGGGCAGCGAATAGAGGACCCAGAAACCGAACGATGTGTCGATGTTTCCCGTGCCTTCAACGTGGTCAAATCGATAGACGAACGCTTCCTGCCCATCGATCGTCTCGTCTCCTCCGCGGGAGCACATTCGCCAGGTCCGGTCCGAAATGGGCCACGGAATCTTCGTCACACCCTCAATGAACGTGCACTCATCGTCGGTACCCACGACCTCCACGTCCTCCGTCGCTGGAGCCCACTCCGGAATCTGAGGATAGTCGAGCAGGATAGTCGAGAGCTCGTCCCGCGGCGCCTCGATCAGTCCGATCACCTCGGCCCGAAGCGGAGTGCCCCTCGCGATGTCTCGAATTGTGCCGCCGTCCATAAGGTCGGTGACTTCTTCCGCGCTAAGTTCGCGGATGGTCGGGTCCTCAGTGGCGAAAACAGGAAGTGCGAATGCGATTATTACAAAGCACAGGGGAAAACGAATCATCGATCTCGTGGCTGGGACGTGGGCGCGGGATTGTGACCGATCCGTCGGTATTGGGAAAGAGGGAGTTCGATCCTTTGCCAGTGCCTACCTACTTCTTACCCAATCGCCCCAAGCTCCCCTCTCAGCGCTCGCAGCCAGCGTGTTCGATGTCGACTGACCTGCCCGCCTGCCTGTGACAACTTGAGTGGTCGAGCCCAACAACAGCGGATGCGTGTCGCAGCGCCCACCAAGCGACCGCGGCCATCGACCATCGGCGCCAGGTCTAAGAGCGATCAGTCACGACGGCGACGGCGAATTGCCACTATCGCCAACCCGACCAGCCAGAGGGCCGCGGGGCTGCGCGACGAACTGCTGCTGCAGCCTCCGCCGTCCCCAGCCTCCTCATCGCCACCACCGAAGTCACTGCCGTCCGTTACATCAACGCCGGCGTCACTGCCGTCCACCACATCGGAGCCGACATCGGCCGCCTCAAGCGGCGCCAGCAAGAGCACCTCGACGGAGGCGGAATCTGCCAACTCCCCATCAGAAACCTCGACCTCGAAGGTGACCCGATCCCCTGGCTCCCCCTGCAGCTCAACATCTGCGACTGGACGCTCGGTCCCGGTGAGTTGCTGCGTTGTTCCAGCGGTCTGAGTCCAGGCGAATGTCAGATCGTCGTCGTTCGCGTCCTGCGAGTCACTCGCATCCAGCATGATCGTAGAACCGACGCGTGGGCTCCCGACCAATCTGGCCCGGGCCTCCGGGGCGTCGTTGTTTCCTGAACTTGTCTGCCGAATCGCGCGGCTTGTAGGAACGGAGTAGATGTCCCCATCGAAGACCGTGAGAACGAGGTCCCACTCTCCATCGTCCGGGGTGCCGTACTCGACCTCCGACACTGTTCCGGTCGCCCCGCGCACCGTCGCGGCCCCGCGTTCGACGGACCACAAGAACTCTAGTTCGTCACCGTCTGGGTCTTCGCTCAGCTCACCGCTGTAGCTTACGACGTCCCCAGGCTGAGCGATGCCTGGCCCGTCAATGAATGCTCCGGGCCGCGCGTTGAGGGAGTCTGGGTCTAACAAAACGGTCGCCTCCGACGGCTCCGAGGTCACGAGGCTCCCGTCGGCTTCCACCACAACGACGAGCTCAAAGCGCAGCACGCCCTCCCCGATGGGTTGGTCAAACGTCGGGACCCCAGATGTCGCACCAAAGAGCTCGACCTCGGGCCCCGCCTTTTGGGTCCATGAGTAGGCCAGACCGCCGCGCTCCAGCGGGTCGAAGCTGGCCCGGCCATCCAAGGTCAACGCGACTAGCGCGTCGTCTTCGGCCCGCATCCGGACGGTCTGTGCGAAGCCTGCGTCGGCAACCGGAGGCGCAATTTCCGTGGAGCGAATCTCAACTTCGAACGAGATCCTCGACGTCGCTTCGGAGTCCGAAACGAAGCACTCAACGACGTACTCACCGTATTCAAATTCCGTCGTGATACTTGCACTGGCGCCAAGGAACGTTCGGTTCTCAAGCTGCCAAAAGTAGGTCAGGTCGTCGCCGTCGGGGTCCTCCGCGACCACCTCCAGTGTCAGCTCGACCGGCGCGTCATCGGTCTCCAACAACACGTCCTCAATGTCCTCAACGACCGGCGCACGGTTCTCGCTAGAACGGTCGATCACGATGACCGTGACAAACACTTCGTCGAAGGCCCCGAACGAGTCACGAGCCTCGATGTGTGGCGTAAAGAAGCCGCCGCGGTCGGCAACCCAATCGAAGGTACCGGTCTCTGCGCGGAACGAGCTGCCAGCAGGAAGCTCTGCCGCAACAAAGAGGACGTCGTCGCCGTCCGGGTCGCTCGCTGAAACCACGAAGGAGACTTCCTCACCAACGTTCACCTCAAGTCGCTCGATCGGCTCGATCACCGGACGTTGGTTGGGCCCGACCGTCACCTCGATGAAGTCGGACTCCGTAAACCGTCCGTCGTTCACATCCACTCGGAAAACGAGGGTGCTCTCTGACTCTAAATCATTCGGCACAATGACCTGGGCGAGCGCCGAAACGGAGTCGAAGATATCGACTGTCGTTGGGCCGGGCTCGAGGCTCCATACGAAGGTCAGCGGCTGCCCCTCTGGGTCGGTCGACGCGCTGGCATCGAGGAAAATGAGTTCGCCCGGCGCTGCGTCAACGTCGTCTCCTGCCTCGGGGACCGGCGGATTGTTGGCCCCCTCCGGCGGTATCACGTCGATGGTGAGCAAATAGGGGCCACCCGCATCGGCGTCAGCGCCGTCGAACGTGAAGTCGCGGAAGTGCGAAACCGCCACACAGAGTTCGCCAGCGGCCTCGCTCGTCGCGTCAATCCGCGAGAACGTGCCGGAGCCTCCATCGTCGTCCGTCGACCGCAGATCCCATTCGCCATCGGTGAGTCGATAGAGACCCATCGTGGTGTCAATTCGCGGTCCGTTCGGAGCCACTTCGAACTCTACAACGCTGCCCTCCACCACCTCCACGCGATAGAAATCGACGTCGTGAGTGGGCGAGAGCGTACCCGCGATCGATTCGTTCACGACCAGCAGCGGCGAGGTCCCGACAAGCGGAGCGGTCGAGCAGTGGTTGTTCGCCGGTTCATCCAAACCTTCGGTCGCGATCACGAGGACGACCAGCGAGTCCACCGAGTCCGTACCGTCCTCGTCGACCGTCAGTGAGAAGGTCAGCGCCGTGCTCGACTCGACGATAGGCGCAAAGAAGGTCGCATCTGCGCCGTCCACGTCCAGCGTGACCGACCCACCATCGCTCTGCTCCCAGCTCAACGACAACGTGCCGCCCGCGACCGCTTCGCCGCGACCGCTGAGGTGCACGAGTGCGCCGCTCGGAACGATACGATCTCCTCCAGCGTCGGCGAGAGGCCCAACAGCGCTTCCCGCGGCAATGGTCACCTGAACTGAGTCGGTGTCCTCCGCAGCGTCCGCATCAAAGACGCGAAGTTCGAACTGGAGGACTTCCTCAGCTACCACTTCGGCGGGCGCGAAGAAGCGCGGTGCGGGTCCGTTGTCATCCACCAACGTGACTGCGATTCCGGATGTCTGCGTCCACTCGTAGCCGAGCGTGAATCCGTCTGCGTCACTGGAATCTGAACCGTCGAGGGTGACCAACTCGCCGGCGACCGAACTCAGGTCGTCGCCAGCCACCGCCGTCGGAGGAAGATTGGGCCGATCAACTTCGATTGTCAGCCCGTACTCGCCACCGGTGATCGCGCCTGAGCCGTCGAACGCAAAGTCGGAGTAGGAGCTGACTGCGACACAAACGGCGCCATCAGTCTCTGCTGAGTACTCGATGAGAGAGTAGAGATCGGCGCCACCGTCGTCGTCGGACCCGAGTACGATTCCATCATCGTTCACGACGCCAACCGTCGAGTCGAACGCCGTCCCGCGTCGGAACGTTTGCGCTATGATAGTCTCTCCAGACTCAAGAGTAACACGGAAGAAGTCGACATCATGACGCGGCTCAAGCAAGCCAGCGCCGTTGAAGGGGAGCGACACCTCCAGTGCCGTCTCGCACCGATTGTCCGCAGGCTCCGAACCACCCGTCGTCGGAATGACCTGCACGTTGACCGCGTCGGGCGCAGAGTCGAGCGAGCCGTTCGAGGCCACCAACGTGAACCGAACCGTAGTCTCGGAGGCCACCGTAGGAGCAATAAAGGTAGCCCGCGCGGTATCTGCGCCGACGACCTCCACGGCTGTCCCGGCCACCTGCTCCCACTCGAAGGTCACCGGCTCTCCGGTCGGGTCGCGTCCGCTGCCCTGGAGAATGACGAATGCGCCTGAGGGGACGACCAAATCATCGCCCGCGTTGACCTCGGGGAACTCAAGGCCGCGAACGTCGAGAACCACTGTAATGTACTGGTCTCGCGACCCAACCGTGGTCGTGTTCCGCGCAACAATGGTCCCGTAGTGAAGGGTGGGCGCGAGCCCGCGTGCGTCGATGGTCATCGTCGGGCTGTCGGCGGGGAGAGAGCCCGTAGTGTCTGTTAAGTCCAGCCAGAAAGGCGTATCGCGCCGCGAAACCTCGAACCCAACCGAGGCACCGCTCGTGATCCGCAGCGGAACCGCTCGTTCGATCGGGTCTTCGTCGTTCTGCGCCCGAATTCGAATCACACGTTGGGAGCCAAAGAGTGCCTGATCCGCGGCTGAGCGAACTGGGTTGGAGCTCAGCAGGACGAACTGCTGAGTCCCGCCCTGAATCGTGCCTCTGTGATTCAGGGTGAAGGTCACATCGCCTCCAACATCGCCGCCAGAAATCACTATGCGCTCCACGTTGTCGACGTCGTTCGGGCCATCATTCAGCGCCGGACCACCAGGAGAGTCCAGCGAGAGACGGAATGGGTAGAAGTCACTCCCACCGGACTGTCCCCGGAGATCCAGGTTGTTCACCAGCGCCGGGGTCGTGTCGTCCTCACCTCCTAGATTGACCAGCCCCGCCGGGTCGGTCCAAACCAGCGTCAACGCGACTTCTTCGCCAGCCGCGGCTTCGACGGTGAAGGCCTGAGGAGATCCCGCGTAGACCCCGTATGCGATGTGGCGCTCGGATGCCGATGCGTCGAGGAATTCCACCGCGGCACGGAGATCCATCATGCCCCAGCCCAGCGATGCGTTCGGTCGGCCTTCGTCGTCATTACGGAGCGCCGTGTGAATCAGCAGCCCCCGGACCTCGGCGGCCGTCGGGTCGCGCTCAAAGAGATCTCGATAGTGCTCCACTACGAGACCTATTCCCCCGGTCACGCTGGGCGCTGCCATGCTGGTTCCGGACGACCGGTGGTAGCCATCGTCGGCGGTGTGCGTGGTCGAGAGCAGGCTGTCGCCATTGGCCGCGATATCTGGCTTGATACGACCGTCGTCGGTCGGTCCGCGACTGGAGAACCCAGTCGCAGAAGCAGAGCCAGGACCGGCTGGGTCGCGGGTCAGATCGGCGGCAGCGGCGACGACGATAACGTTCTTGCCGACTGAGCCGGTCGCGAGACAGTCGAAGCCCGTTGAACAGTCAGCAGGACGAGCCTCGGTGGCCTCACCGGATCCCTGACCGCGGTCATTACCAGCGGCCTTCACCCAGGCGATATCAAACTCGTGAATAGCCGCGTCCATGCGACGCGAGTCCACGCCGTACTTGCCGAAGCCTTCATCGCCGACCCAGCGGCCGTTGCGGTCCCAACCGAGATCGAATCCGTAAGAATGGTTCGAGGCCGAAAACCGGAAGTTCACGTTGGACATCAGGTCCACGGTGTCCCGGTTGAACGTCCAGCCAAAGACACGTGCTTCCGGGGCGAACCCCGCCGCGTCCGAGCGCGCCACACCTGCTCCGGCCATAGTGCCCGTCACATGAGTCGCGTGAGACGACAGCTCTCCCGGAGAGTCGATGTAGACAACCCGCCCTTGGAAATCGACGTGGGTCTCCCGAATAGGACCCTCGTCGACGACCCCTAACACGACCCCTGCGCCGGAGAGTTCGAGTCCCAATTCTCCGCCAGACGCGATGTCGTCGGCGTTCGACGAGTCTCGGCTGTCCGCGTTGGAGGGGACGTATTCGGTCCGCAGGCCGACTTCCGGCGGAGGCGCTAGGTCGATGACCATGACCCCCGGCTGCTTTGCCAACCTCTCGATCGCCCTCAACTCGCCGGTCGCGGAGATCACCCCGCCGTAACGCAGCGTCTGTTCGGTGCTGGTGAGGCCAGCCGCGCGCAGCAGAGACAGGGCTCTGGTAGAGTCCACGTTGGGTTCGAAGAGAACCTGAAGCTCCAGCTCGCCACCGGAGCGCAACGCCTCACGGAGTGCGTAAGTCGCCAATCCTGCCAGGCTTTCACCCGAATCGCTGAGTGAGGAGACCGTAGTCTCGCTCGCAGGTTCTGGGATCTCTTCGCCGCACCCGGCGAGGAAAGGGACAAGGAGAGCGGCCAGAGAAAATCTTCGCATGTAACGCACGGAGTGTGGAGCACCCAACACCTAACCGTCCCCCCAAAGCCGAGCAACCACTCCGCCATAAAAGTCAGCGGACGGGCGCCACAAAAGTCAGCTGTGACCCGTCAGGAAAGTCAGCGCGAGCTCAGAAATCTGATGTTCTTGAGATTGCTGGGACTCGCGCACATGCCGATTTGCGTAGAGCTCGGGGCCCTCCCCATCCAGCAGGAACACGCCTCGGCGGGAGATCCTGTTCATCGATCAGCTACCAGATGCGGAATGGCACACGATTTGCTCTACCTAGGGGAGCTACCGAGGGCAGTCCCCGCGGACAGCCACCACTACTCCCGCTCGGCTGAGGCCTCAGAAATGAAACATCCCTTCAAAGTACTCACGTTCGCATTGCTTGCCGCTGGTTATGCCAGCACTGCCTACGCCGATGAATGCGCAACCGACGATGATTGTCCGACTGGGTTCGCCTGTGAGTTCTGGCACTCCGATTGCGCAGACGGTCCACCTTGTCTGCCGGGCGAGGAGTGCTCCGAGTCCGAGCCGTGTGTCGGCGAAGAGTACTCCTCGTGTGTGCCGGCGCCGACCGCATGTGAGACCAACGACGACTGCTCCGATGAGTGGGAGTGCGTGACGTTCACCTACGAAGACTGCTGGGGCGAGGACACGCCCCAGCCAGCTCCCGCACCGGATGAGCCGGGCAGTGGCGGATCGGACGATGAACCAGATGGCGACGAAGAGGATGACCGCGAGGATCCCGGTGAGAGCTTCGAGTGCGAGACCGTTTCGGAAGCATACTGCGCCCCACCCTACGTCGCTCCCTGTGAGGTAGACTCCGACTGCGGTGACGGCTTCGGCTGCATCGAGATTGAGCAGTGCTCCTGTGGAGGCTCTGACGGCTCCGGCTCCAGCGGTTCATCGGGTGGCTCCAGCGACCCATCCCCCGTTCCACCCGAGGAAGGCGGCGATGACTCCGGCGGTGACTCGGGAAGCGACGACGACGAGCCTAGCGATGGCGATGGCATGCCCGTCGAAGAGCCGGACTGCGAGTGTACCGGCGCCGGTGAGTTCTACTGCGAACCGATGGACATCGACTGCGAGGCAGATTCCGACTGCCCGGATGAGTGGACCTGTGAAAGCTGGGGAGTCAGTACTTCCGTGCCTTGTTTCGAGGACGAAGACGGCAACGTCATCTGCGAAGACGAAGGCACCGCCGAGGAGGACTCTCAGTGCGAGCCTCCTGGATGGGGAGCATGGGGCGGCGCAGCTGGCGGCGGTTACGACGAAGACCTAGCCAACGGTCCGGCACGCGCCACCGCTGAAGAGGGCGGCTCAGACGACGCAGCCAACGGCATCCCGTTCGCGGCTGCACCCGCAGACGAAGACGGGTGCTCAAGCTCCTCGACCGCTCCCCGCGGCGCAGGACTCCTTGCCTTGCTGGCCCTAGTCGGCCTCCGACGCCGCCGATAGCCGACTCCGGCGCTGCATAAGTGCCGCGCCGCTCACCCTCCCGCGACACGATCAGCCGGAGGCAGGGACGTGAGGAAGGTCCGACGGGACAGTGGCGGGCCAGAACCCTGTCGTCATCCAGCGCTGCTCAAGCATACAGCTCCGCTCCGGGGCCCTATCCGCTAGCGAGCGCTGCTCAAGCATACAGCGCCGCGCAGGCGTCCAGCGCTGCTCAAGGCCGAGAAGGCCGAGAAGGCCGAGAAGGCCGAGAAGGCCGAGAAGGCCGAGAAGGCCGAGAAGGCCGAGACCAAAAACGACGAAAGCGAGCTTTTCAGCCCGCTCTCGTCGTTTCAGGTAGCGCGACGCGCTTACTTGATCTTCGCTTCCTTGAACTCGACGTGCTTGCGCACGCGCGGGTCGTACTTCCTCACAACCAGCTTCTCCGGAGTGTTACGGCGATTCTTGGTCGTGGTGTAGAAGAAGCCGGTGCCGGCTGACGAAACAAGTCGAATCTTCTCACGCATGGTGTTCTCTTCGGAAAGTCGACGCGAAAGCGCGTCACATCAGTAAGGGCGCGAATCGCTACTTTAGGACCTACGCTCAGTCAAGAACTGAAATAGCTGTTCGTACCGCTAGAAGATCCTGAACACGGCCACACCGACCCCGTTCTCGCGGACTTCAACGGTGGTCGCGTGGGAGACGCCACCCGCTCGAACCGACACCGCGTGCGAGCCAGGCTCTACCTCCGTCCGACTCACCCACACCCGCGCTGGCATCAAGTTCCAGGTACGAGTGTCGGGCTGGTCCGCTGCCTGCATCGCGGCCTGCGTAGCCAGGCTCGCGATGAACCCAAGGGTCTCGACCGCCTGATTGTTCCCGGCGCGAGTCGCCGCCTGAATGCCCTCCCTAGCGAGCACCCGGACGATGGCCCTGGTGATTGCGGCAAATGCGATGCCCGAGCGCTCCGCCTCCCACTGTGCCATCGCAAACAACTCGACGTTGGCGATTAGCGACGCGTCAGTGCGCCTCCCGTCCACCTCATTCTGTATCGTCCCGAGCCCGTTATTCGCGGCGACCAAAGTCGGGAAGTTGATCCATGTGAGCAACCCTTCGGCGACGATCCGGTTGTAGACCGCCGCGTTACTCTCGCCCAGCGCGTATTGGCGGTTCTGCCGCATCATGATGAAGACCGCCCCGATCGGGATTCGCTGCGCAACTCGGTAGGGTGCCATCCCTGAGAACGTGATCGTGATCAGCTCGGATTCGGTCTCCGAAGCGCTCGCCTCTGCTAGCGCGGCGTCCAAAGTCGTGGAGTCGATGGATGCACCGCTTTGCGAGGACATTCGAGCGATCGCTTCAGCTAGGCCTGGCAGAGGCTTATCGGACCAAGCGTCTGCGTAGAACCGTAGCGCGGTGTCCTCCTCACCGCCCAACTCCATCGCCAGCGCCGCGATGTAACTCGCTACTGAGAGCATCGGGTGCCCGGCGAGATCCGTGTCCGAGAAGTACTCCCAGAGGACTCGAATCCGACGCGCCTCAACCATGGCAGAGCGATAGCTCCCGGCGGCCATAAACGACGAAGCTGCCATGACGTTGACCAGCAGCTTCTCGTAGATCGGCGGCCGGTAGAGTTTTTTGCTACCCGACCACAGATACTCCGCCGCGTTCCCGGCTCGACCGCTGCTCAAGTCGAGCACCTCAAGCATCTGATCCGCTTCGGTGAAGTCGGTCACTGCAAGCTCATGCAAGCCCATTGCTTGGTAGAGTGTGCCTCGCTCCAGCAAGAGCAGCGGGAGGTCGCGCTCCTGAGGGGAGCGGCCCTCCTGCCCTGCGATCACGAGCTGATCGGCCGCAGCAAGCGCGACTTCAAGATTGTTCGCCGCAGCTCCGTCACGCACCTCGGCCAGACGCTGTGAGTAGCCGCCGCATGCCATGGTGAGCAGCGCGAGCGCCCCAACGAGGCACCGTGCGATCGTGTGTGGAATTCCCAACAACCCTAGAGTGGGATGATCGCTTTGGTCAGCTCCGCTTGGTTCTGCCAAACGATCGCGCCAGTTTCGACGTCGATCGCCTGCATGAACATGAAGTACTGGACGCGTCGAGCGGACGCGGTGCGCTCCGTATTGTCGACGACGCGACCGGTCACGAAGTAGTGCACGCCTAGCTGACGCCCGACCTCGACCGCTCGGCTCTGGTCAAACTCCTCCCCCTGCTGAATTCGGAGTTCCTCCAAAATCGTCTCGCGCAGCTGGGCCGCGATGACGGTAAATCGACCGGAGTTCACGAGGTCCGTTTCGACCATTCCCAGCAGCGCATGGAGCTGGGGCTCAATGTGCTCTGTGGTCCAGTTCTCCATCGGTAGAATCGCCACCGTCGGTCGCTGGCCGGCACGCCGGCCCACCTCCGAGTACCATGCCGAGTTTGTCATGTGAGACATGTTCTCGCCGAGCAGACCGTCGAGGTCGCGACGGTCGAGGCCGGTGCTCATCGCAGGGTCGTCGAGGCCACGAACATCGTCGCCGCGAACATACGTCGGCTGAGGACCAGAACAGGCAGCCATCGCCAAAGCGAGAGAGGCAAGCGTACCTCGAAGAATCGAGCGGCGGAAAGAGTTCTTAAGCATGGTGGTTTCTCATTTGGGAGCGGGGAGCGTCCGTGGCAATGGGTGTCCCGCGTGCGCGCAAGTGGAGTAGACGTACTCCAAATTGGAGTATTCATCCTCCGAGATCTTTCCTATCTCCTCGAAATACAAAAACTTTCTGGACTTCAACGACCTATCTGCTCAGTAGCCCTCATACACGCACCTCTGTGGCACCCGAGCTTTGATGAACGTCGGAATCCTAACTGACTTCCCCTCCATGTCGTACCAGTCCGGTCCGGCACTCCATACTCGCTTCCTCTACGAGGGTCTTGAGCGGCATGGGCATGATGTCACCCTTCTGGGGCCAGACACTACGGACGTGGCCCCCGCGCCTGGCGTAAAGACTCACCTCTTCAAGGGCGTGCCGTATCCGAGCCACCCCTATGTAAAGGTCGTGGTTCCGAGGCCGTGGAAGCAGCTCACACATGCGCCGAAGCTCGACATCATCCACGGCCAGACGAACAACCACGTCATCGAGTGGGCCAACTGGGTACGAAAGATGAACCGCACGGCGGTCATCAACACCCACATTATCCACCTGCCCACCCACTCCCATTTCCTGCTCTCGGACCGGATGTACGAAATCCCGATGTTCCGCGATGCAGCGCGCAACGCGGCAACGGATGTCGAGCGCGACTTCGCTCGGATGTACAACGACGGCGATGGACTCGTGGTGCAGAGCCGCTTCATGGTCGACTACTGGCGCGAACGTGGTGTCCGAGTGCCCATCTGGGTTGTCGGCCGTCCGATCGACCCGGCGAAGTTCTCTGCACAACCCGGTGAAGACCCGTTCCCAGAGCACTTCGCCGTTGGAAAACGCCTCATCTGCGTCTGCCGCCAAGACCGTGAGAAGAACCTTGAGGAGCTCATTCACTCCTTCGACCGTCACATCGCCGAGGGAGATCCCGAGGTCACACTGACCCTCGTCGGCGCCGGACACGACCACGAAAACCTCAAGGCGCTCGCAGCCAAGTGCCGCCACGCGGACCGCATTCTCTTCCCCGGCGAAGTGAAGCACGCGCGCCTCGTCGACTGGTACGCACACGCCGACGTCTTCGCATACTCCTCGCTCTCAGAGACCTTCGGAAACGTTGTCAACGAGGCGCTCTGGTGCGGCCTCCCGGTCGTCGCGCTCGACGACGAGATGGGCGTCGCGCACCAGATCGCTGACGGTGTGAACGGCTTCCTCGTCACGCCCAACCGCACAGACACTCAGGAGGCGTTTGCCGAGCGTTGCTTGGCACTCGTGACCAACCGGGCCTTCCGCCGCCAGATGGCTGCTGAGGCGATCAGCTTGGCCCGCCGTACGTCTCACCCTGACGTTGTCATTGGCCGCTTCGAGAAGATCTACGAGGAGGCGACTGCGCACGCGCACGAAGGAGTTCCGAACCCCCTCTGCAACGAAAGTACCTTTCAACAGCGCAAGTCGCTGCTCGCGCATACCGCCAAGTGGGCACGCTGGAACTACGGGCTACTGGCCGTCAGCAATACGATCGGTAAGCTCGGATTTGGCCGCAAAGAGCTCGTCTCCGACATCAAGGAAGAAGCTGCCGAGGCGATCGCAACTGCCCACGCCGAGCAGGAGACTGCACGCGCATCAGCACCCGCAGAGTAGCGCCGCTCGCGCACTCCGCCTGCGAGCCGAGCGAAGGCCGAGCGAAGGCCGACCCAAAGCGCTAGGGACTGGCGGCGCTAACCAAGCGCTGGAACACGCGTAGCCCGCCGCCGAATGAGGTCGCCCAGATTTCGTTCTCGTCGTGCGGGTTGAAGAACACGCGAGTGGGGTGCTCGAAGGGGTAGGTGAGCACCTGCGTGAAGCGCGGATTATCGGAGTTCAGATTCGACGTCTGCCAGAGACCCTCGGTCTCGGTGGTCGCGTACATGAAGTCCGGATTCTGAGGGTCTATGGTGACCGACTCCACTCGGTAGAGATCGGAGATGCGCTCCCAACTCTCCCCTCGATCACGTGTCCGAAAGATGCCTCCAACTTCGTTCGGGGCGCTCCCCCAGTGTGAGAAAACCGACACGTACCAAGTCGACTGCGTCTCATCATTTGGGTCGAGAACGACGTCCTTCGTCCAGCGGTGCATGTCGGAGTGACTGCGGTCTTCCCAGGTCTCTCCTCCGTCGCTGCTCACAAAGACACCGGAACTTGTCGTAAAGAGCTCTGAAGAATCGCGGCGACCAGACCAAGTAGTCAGCAGAGTCCCATCAGCCAGTACATGGACGTTGAACGGGTGCCCCTCTGTTCGACTGGGCGTCGGGAGCCTCCGCCATGAGACCGGCTCCGCCGTCACGTCCTGGCTCACGTAGATGCCGCCTTGCTGACTATCCGCCAGCGCGGCGTACATGCGATCTGGGGAGGTCGGGTCCAGGGCAAGCCAAACGACGGGATGACCCATATCACTGAACTGCGCCCAGCTGAGGCCTCCGTCTTCAGAGTAGATGATGTGGCCTGCACCGTCGTCGATCCGGTCGTCCGTCAGATAGGTCGACTGATACAGATCGTGAACCGTTGAGGTCGCCCCGAAGAGCCTCCCGGAGCCTTCATGTTGCACCACGTGATAGGTGGAGTTGTGCGGAAGGCCAGCACTGATTCCCGATGACCAGTGCACGCCCGCATCCTGGCTCATGATTCCACGGATATCGCTGTACCCAGCGAAGACCGTGTTCGAGTCGGTCCAGTGCAGCCACCAAGAAGACGTGTCCTCGAGCCCGACCCCTTGATACGCCCCCAGCTTGGGCGTGCTGTCACCCGGGGCGTTCTGGTCTGCTTCCGCAACATATGCTTGGCGCCAAGTGTCGCCTCCGTCGGCGCTTACGTGAACAAAGCCGTAGTCGCCCATGATCAAAACGTCGGGGTCTGTGAGCGAGACGTCGAACGTCAGCGGCGCGCCAGACCACCAATAGTCGATGTCGCCCCGGTGACCGCACCAACCGCTGGCGATGTTCGCATTCTCATAGACGCCAAACGTAGAGAGCCATGAGTCACCCGCATCCTGCGAGCGATAGACGTCCGGCATGTCGTAGTCGGTGTTTCCGCCCGCTAAGTAGACCGTGTCCACATCGTTCTGTGCCGAGCCAACCGTAAATGGATAGAAATTCCGCGGGATTCCGTCATCGACAAGCTCGAACTCGGGAGTTTCTTCGTTGAGGTCAGCGCGCCACACTCCTTCGTAGCCGACATACTGATCGGAGCGAATGCCCGGCCAGACGCTTCCTTCGACCCGCGAGACCACCCACACCCGAATGATGTCACCTTCAATTGCGCCGGCGAGGCTGCCGACGACCTGACCCTCGGGCAACCCTGCGTAAGAAATCGCCTCCCAACTTACGCCGCCATCCAGTGAAACGATCATCACATCCGAACTACCGACGACGATCGTGTCTCCCGCCCAAGCGACACCCGCGATGTAGAGCCCGTGCTCTGGTAAGACTGCGGTGTGTGCGGTGCGCCAGGAGGCCCCGCCGTCGTTTGAAAAATAGAGCGCCGCCCATCCACCGACCAAAATTCGATCCGTCGAGGTTGGATCGACGTGCACCCAGTAGGCGTTCTCTTCGGACGGATCCGAGTCCAGCCTGGCCCACGAATTGCCGCCATCGGTCGACCGAGTGACGAACGAGCCGGACCATCCTTGGTAGTCGATCGTGTAGATAATCTCCGGGTCGGAGGTCCAGCGAAGCGTCGTACGGTCGCTCCCCCGGAGGATCTGAAAGTGCAGGCCAAACCAGGTTCTACCGAAGTCGACGGACCGGAAGTTCATACCCATGTCTGTCGAGATCGACATATCGTTCGAGTCGTGCGGATTGATCGACGCCGAGAGGAAAGCTCCTCCACCTCCGATGCCGCGAGTCGCCCACTCCCAGGGCCCACCTCCGAAGGCGAACGGCTGCGGCATCTCCGTGATATCTGGCTCGGGGGTAGCGACGGGTCCAACTTCGCGAGCAACCTCGCCGAGGCCTGCCTCCGGCACCGGGCGCTCGACCGAAGTGGTGCCGTTGCAGCACGCAAGCGCAAGCACAACGTAGCACGAGAACGATAGCATCGTACGAAGGGATGGAGGGATCATGTGCCGGGGGTTTGCGGAGGCATCCAGTAGACTAGGGGCTCACGCGCCATGAACCAAGCAAACGATGTTGGGCATTCCGAGCCCCTAGATGTACGCCCATATGGATCACTCATCGTCTCACACATGCTGTCCGAGGCGAGTTCACTGGTCTAATCGGGCGGGGCGTAGTCGATGAGAGACGCTCGTGGGAGGTCAAACTCCCTCCGTGACATCGACACATAGTGATGGCCGATATCGACCTGCGCCCCCTCGAACGCGCGCCGCCCATCCGAGTGAAGTCGGGCATTCATTGTCGCCTTCTTTCCGGAAGCCGAGATCGTCTTAATCTCGCAGATCTCCTCGGCCCAGGCGAGAAGATACTTGCTGCCTTCGAAGGGCTCTCCTCGGAAATCAGTGCGGAGCCCGTAGCAGAGAACAGGCACCCCCAGGCGGTCTACCGCGACGGTCAACTGAAGCACCTGAGTCGCTGTCAGGAACTGCGCTTCATCGATCAGCACGCAGCCGAGGGAACTCTCCTGCATCTCCTGTCGGATGTGAACGTAGAGGTCCTCGTCGCGCGAGAACGCGTGCGCGGGGCGCTCCAATCCGATGCGTGACGTGATCTGCCCAACACCGTAGCGGTCGTCCAAGTTCGGCGTGAAGAGCAGCGCACGCATGCCGCGCTCTTCGTAGTTATACGCCGTCTGGAGGAGCGTCGTGCTCTTCCCGGCGTTCATCGCCGAGTAGTAGAAATAGAGTTTAGCCATGCGGGGTCCGGCGGGTCAGTCTACGCTTTCAACAGTGATAGTGAACGACGGATCGGTAACATCCCCGATGGAGTCCACGAAGAGGAAATACGTAAACCCATT